>JAFQHQ010000183.1 GCA_017397885.1 Clostridia bacterium | reverse complement strand
GGCGGAAGCGGAACAAGGTTATACCCGGCAACAAAAGCATTGGTAAAACAGTTACTTCCCGTATATGACAAACCAATGATTTATTATCCGTTGTCTACCCTTATGCTTGCGGATGTTAAGGACATCTTAATTATTTCGACTCCGTATGATTTGCCGGCTTTTAAAAAATTATTCGGTGATGGCAGTGCTCTCGGACTTAATATATCCTATGCCGAACAAGACAAGCCAAGAGGATTGGCTGATGCTTTTTTGGTTGGAGAAAAATTTATCGGAAATGATGATGTATGCCTTGTATTGGGAGATAATCTCTTTTACGGTCAAAGCTTCACCGAAATTTTGCAAAAAGCCGTCAATGAATTGGATGGTGCAACGGTATTCGGATATCCCGTCAAAAATCCCGAAGCATTCGGAGTTTGTGAGTTTGATTCAGAGGGTAATGTGATTTCGATTGAAGAAAAGCCTGAAATGCCAAAATCGAATTATGCCGTACCGGGCTTATATTTCTATAATAATGATGTCATTGAAATTGCCAAGAATATAAAACCTTCAAAGAGAGGCGAGCTTGAGATAACCGCTGTGAACAATGAATACATTAAACGTGGCAAACTCAAGGTTAAGCTTTTCGGACGAGGTATGACTTGGTTTGATACAGGGAGTCCCGGTGCTCTTCAGGAGGCGGGTGACTTTATCGGTATGATACAGGAACGTCAAGGTTATCACATATCCTGCATAGAAGAAATTGCATGGAGGCATAAGTTTATTACCGATGAACAGTTTTATAATTTGGGTATGGAACTCAAAAACAGTGAATACGGAAAATATATTTTAAGATTGGCAGGTGATGAAATTTGAGACATCTTATAACCGGTGGGGCTGGTTTTATCGGCACAAATTACATACGTTACATATTGCGAATGTATCCCGATGATGAAATCGTTTGTGCCGACAAGCTGACCTATGCCGGAAATTATGACAATCTGAAAGAATTTGAAGGTGAAAAACGATTTGCTTTTGAACAGATTGATATTTGTGACCGCAAAGCAGTTTACAGCTTGTTTGAAACATATAGCATTGATTGTGTTGTCAACTTTGCAGCAGAAAGCCATGTTGACCGTTCAATCGAAAATCCCGAAATATTTTTGCAGACAAACATTATTGGAACTGAGGTATTACTTGATGCGGTAAACAAATATGGGATAAAGCGGTTTCATCAGATTTCTACCGATGAAGTATATGGAGATTTACCTCTCGACAGACCTGATTTGAAGTTTGAAGAAAATTGGAGTATTAAAACATCAAGTCCGTACTCAGCATCTAAAGCATCGGCAGATCTTTTGTGTCTTGCCTATTTCAGGACCTTCGGCACACCTGTTACCATTTCAAGATGCTCTAATAATTACGGTCCGTATCAGTTTCCTGAAAAGCTGATTCCGCTTATGATTGAAAAAGCACAGCGAGATGAAAGTCTTCCTGTTTACGGAGACGGCAAAAATATTCGTGACTGGCTTTACGTAGAAGACCATTGCAGTGCCGTAGATAAAATAATTCGGTACGGCAAGGTCGGAGAAATTTACAATATCGGCGG
>JAFQHQ010000182.1 GCA_017397885.1 Clostridia bacterium | reverse complement strand
GAAAAGAAAAACATGGGCTTTTCTATGAGCCGTTGGGATGAAAAATTGCTGAAGTACGGTGAACTTTTTGAAAGCAAGCTAATGTCACTATCCGTTAATCTTCCGCTTGAGGATGCACTTGATTTAGGATGGGAGATTTTGGCGGATTGCTTTGAAAAAGATGAAACCGGAATTAAATCAGACCTTACTGATGAATTTTGGCCTAAAGGTTAAGGAGGTCTGTAGTTTTGGCAAAAATCAAACTGACTAAAAATGAGTTGAAGGTACAAAAGGACGCACTTAAAATGTACCGCAGATATTTGCCTACTCTGACACTGAAAAAGCAACAACTCCAATCGGAGATCCGTACAATTGAAGCCAAGGCGAAGGCTGTAAGAAAAGAAAGAGAAGACCTTGAATTCGGCTTCCGTGAATGGATTGCAGTTTTTAGTGAAATGGATGCATTTCCAAAGGGAATTATAACTGTCAGCAATATTCGTAAAGGAAAAGGAAACATTGCGGGCGTTGATATTCCTACGTTTGAGGGCGCGGATTTCTCACGAGGAGATTATGACTTTTATGAAACACCTCTTTGGGTGGATATTGCCGCAAACCATATGGAAAAGGCAATGTCTCTCGATTTAGAGGCGGAAGTGTTAGATGAACAGGTCAGATTATTAGAGATTGAATTGCTTGCAACTTCTCAAAGAGTCAACCTGTTTGAAAAGGTTAAAATCCCCGAAACCGAGGAAAATATCAAAAAAATATCAATTTATATGGCAGACCAACAGGTTAGTGCCGTAGTGCGTTCAAAAATATCAAAACGCAAAATAGCCCTTCGTAATGCTGTGGCTTCCGAAAAGGAGGTTTATTCATTACGATAGTGCCTATGAAAAAAGTATCTCTTATTATCAGAGAAAATAAAAAGAACGAAACCCTAAAAAAACTTCGCAAATTAGGAATTGTCCACATTGAAATAGCTGAAGGTTCAGGTGAACGACTCGCCTCACTCCGAGAACAAATTGCTTTGCTTGAAAGTGCTATCTTTACGATTGGCAAAAGGAAAAACGTAGAGCAAAAAGATGTGGGGACTGCAGAGGCCTTGTCCGTTGCAACGAGAATTCAAGCTCTCGATGCGGAGAAAAAACAGTGCGGGGCAGAACGAATTGCACTCAATTCAGAGCTTGACCGCTTAAAAAGCTGGGGCGATATTGATCCGAGTAGTTTAAGCGATTTGGAAGCAAAAGGTTATGAGATATCCTTTTACGAGATGCCTAAAGCTGAATATGAACTGCTTGACGAAAGCATTAAAACCGTTCGAATTGATGTAACAAAATCGACTGTGAGATTTATGCTGCTCAAATCCAATAAGGAAGAACTTGATGAAGCTGCTACAGCACTGAACACATACCGTTTGGCATTACCACAGCTTTCTACAGGCGAGATGAAGAAACGGCTTTCGAAACTTAGCACTCGCATAGAAGAAATCGACGAAACGATCGCCTCCAATGCTTGTTATGTTGAGAGCATTAAGAGAGCCGTTGGGGCTACCGAAAAGGAAATTGAATTTGAAACCTACGCTACAGGCATAGCAGATGAAAATTTATCACCCGAAAGCGAGTCGCCACTTTCCGTTTCATATTTCACGGGCTATATTGAAGCTGAAAACCTTGATAGGCTCAAGCAAACCGCCCAAAGCAATTCTTGGGGACTTCTCGTGGAAGAGCCTTCGATTGAGGATAACGTTCCCACCAAACTTAAAAACAACAAGTTTGTAAGTCTTATTTATCCTCTGACCGACTTTTTGGGCACCGTTCCCGGATATTTTGAGTATGATATTTCGGGTTGGTTTTTGGCGTTTATACTCATATTCTTCGGAATTATTTTCGGCGACGGAGGATACGGATTATTCATCTGTGCTGTTGCGGCAATCCCAATTATAAAATCGCTCATTGCAAAAAAGCAGATTTCGCCCATGTTTTTACTTGTGGGACTGTTCGGACTCTCAACTGTTTTGTGGGGAACGCTTACTTGCACTTGGTTCGGACTCTCTCCGGAGCAGTTGCCTGCGTGGCTTAAGAGCTTATCCATACCGGTAATTTCAAATGTGTATGCCGATAAGATATGGTATCCGTTCTGGACTAATGGCGCAGCAGGGCTGACTACGGCTCAAAATCTGCAGATATTCTGTTTCTCATTGGCGCTTATACAGCTTACAGTTGCACATATAAAAGGTGCTTTGAGAAATAAAGGCTCCATCAAAATGCTGGGTGATATCGGTTCGATATTACAGCTTTTAGGTATCTACTATTTGGTGCTGAGTCTGGTTGTAAATGCCGAGGTGTTCAGCTTTGGACTGGTCATCGGCGGAATTTCCGTAGGAACGGTTGCTATCGCATTAATTGGTATAGGATTTGTACTGAGCTTCGTATTTTCAAACTATGAAGGAAGCATTATTAAATCCATACTTTCAAGTCTTACCAACATTGTGTCGGTTTTGCTTGGTGTGGTAAATGTGTTTTCGGATATCGTTTCGTATATACGACTTTGGGCGGTCGGCCTTGCAGGTGCCGCAATCTCTGCTACCGTTAATGAACTCGCAGGGCCGTTACTTGGCAATTTTATGTTTATGATACTTGCCATCGTTCTATTGGTGTTTGGACACGGACTGAATATGATTCTAAACATTCTTTCGGTTATCGTTCACGGAATCAGACTTAACACCTTAGAGTTCTCCTCACATTTAGACATGTCGTGGAGTGGGCATAAATTTAAACCATTTAAAGAACAAATTGATTAAAGGAGAATCATTATGAATTTAGGATTATTAGGAACAGCATTGGCAATGGGTATTGCCGCAATCGGCTCGGCAATCGGTAT
>JAFQHQ010000181.1 GCA_017397885.1 Clostridia bacterium | reverse complement strand
CGCAGTTCATAGTTCAACGCAAAGAACTACATCATATATCAAATTAGACTCATGCATCTTTCATATCAATTTTCATATGATGGAAAGAATGTGCAAAAAGGTAGTGATCGTAATAACGTTCGATATATATTTCGTGTTTTGACATTTCGTCAATGAGTTTTTCGATAGCATCTCTTGCTTCTTTGTGTTTGCCCACACATTTATATTCGGTTATATCCGCAATGCCACAAACTGCAATTGCATGATAAGTAAGAAGCTGCCACGCAACTGTTGATGCTCTGCAAGATTGATTTTTATTCTCTTGGATAACGGGCTTGAAGTTCTCTACAAGCTCACGCACCTTTGGCATTTTATCTGCCATTTCAGGACAGTAGAACTTGCCTTTTTCGGCATCAACCGACTTGAGACCAAGATAATAGGCAGTGTCCATATATTCGCTGAGAGTTTCGAGATACATTGCAACCTCTTTCCAGTTTTTTCCAAATGCGTGACTAAAATAGTCTTCTTTTAATTCTTCAAATGAAACTGATGAGTCAAAAAGTGTTTCGCCATATACATAAAACTGAAATCCCGTGGGGAAAAAGCTTCTCTGTGAGCCATCCTCAATGATGCCGGAGAGTCCGTGCTTTTTGAGAGAACAAATATCCTCATACAAAATTTTGGACAAAAACATATTGTTTATATTCCAATACTGATACCAGAAGAAATGATATTCATAGCAGAAGCAGTCTCCGTTCCAGTTTTTCTTCCAGTCATAAAGATAAGCAAGAGCATCGGACATTCCCGAAGGACGTTTTATTTGGTTTAAAGTGTATGGAATAAGCTTATCCATATCGGCATCCTTGGCGTAGGTCTCGGTGTAGACTCTGCCAAGCGGTGCATAAAGCATTGTGAAGCGCTTTTGATGTTTGATTACCTCCTCGAGCGGAGCCCAGAAGGTGTTAGTATAAACAATAAACACAATATGAGTGTCGAGACCTCTTTTGGTAAGTTCTTCGTCAAGCTCATTCAAAAGAATGACATACCAGTCTGAGGGAGTCTTTTTCCGACATTCTTCACATTCACAGGCATTATGCTCTCCGTCTGCGAGCCACACATGCAAAAAGTCGACATTATTTTGCTTTTGGGCATAGTCGGCAATATAGTTCACCATAATGCTTCTTGCCTCTTTTTGAGACATACATACATTGGAGAGAAGCGCTTTCCCGTCAAGCAGTTTTCGTTCACCGTTCAGCATAGCCACATATTTGCGGCTCTCGGGCGGAACGAAATCTTCCTCATCTACAAACCAACCGTTACTGCTGTCTATTCCGAATGGCTCGGCAGTCCAGCCATGCCCCATATCGTGAAAATGTAGGCCTCGTTTTTGAATTTCCGCTTCGCACTGTCTTTTCCACTGAAGTACCGTGTCGCGAGAAACGGGCTCAGGTTCACGAACTGAGCTGTGTGTGTGATCGTAGTATGGGTTATAGTAACAAATCGGATTGTCAAATTCGAGCATATATGTATTCAAGCCGATTTTGGGAGTAAAATCAATTGTTTCTATCATACTCTGCTGAAATTCCGCTCCCTCGTTGCACTGACCACGATAGCGATGGTCGGCATGCTTTCGATAGCTCACCTCTGCCGGCTCATCTATAATCGGAATACACTCTCCGTCTACTCCCGGAAAAATCCACCTGCATCCGCAAAAACGCAGATAGCGGTATATGGCAATGAGAGTAGCCACAGGGTTAGAGCCTGCAATTATACCTCCCGACTTGTCTGCATCGATATAAATTATATCGTCAAGGGTAATATCTTCTGCATCGGAGGTATCGAGTCCGAAATCGCTCATAAGACCGATACGAAAACCTTCAGCTGCTTCGGGCGCATATTTTATTGGAATTTCACCGCATCGTGGCATCATCATACGAAGATATTTTTTGAGTTCTTCAGCGGCAAAATCTATTGTGGAATCTGATGTGATTTTAAAAATTTTGTACATTATCTTTTCCTTTCAAATTACCCCTATAGCCGAAGCAACTCTTTGTGTTTTGTTGCTTCGGGTAAGTATTTTATCTATTGTTCGCAAATAAGAATTGTTCCCGGCTCATTATAAGCACTGAACATAAGTATTTTGGAAAAATTATCGCCTGAACTTTTGTAGTCTGCTATGTCTCTTACCGATGCTGTTTCAAGCCTTAATTCTCCATTCTTATGACGGTAGAGACGGTAAATCTTGTAAAGTGAAGCATTTATCGACTCAATATAATCAACCGACAGCTTAACGTTATCAGTGAGAAGCTCATCCTGAGTGAGCCAGAGATTACCGCCATCCTCGGAATAAACATTGGCTCTGAGCATTCTGTTTGAAATTATGTCTTTTCCGACAGTGGCATTGGTCAGAAGATAATCATTTTCTTGTTCATAATAGAGTGCAATTTCCATAACCTTGCCGGTGTCGGCATCTGTACCGAGCTTGACAACATCGCCTGTGGAGAGGGCGTGTTTTTTGTCGGTCTGTCCGGGGAAGATAGAACAAAGACTATCGAGTACTTCATCGCTGTGTACCTCTTTGGCAACCTTCTGTCCGTTGGTATATCCGTTTACCACATAGCAATATTCACCGTCGGATGCAATTTTGCGTGATACCGAATCTACAACCGTCACCGGAGTATCTTTGGTTATGTAGGAATCGGCACTGCCCGTGTATATGACAAGCATCTCGGCAGTGTGTGCGTTTTCGCCTACTCTGTAGGCATTGAACACATAGGATGTATCGTGGGCGAAATAACCAAGCGTTTTGGTTCTGTACATTTCATCATCAGCACCGGAATCAGTCGGAACAACAAACACCTTTGTGTTGGAATTGGCAGGCACTTTCATTCCGAAAATGTGTTGACGGACATTGTATAAAAGATAAGTTGAGGCTTTTTTGTTGTCATCGTAGCCTTTAAACAGTGTGTTGGCAGAATTTTCATCTTCATATTCACCCTTCTGAAGAGTGTCTATGCGGCTTATTCTGCCGGAATATGTGCCGTATCTTACAACCCCGTTGTGATAAGGAAGAGAAGAAAGAACATCTTCTTTTTTGACAGCTATGCCGTCTATCATCACACGGTCACAAAGCTCATAAACATACATTTTGCCGTCTTCGCAAAAGAGTTTCAGACGTACTGACGCATCAAGACCGCCATCCATTGCGCAATCCGCCAGGTATGCCCATGTCCATGTGTCCGATATATTCAGAGGCTTCATGGTTGCAATTTCGCCGTATATGGTGAGGCCGAAAAGTCCTTCTTGCCCAACAGAGAGTTTGTCTGCTTCTTTAAGATAATTGCGGGCTACGGGGAAAGTAACACCGTTTAAGGTGATATTTATGGCATCGCCTCTTTTTTGTATTCCCTCTATCTTTCCGTCAATTTCGGAGTTGGAATAATAAAGGCGTGCAAATCTGCCGTCTTTGCTTTCAAAAACAGAAATAACGTCGTGGGTATTAAGCTCAACAAATTCCATATTGTTGCCATATGAATCTTTGAATATGTATTCTTTATCCTTTGCAGAAAACATTCCGTTTTCATACATATCATAAAACGTCTCGCTGTTGTCATATGCCTTTTGGATAACAAAGGTTTTCGGCTCTGATATAACAGCACTTTTGACTCTGTTTCCCTCCGACACAATTCTGATACTGCCGTCTTTAATCAGCCATTCGCTGTCAGAAAGCACTGCCGGTCTTGAATTGTATACAACATCTGTAACCGAAGAAATATGCATCGAAACGGTTTTGGCGCCGTCTTTTTCATAGGTGAGAACATTGTCTGAAAAGCTTAAAATTTCGTTCCACTCTACAACGGTAACGGTCTCAGTGCTATCGGCACTGCAAACTGCCGATGCAACCCTTGCATCATCATCGGTATAGAAGTATACTTTTCTGCCGAGCAGGTCTGCGTGATTTTTGCGGCATTCATAAACCGCATCGTCTATTCTTATTTCGTTTTCACCAAGGGCATCGATATCATCAAACACAGCATCTGCAGTTCCCGTTACCGTACCTTCATATTTTGTTAATTTGTGATAATGGTTTATCCAGGTTTTTCCGGAGGTTGAATCGTAGGTGATATTATCTCCGAATCCGGTTTGCATATACATTTTGGTATCAATTGCATTGGCAATGAGAGCAAGTGCCGTATCCCATGTTATACTGTCCGAATTCTGCCCCGAAATGCCGCTTGTTACCTTATTGTCGGAGGCACATTTCAGATATCCGGTGGGGTAGCCGCCGTATGCTTTGGCAAGCTCGTCATATCCAAGAGCACTCATAACGATTTTGACAGCTTCGGAAAATGAAATTCTTTTATCGGGGTTGAATTTGCCCATGCCGTCACCCGATATAAGATTAACCGAAGCACAAAGTCCTATATCTTTGTAATTTTCATTACTTTGGGTAACATCGCTGAAAAACTTGCTCGCATCAGCATCAAGCCCAATGTCTCCAAGCCCCATAGAAAGAGACAAAAGCGATGCGAAATCGCCTCTTGTTACCTTTTTGTCTCCGTTATAGTTTTGCTCTACCGATTCGGGAATAAAGCCCAACTCCGACAACAGCTCAAAGCTTTCGGGCAAAGCATCTGCTGTCATAGTGTCTGCACTATCGGCATATACACAAGCGCAAACAAGCATCATAAGAGCAATTATAAGACAAAATACTTTTTTTAGCATCAAACTCCGTCACCTCCCGAAAGCACCTTGAGTGCCTTGTATATCATTTGTGCAGCTTCTGCACGGGTTGCATTTTCTTTGGGGCAAAACTCTCCGTTACCCCTGCCGTTTATTATTCCGAGACTGTTCATAGTAAGAACCGCCTCTTTGGCATAATCTGAAATTTCATCAAAATCGGCAAACTGCATTCGGGATTCTCCTGCCGCAAGCTTTGACGCATTAAATATCATAACAGCCATATCCTGACGGGTTATATTGAGACTCGAACCAAACTCGGTTTCGGATATTCCATTTACAACACCTGAATCAAACGCTGATGCAACATAAGGTGCAAACCAATCACTTTCAGATACATCTGCAAAATTACCTTCGTATTCTTTGGAGTTGCCCAAAAATGCTGTGCATATCAGCTTGACAAATTCTGCTCTTGTGATATTGCGACCGGGAGAGAAAACTTTGTCGGATGTACCGTTGACTATGCCTTTTTTACATAGTTCTTCTATGGCTTCTTTTGCCCATTCGTATCCCGAAATATCGGTAAACATAACAGCATTAGCCGGAGGAGTTGCCTCCTGCACAGGCGGCTGTGTGTCAACCGGACTAAAGGAAACCGATCCGGATCCTCCTCTGCCCGCAACAGCATCCGAAGAAACACCGCCTCCGCCTGACGAACCGCCGGATTCTGAGGCTGATTTTATTATTTTCTTGAGTTCGGGTATGGTGTTTGGTTTGTCTTCTGCAATTTTGGCATTAACAGACTTTTTGCTCTTCAGAGCTTTGTAATCTGACAAGTCAATTCCGTGCCATTTTTCGTTATTTATAATTATATTTTCGAGGGCTTTGTTTCCACCGGCACTGTGAAGTGCTTTAAAAAAACAATTTTCTTCAAAGCTCTCTGTTTTTTCAGAGATTGTGGCACCGATCACATTTTTTAAGACATCATCTTTTTCTTTTTGCGAAAAATCTTTAAAATATATGCTTGGAGTATCAGAAGGAAAAATGCAATCTTCAAAATACAAATCTTCTCCTGTCACAAAAAAGCATCCACGGTTAACACTTTTTGAAGCATCATCGAAGGTTTCGATTTTGCTCTTTGTCGAAAGCTTAAGAATTTCAATTTGAACTCCCGTCGAATAATTTTCAAAACATTGATAATTTGGTGTTAAAACAGATATATTTTCAAGAATAAAACTCTCGCCGTTTCCTTCTTTCAAGGCTGTGAGCAAGTCTTTTTCAAAATCCGAAGACACATATATGAAAGTGTTTGGATAAAATTGGGGCAACTGACCATCGCTTCTCATAACTCTTACGCTGTAATAGCCGGATTTTTCGCCAAAGTCAAAGCTTTCAAACAAAAAATCACCGTTTGCATCGGCATCTGTTTCTGCCGCATAACTAAAAACATTCATAAAAGTTTCGGGAGTTACACTGTCTATATCCTCTTCGAGAATCCCCGGATTTAAAACCTGCAGTGTGACTCTCACTCCTGCACCGTCATCAAGACTTCCCGACACACTTACAGTGTGATTGGCATAGTCGGGGTTAATTTCATTCAGAGAATCGGCAAAAGCGACACAGCCAGAAAGCATTGATAAACACATTACACCTGAAATAAATTTTTTTATCATAGCCTGTCTCTATTCTGCCGCCCTGCACCGGCACATTTCTTTTTTTATTTCTTATCGGCAGGGTTTATTTGATAAGAAAACCGACAATGCTGCGAAATTTTCGAAAAATATATCTCCCGAAAATTTCGCCAACAATGTCACATCATAATTATTTGTCAAGGGTAATGAGCTGGAGGGGCGTAATGTCATAGTCCCAAAGCATTGCTTTAACGTTGTAGTTACCATTTTCGGGTACTGTTACGGTTACACTGCTTATTGATTCAGTGTCGGATGAGTCAAGCACCTTTATGTCCACATCCTCAAGAGTCATTTCATCTTCGTTAACCACTCTTATAATGAGGAGTTTTTCGTTTTCACCTATCTCGGGAGCGCAGATGCTTGCTGTAACATCACCTGCTTCTACAACATCTTTTGACACTGTGAGAATGTTAGTGAAGCTGTCTATAGCATTCATTTCGATATCATCAAGATAGAATGCTCCGCCAACACCCGAAGAAAATGTTATCCTTGACAGGTCAGGAATAGATGCGCCCTCTGCATAAAACTCTGCTTTGTCTCCGTTGCCGCTAATTGTAACAAGAGCTTTACCGTTTTTGGAGAATTTCAGAGAAATCTCATACCATACATCTGTCTGCACTCTGAAATCGGAGCTTTCAAAGGATTTGTCAAACACCTTAACCGAGCCGTCTGCAGAAATTTCAAACGGGATTACTCTGTTACTGTCGTTTAAGTAAATCATACTATTTCTTATAAACTGATTAAGACTGCTCACCTTTATTGAATATTTCAATTCAAGCGAATCGGCAAGTATCCAGTTTGAATCACCATACATAAGGCTTGTCCAGGCGTTTGGCTCAATAAATGCACTGTTGCCTTTGTCGGTGGCTACTACTTTTGCATTTTTGATATCATTCTGATAGGTCCAACTTGGCAAATTCTGTGCAGTCTGGTTGCGAGGGAATGCATAGTCGATGGCATAGCTTTCAAAGTTGTCTGCAGGAATAAATGTGGTTGTGGGCTGTGCGCCGAGTGCTTCGTCTATTTCGGTTTTGTCTATCTTCTTCATTTCGATATTATCGAGATAGAACGATGCACCAACACCGGAGAGGAATGCAACCTGAGTTACATCGGGGAGATAATCAGTTGTAGAGTAAAGCTTTGCGGTTTTTCCGTTGCCGCTTATTGTAACAAGTGCGCGGCTTGCTTTTCCGTATTTTATGCTTACATCATACCAGATTCCGGGTTCAACCTGAAAATCTGCTGCTGTAAATTGTTTGTCAAACACCTTGAGAGTACCGTTTGCGCAAATTTCAAGGGGAATAGTTCTGTTGTTGCTTGACTGATTATGCATACACACTCTTACAAACTGATTCATACTAACAAGATTGATTGAAAATTTAACCTCTACAGAATCTTCTACCTTCCAGCCTGTGTTACCGTAAAGGAGGCTTGTCCAGCCATTGGGTTCCACAAACACACTTTTGCCTTTTTCGGTTTCGGCAATTTTGAGATTTTTTACTGCATTCTGATAAGTCCAATAAGGCATATGCTGTGCAGACTGGTTATTTTTGAAAAGATATCCTACTTTGTAATCTTCAAAATCATGATAAGGAATGAGATAACCCGTTTCATCTTCGAGGCCATACATCTCGATATCGTCAAGATAAGTAACGCTTGTACCGGATGACGGCTTTGAGAACACAAAGTCAAGTCTGAAAAGACCTGTGTGACCGTTGCAATTGGAATATCCGCTTACTGTGGAGGTGGTGTTGTCGGCTTCATTTGTAACATTGATTTCCACATATCCTGTTATAGCATCATAATTCATTTCAAAGTTGTACCATGTGTCTGTAGCGAGGATAATTTCTTCGCTTTCAACACCACCTATTGAGAGCTTACCTGATGTTGTAATTGAAAAAATGTCATATTCACCGTTTGCATTTTTGGTAAACACATAGCGGTTACCGTTAAAATCGGCAAAATTCATAGAAAATGTCGCCGTAAAATCACGTATGATAGCTGCAGGTGCAGTCCATTCTTTGAAAACCTCCGCAGAGCCTGCAGTGGTCGCTTCAACAAGAAGACTCTGACCTTTTTCGGTCTCTGTAACCGCTCCGGCAGTATTTCTGATAGTCCATGAATCGGTTGCCACGCTCTCATAGCTTTCAAAATCCTCGTACGCCACAAGCTCCACTGCCGTAGCATCGGCAAGAGCAGTGCCACCAAAGGCTCCAAACATTGTAAATACCATCATAATTGCACAAAACAAAGATGTAATTCTTAATTTTAACATAACTTGCATCTCCTTTTTTATTTATTAATGCGTTTCATGTTTAATGAACGCATATTTTTAACGCTGTCCCAGATATGACTTATTGCAGTATAGCTTCCGTCATCAGTGGCGGTCACTTGTGTTTTCAGCTCTGCCGTGCTATTTTCGACTGTACACTCTGCAAAATCGGCAGCCACCATAGCTCCTGTTTCGTCATTATAAAGAATGGTAACGAGAGATACATTTCGGGGTTCATTTTCCTTGGAAACAACCACGAGAGTGCTTTCTGTTGTGGTGTCTGTCACAGCAGTATCAAAGCTTATGATATCAAAGCTCTTTCTTGTGAAAAACACAGTTGACGCTCCGATTTTGTTGTCTCCGAGCCACAAATCGCCAAGCTCAAAGAAAAATGTGCCGTTTTGTGGAATATCAGGCGAAAGCTTCACAACTATCTTATCGTCAATAAGCTCAATCGACTCTACATACTCATCACTTCCGTTTACCTTTGCGTATACACCCGGAAGCAGATAATCATACATTGCACCGTCAAAGCTTACAACTATTTCTCCGTTGTCAACATAGCCAACCGATGGTGATATACTTGCTACTCCCGTTGCATCGGGTTTGATATCCGATTCGGATTCTATTTTGGTCATTTCGATATCATCGAGGTAATATGCCGCACCGTTGCCTGACAAAATGCTCAGTCTTGTAACATTTGGGATGGATGCTCCGTAGGCTTCAAGCTCTGCACTGCTTCCGTTTCCGCTTATGCTCACCTTTGATATGCCGATTATGCTGTACTCTATGCTCACATCATACCAGTGGCCGGTTTCAACCTTAAAGGTTGTTGCCGGATAAGTTGTATCAAATACCATTATGGTGCCATCAGCATTTATCTGAAACGGAAAGCGTCTGGTAGCATCACTTTGATAAATCATACACACTTTTATAAAATTGCCAAGCTTTATCGGCTTTACCGAAAACTTCAGTGTCAGTGAATCGGGCACATTCCACGCCGTGCTGCCATACATAAAACCCGTCCATCCCGCCGGCTCGATATATGCACTCTGCCCCCTGTCGGTCTCTGTCACCTTCATATTTTTGACATCATTCTGAAATGTCCATTCTTCCAGATGCGCTGCTGTCTGATTTCGGGGGAAGTTGAAATCAGATGCGTAACTCTCAAAGTCATTAAAGGGAATGAGTTCATTGCCTATTTCTTCCTTGTAAGGTTCTACCGCATAGTCAAGAATGTAGAAGGCTACATTGTCTATGTAGGTAACAGATGTGCCCTCGGAGGGTGCCGAGCTTACAAAGTCAAGTCTTGTAAGAGCTGTTCTTTGTTTGGTTGCAATGAAATTTGAGATGGTAACATTATCTCTTCCGTCACTTATGTTGAGTCTGATATATCCTTTTACAGAATTGTACTCAAGGTAGAAATTGTACCAGATGCCGGTTTGAAGAATAATATCATTCAGTTCAGTTTCCGCTATTACCACTTTTCCGTTTTTGCTTATCTTGAAAATATCATATTCTCCGGCTGAATTTCTTGTGTAGATACTGCGCTGTGCATTGAAATTTTCAAACTTCATTGCAAATGCTATTCCAAAGTTTTCGGCATCGGCAGGTGTTTCGGGAAAATCCTGAATAATTTCAAGCATTCCTCCGGGCACTGATTCTGCCATAATACTCTTTCCTTTTTCGGTGACGGCAAGAGGTGCTTTGGTGTATCTTCCCTGTGCTCTCCAGTTGCCGCCGATTGAGTCTTCATAGCTTTCAAAATCGTCAAAGGGAATTACGGCATCGGATGCACACACACAAACCGACAGCGACAAAAGGAAAAGCAATGCCGCCGAAGCTACCAAAAACCATTTTGTTAATTTCATTAATATCTGCCTCCTTTGCATCATTGTCCGTATATGGAGAGTTCTGTGATTGAATTCCATTCACCAACGCTTGTTTCCTTACATCTGAATCGCACATATCTTGCCTTTGAACGAGTAATTTCAAACAATTCTTCCTCAAGTGTGGTACCCGATGTTTCACCGTCGAAAACAGTGGTGTAGTTTTCGCCGTCTTCCGACACCTGTACTTCAAAGAACTGTCTTCTTCCATCAATTGTGGTATCCTGATATACCGCAATGCCGAATGCCTGAACCGTTCTCACAGAGCCAAGGTCAACAGTTAAGTCTGCGATACCCGTAGCTGACCATCTTGTATCAAGATTGCCGTCTATGGCATTTGGGGGTGAGTTTTCGGGCTGTGGAATATCAGTTGCACTGATATTTGCCACGGTAAGCTGTTGAGTGCCCTCGGGAATTACTTTGAGTTTTTCTTTGTGAATGGTTACAACATAGTGTTCGCTGATTCCCTCATTGTTTGTTACAGTAATAACACATCTTGCAGGAATCTGATCAACCGTCTTTATGGTGATTTTCCCATCACCTTCGGCAGTTATAACGGGCATAGCCTCGTCATATTTCATTTCATAGCTGTATGTATAAACATCTTTGTCAAAATCTGCAATCGGATTTCCGTTGATAGAAATTGATGACAGTTTAGGTGTCCGATAAAATTCACCATCATCAAGACTCCACTTATCAAGAGGTACAACGTCTGCTGTGAAATCAGGTTCATAGCCCTCTATCGGTATTGCAAACTGCATCATAATCGGAATGGTTATATCTTTCACATTCTGCGCTCTGAACACAAGCTTTTTGTATGCTTTGTTTTTGTTCTGACTTGCGTTGGTGGGTGAGGTCTCCAAAGGTGTTGCATCCATAACAAAGAATTCACCGGGAGTATCTTGCATAAGCGACACATACATATCTCTGAAATTGCCGTTTTTGGCAGGGCATTTGATTACTGCGCTCTTGCCGTCTTCTGCCACTTCAATATCATATTTTGTGTGCATAAACCACCATACATCTGATTCTTCTTTGTTGTTAATCTCGTCCTGCACTATGATTGCCGATTTGTTTTTGATTAGCTTCAGACCTCTTTTAACACTTGTTGAACTCGTTTCATACATATTGGTAAGGTCTGTTACCGCATAGGCACTGTAATCATTTGAATCAAAGCGGTCTATCTTGGCAACACCGCTCACGAGCTGTCCGCCATCAGTGCCGGGGTTTATAACAAGTGTGTTGTGACCTTCTGCCCTATAGCGGTATAGATTCCATACAGAGTCCTTAATATTGTAGTCTTCCGGCCCTACATCGCAAGCATATCGCATACCGTATGCATCTATAACGAATGAGCCCGCATCCATATGACCGTGATACACATCTGTGGGACCCGAATGGAACCCAACATAAACGTCTTTTCCTTTATCCCATCCGCTTCTCATTGCCACGGCTTCGGTATCTCTGAAATAGAAATCCGTATCCATCACTTTTTCACTTTTTGCATACTCCGGATTATACCATAGTATGTCACGCCATTTGCCCGTGAGGTTCAAGTTTTTCATCTGATTCATACGAAGCCACGTAAGACCGGGGTCATTCAGCTCTTCGGCAAGAAAGTGAAGCACGGCGGAGTCTATTTCGTTGGAGGTTTCAGAAGCATCGTGAAAATTGAACAAGCCGTCAAATCCTGTCATGGATGCAAGATAGTTTCCGGTTTGAGCAACACCGGGAGTGTCGGTATAGCCAAATGTATCGCCAAAGCACGTATCCAACGCACTCATAAGGTCGACATAGTAGTTGGTGGTATATTGCCAATACACAATACCTTCAAACCATGCACCGTCGGGTGCATACATCAGTATCGCTTTTTTTACAAGCTCCATACCGTTGTCCATAACCTCTATGGCAATCTCAGGAACTTCGTCTGCAAGCACAAATGCCGCCTGAAGTGCACCGGAGTTACAAACTACATTCCAGTTATCGGGCACGGCACTTTGAGCCCATCTGTAGGAACGTCTTCTGCCGGGAGTATTGCGATAATCTTCGAGCACCTGCTTGAGTCCCTTTTCTACCAGAGCTGTTTTTACTGTTTCTCTGAATGAGGGGTCCATATAGTCATAGAGCCAGTCATATGCAAAGGCAACCGCCTCCATCATTTCTGCCGGATCGAGGAAATGATAGGGATTCCAGTCTTTAAAATTGCACACGGCTCTGAGCTCGGTTATGCATCTGTCAGCATAACGTGCATCGCCTGTCATCTGATAACAAAAAGCAAGTTTTTGTATTCTGTCACGGGCTTTTCTGCAGATCATCAAAAGTCTGATGCCGTCATAAATATCATATACAACGGGCTCATCGTTAAAAATTGATTCTGTTGATACAACAACATCGGCAAACCATTTTGAAACAGTTTCGTCATTTTTGATTCTATTGCGAAGCACCTCTATTTTTGCTTTGTCGGCATAAATTCGGGGGTGACCGTTATTGGGATAACGCTCCTTTATAATTTCTGCCATTTCTGCTCCCGTGGGATTGTGAAATACAAGCTCACCGCAAAGTGCCCTGAATATGCCGAGGTCTGAACGTAAGTTGAAAAAGTTTTCTCTGTCGGATATAACAATAAGTCCGCTTTGGTCGTAGAAAATCTTTTTGTCGAGTGCTTCGGATATGGCACGAATCGGCACATAGCTTCTGCCGTCTTTAATTTCGGGAGGAGCATCAAGGGTAACCGTGTTACCGTCTGTTGTCATTGTCTCACTGCCTATTGTGAGAGTGACGGTTTTGCTTCCTGTGTCCACAATCACACTGCGATCGCTTTCTTCCCAATAAACGTCCGCTTCCAGACTTTCTGCCACTGCACGGAGCGGTACCATTGTTCTGCTGTTTTTGATATAGGGTGCGGCATTTTTGTTGTCATTGTCTATGTATTGAACCTCGCCGCCACTAAACATCTTCGGTTGTCCCACATATATTGCAGACGCACCTTCCATATAATCTTCCACTTCATTCATTGAAGCAACATCTGCAACCGCTATGCCTGAATCGGCATCAAAAACAACCTTTTTGCCTAAAATTTCATATTTAAACACAGGCATCTCACTTTCATAAATTGCAATATTGTCCATATAAATTATGGGGTATGGCTCACCCGTAATGCCAAGAGCGTGAAATCTTATCATATCAACATTGCCAAACTGCTTGTCTCCTATGGCAATTCCCCTCATCTTTTCTTTGCCGTTTACCCAGATGTCGGCAAGACCGGTTATGGGTGAGAGTTTTACAGCAATTTTGTAGCTCTTGCCCATTACAACCGAGCAAATAAGAGTACCCGACGGTGTGTAGAGATTGCCCTGACCATCGAAACGAATAATTCTGTTTTCTACTGCCGATGAATTTTTGAAAAACAGCGAAAACTGTGAATTGCTCTCGCGTTCAAATTCCAGATCAAACTCGATGATTATGGCTTTCTGATTACGGCCGGCGGTGATGTCCAAATGAAAGTCCGATGTTGTTGATGCAGTAAACTTAAGCTCTTTGCCGCCGTCTATATCATCTACAACGGCAATTGTGTTTGTCTTTTGTTGAACACTTACATTTGATGCGGCGTAAGCGCCTGCGCTCAATCTGTCAAAGTTTTCATTAAATATGTAGCTGAGGTTGATTTCTTCTGCCTGTGCAAGTGCTGCAGGGGCAACCGATATGATGCACATTATCAGCGAAATCATAAAAGCTATAATTCTTTTCACATACATCTCTCCTTGTCTTAATTTATTTGCTCACACACAGAGGCTTTATGTCGACCGTGTTGTTCCAAAGCATTATTTTTGTATTTTTGCCCTCTGTATCTATATCAAGTTCATGAGTTAAACCTCCGAAGCCGTGAACTATTTTTACGTTGCCTAAAAGGGATACACCTGCCAGCTTGTTGCCTTCATAGACCGCAACAATCAAATCAGCTTCCTGCTCCCCGAGTGTGTTTGTATACTCAAGTTCAAGCGAAGTGTCCGAAAGTTTAGCACCGGTTATTTCAATTCCGTCGCTTACATCATCAAGACTCCAATCCGCAAGCGATACGTTTTCGGGAACATAGAGTGTATAATCTCCCACAGTTGGCACAAACTGCATCGTAACAGTTATTGAGGCTTGTTTTACAGAACCCGAAAATGCAAATCTGAGTTTTTTGTAAGCACTGTTTGAAGCCTGGCTCGAATTTTGCGGTGAGGTAGACAATGGAGTTGCTTCCATTACGGTAAACTTGCCGGCAGGTGTGTCGCCTGACACTGTAAGCAGCATATCCATACCATTTTTGCCGCTGACTCTTGCACTTCTGCCGTCTGACGCCACAGTTATCGGTCTGTCGGTATGCATAAACCAAAGCACTCTCTTGTATGCAGTGAGGCTGATTTCATCACGAAGCACAAAGGTACTTCTGCAATTTGTAAAACATATTCCACGTTTCACACTCACTGCATCGGTATACATATCGGTGAGATCTGTTACTGCAAGGGCACTGTGCTTATTTGACTCAAAACGGTCAATTTTTGCCTTGCCGCCAATCGCCTGACCGCCATCCTTGCCGGGATTTATGACCAGTGTATTGTGACCTTCTGCCCTATAGCGATACAGATTCCACACAGAATCCTTGATGTTGTAATCATCAGGACCAAGGTCGCAGGCAAATCGTGTGCCATAGGCATCTATCACAAATGAGCCTGCATCCATATGACCGTGATACACATCAGTGGGGCCGGAATGAAAGCCTGCGTAAATTGCATCACTGTCCCAATTGTTTCTGAAGCTTACCGCCTCGGCATCTTTGAAATAGTGGTCGAGCTTCATATCAAACATACTTCCCGAGGCTTCCGGGTTGTACCAGAGGATATCACGCATTGTACCGCCCGAGCCTCTGTCTGCCATCTGCTTTTCACGAAAAGATGTAAGAACGGGATTATCTGTTTTGTCTGCCAAAAACATAAGCTCGGGAGATTCTATCTCGCCTGAGTCTTCGGCGGCATCGTGAAAATTGAAAAATCCGTCGGTTCCCGTCATTGCCGCAAGGTAGTCGCCTGTTTGGCCAATGCCCGGTGTGTCGGTATAGCCAAAGGTATCGCCAAAGCAGGAATCAAGTGCACTCATGAGGTCGGTATAGTATTTGGTGGTGTATTGCCAGTAGACAATACCCTCATACCACGCACCGTCGGGTGCATACATAAGTATTGCACGTTTTACAAGCTCCATACCGCTGTTCATTACTTCTGTAGTAACTTCGGGCTCGTCTTCAGCTATAGCAAATGCCGCCTGAAGTGCACCCGAATTGCAAACCATATTCCAGTTGTCGGGGACACTACTCTGAGACCATTTATATGATCGGCTTCTGCCGGGAGTGTTTCGGTAATCTTCGAGTACCTGATTAAGACCTTTTTGTACGAGAGCTGTTTTTACCGTTTCTCTGAAGGAAGGAGACATATAATCATAGAGCCAGTCATAAGCAAAGGCAACTGCTTCCATCATCTCGGCAGTATCAAGGAAGTGATACGGATTCCAGTCTTTAAAGGAGCATACCGCATTCAACTCCTCTATGCATCTGTCGGCATATTTTGCATCAAGTGTCATCTGATAACAAAAAGCCAATTTTTGCATTCTGTCGCGGGCTTTTCTGCAAATTGCCAAAAGCCTTATTCCGTCGTAAATATCGTAGACTACAGGCGTTTGCGTCAAAATCGCATCGGCAGATGATTTCACATCATCAAACCAACCCGAAACCTTTGAATCGGTTTTGATACTTTCACGAAGCAGTGCTATTTTTTCACTGTCAGCATAAAGGCGGGGATGCGAATTGTTTGGAAAACGTTCTTTTATCATCCGAAGCATTTCTTCGCCCGAAGGATTTTGAAACACAAGCTTTCCGCTGAGCATTCTGAAAATACCGAGGTCGTGTTCAAGGTTAAAGAAGTTTTCTCTGTCGGCAATAATAATCAAACCGCTTTTGTCATATGTAAGCTTTTTGCTGTTTTTATCGCAGACTTCACTTATCGGCACATACAAAGCACCGTCTTTGTGTACAGCTTTAATGCCCGCTATCGAAAGTCCACTGTTCTCAAGTGCCGTAACCGGCAGGAAGATTTCTCCGTCATTTATGTATGGGGCAGATGCTGTATCATATACTGCTTCGTTTTTGTATATCCTCTTTGTGCCCTCATACAGAGCAACCGAATTCCCCATATATTGAGCGAGTGCACCATCCGGTACAATGTTTGCATCTAACCAATCCCACACATATTTAACAGTTTTGCCCTGATTTTTCAAAAGCTCGGCGGGAACATCGCTTGAATATACCGAAATATCGTCCACATATATGTTTGTGTTTCTGTCGGGATATGCAGACGACGGCACAAGCATATGAAATCTTATTCTGTCCACATCGGTGAATGCCTGATTGTCGAGATAAACTCCCGAAAGTATTTCCTGTATGTTTGATCCGGAACCCACATACACGCTTGCCAGATGCGTATCGCA
This sequence comes from Clostridia bacterium, assembly GCA_017397885.1. Classification (GTDB taxonomy): domain Bacteria; phylum Bacillota; class Clostridia; order UMGS1810; family UMGS1810; genus RGIG1828. Next base: position 5,224 of record JAFQHQ010000181.1, on the reverse strand, counting down.
CGAAATTTTGACGCTGATTTTCTGAAATGTATTGAGAGGTACGTTATAGCCGCTTCCCGAGGGAAAAACAAGATTGCGGTCATAGTCAAATCTCAAAACCCTTGTTTCGGTACCGTTTTTATCAAACATAAACAGTGCAAAAACAAATCTGGGTTCGGTTTTGATATTGAGCGAAAATTCAATAACAACATCACCTTCAAGACCGCCGATGTCGATATCGGCGTGGGAATCGGTGGAAGATGATGTTCCGGCTGAAAAGTACAGACTTTTGTCTGTAGCAGTCGGGAACTCCGCTACTCCGATAGAATTGGATTTTATATTCGTTGAAATACCTGTCGGCACAGAGCCTGTTGTAACATTTGCAAAGCTTTCATAATAATATCTTTTTATTGTAACAGTATCACTGTCTGCTATAGATATCACAGAAACGCTAAAGCATAAAACAAGCAGAAGTGATATTATACGTTTTGACATATACAAACCTCCCTATATAATATATAGTATATAGTCTGTATACAAAAACAGCAATAGGAATTTATTCGCAAAAAATTCGATTTTATTCGCAATCGGAAAATAATATTCATCTTCCAAAAGTACGTTTTTATAGTAATAATATATTAATTTACTATATATTAGGAAATTTTTGAAAGACTTTGCATACAATTTTTTGTTGACTGTACGCATTGATAGTGATATAATATTTTTTATAAAATTGTTCGCATAACTATATAATATAAGGAAGGCGATAATATGTCATATTTGCTCAATACCTTTGAAACCTTTATCGAAGTGAATGATTATGTTCTCATTGTAAACAATGACATTAATGCCTGCAAATTTCTTCAAATGGAGGAAGCATATGATTTCTGGCAGTTTGTATATGTTACGGAGGGTGCTCTTGTTGAATATTCAAACGGAGAACCTCATTTGCTCAAAGCAGGAGATATTATTTTTCATGAACCCGGAGAGCTTACAAAAACCGAAAGTGTGCCGGAGGAGAAAAATGCACGCGCATATTTTGTGTCATTTGCGTGTAACTCAAAAGCGATGGAGCTTATGAAGGGCTACCGGACTCACCTTTCGCAAAATGCAAAATCGATTCTGGACAATGTATTCAGCGAAGCTGAGCGCACTCTGGTTCTGAAATACGATGACGGAACTGTGTCGATGATTCCGAAAGGTTCTGCCCCCATCGGTGGTCAGCAAATGTATAAAATATATATGGAAGCATTTCTGATAACGCTCATCCGTGAACAGATAGAACAGAACCCCAACAAGTTTTTTGTTTCAAAGGAAGACTATTACAGTACAATTCACAAAGGGATTGCAGAATTTTTGAAAAATAAAACCTATGATGCTGTAACAATAGAAGAAATCTGCCGAGAATTTAATTGCGGACGAACCTTTTTGCATTCATTATTCAAAAAATATGAGGGAACATCCGTAATGAATTATTACAATAAGCTCAAAATTGACGAAGCTTGTCGTCTGATAGCAAAAACGGACAGTGCATTTTCGACTATTTCGGAGCTGCTTTGCTTTAATAGTCCATATTATTTTTCAACTGTGTTTAAGCGAATTAAAGGTATCACACCTATGGAATATAAAAAGTTATATAAAAAATAGGCTCAACTGCCACTAAAGACTGTTGTAAATATAATGATTAATTTACAGATGATAATTTCTGTGTTATAATTAAATTAATCCCCGGAGTATATAAATATTTACTCCGGGGAACTGTTATATTCTGAATTTTTTATAATGCTATATACTTCATTATTTCCTCAATTGCGTCTGCCGCTTTTAATATTACTGTATGCAGATCATTTTTTTCCGCAGGTTGCATATCTTTGAGCGGTGTGCTCAGAAACTTTTCATTGAGAGCTTGTTCCTGTTTGGCAAAATCAGGTTTTCTGTCAGTCTCTGAGCTCATAAGCCAATCAAAAGCACTCTCCGCCTCATCCGCGAACACATATGTTACTAATTCATATGCACCTTGAGTGCAATAAGTATTATTTATGTTTCTTTTGAGAGAAGTCTCATAATCAGGATTTGTAGGAGCAACGCTTTCAAGGTATTTCAATGTAGAGTATATTGAAAAATCATCATTCAAAGCTAAAAGCTCTGACATTATATTCATCAGGTTCAAATATTTTCTTTTAATCTCTTGTATACATTTCTTGTTACCTTTTTCTTTTATAGCTTGTACAGCAAGATAATTCATAAATCTTCCAAGAACTGTTCTTGTGATATCAATGCTATCTCTTAATATAAACGGTTCATCAAACAGACCGGGTTTATCTGCGAGCATTCTGAGAGCATTCACGATATTATCTGACAACGTCCGAACCCGATTATATCTATATGTATGATAATCTATAATAATATCATAGTTATCATATTGGTCTTTCAAAAAATGGGGGAATTGAGTCCATATATCCTGATGAGCGTACCAATTAGAGCAATACTCAACAAATTTTTCATCGCCTTTTTCTCGTTTACTGTAGCTTCCCCAATCCGATAACTTAACAAATGGCAAAATAGTCTGCCAGCAATCATTCATATATTCTGAATAAACGCCGTAACGGTTCCTGCAAAATCCGGCTGTGATTTCTTCTATATTCTTTTTCAGCGGAGACCATGCATTTTCTGAAAGATATTCTAAAATGAGCGGGTCGCTGTGCGATAATTCCGGCCATAAAATCATACCCTTACAATAAGAATCTTCAGCTGCGATTTTAAGTCTTTCATCTGAACGCTCATATGCTCCACGTAGCTCACTTTCAGATTCATATGCATGAAACAAACCAAAAATCCACGGGAATTTACCTACCACTCCCCAATTAATAAAGCATTCATTAGGATCACTTACATCGGATGTATAATCTAAAATAATTGTATTTTCAGCGTTAAGCTCTTTTATTAGACTCTGAACCTCTGCGCCTGACCACCACCCCACAAAATCCCAGCTTGCAAGCATCAGTTTCGAATTTGGGTATCTTTCTCTAAGGGACTGCGAAATTCGCCTGTAAGCTATCATTTTAGCAACATGGTTTTTTCTTTTATCACTGTACATCATTCGTTCGCCAAGACCTATTGTATGGAAAAGATCTGTATTTTTTTCATATTCATTTACCATTGTTTCGGTAAGCTTCATATAATTATCCATGTTTTCCTTTTGAGTAAAATCCCACACTCGTCCCGTATCCGATTCAATGTATTGTTTATCAGCCTGATGTGCAAAGGTTGGGTTTCTTCTTTTAAGAAATTCTTCCGGAGTTCTGCTATACCAATGTGTCATAGTTCCACAGTCTGTAGGATACATCAAATCCATGCTGCGTGCGTACTCAAGAACTTTTTCACGAAGTTCACCCCGGTATTTAAGTGTCCAGAAGTCAGAACGATCATCATATCCGCTTGCATACTCCCCTTCTATTTTTTTGAATTTTTCAGGATATGGTACATCATCAGGAAATGCTCTTTGCCAGACATCGTCCATTCCGATACGGAGCATAAAGAAATTCAGACGTTTTTTTACCATCCAGTCAATTTCTCTTTTCCAGTCCTCAAAGGACCAATGTTCCGCCTGAAAACGCTTTAATCCACGGTGAGCAAAGTATCTGAGACCACGATATTCAAATCTTGGCGATTCGGTGATTTCTATGTCCTCAACAGGTATATTCTCAGAATGAGGCATGATATCTCCATCCCAAAAATAGTGACATCCCAAAAATCTTTCAAAATAATCGTATATTGCATACAATGTTGAACGACCTCTTCCACCCGCCAGAATCAAAGCATTTCTTTCGCCATTCTTATGACTGCGAATACAGTAATCATCCGTTCCGTAGCGAATGCCCAAACTATCAAGTCTTAAGTCAAAAATCTCATTTAGTACAAAATCATTCACTGAATCCGAACCTATAACAATAAGGTCTGACTTCCCGTCATCTTTTTCGATAACGTTAATCTTTTTATTTGTAACTGTTTCATACATTTGTTTGAAAATATCAATAGCTCTTTCATATGTAACCACACCGGTATTTGGCTTTAAAATAGCAATAGACATTATAAATCACCCTATCCTAACACAAATTATATTTTCAAAATACTCAAAATCATTCATTTTTTAACATTATTTCTATAATATATAGTATATAGTCTGTATGTAAAAACAGCAATATGATTTTATTCGCAAAAAATTCGATTTTGTTCTCACCACAAAAAATAATATTAATCTTCCAAAAATACGCTTTTATAGTAATAATATATTATTTTACTATAAATCAGGCAGTTTTTGGAAGGCTTTGCATACATTTTTTGTTGACTGTACGCATTGATAGTGATATAATGTTTTTATAATATTGTACGCATAACTATATAATACAAGGAAGGCGATAATATGTCATATTTGCTCAACACCTTTGAAACCTTTATCGATGTGAATGATTATGTTCTCGTTGTAAACAATGACATTAATGCCTGCAACTTTCTTCAGATGGAGGAAGCATATGATTTCCGGCAGTTTGTATATGTTACGGAGGGTGCTCTTGTTGAATATTCAAACGGAGAACCTCATTTGCTCAAAGCAGGAGATATTATTTTTCAACTGTGTTTAAACGAATTAAAGGTATCACACCTATGGAATATAAAAAATTGCAAAAAATAGAGGAAAATTCTGATTTATCGGAGACAAATCAGAATAATGTGAAGTTATTATCCTTTTTGACTATCATTCTGTGATTAATAACTTTATCCCAAAACACATACATATCAAAACATCTGCAAGGAGACTACTTAACATGAATCAAACAAAAAAAGAACAACCCCGATAAAGGCGGTTGGTCATAGGGAGAAGTCGGTTTTGAACTGAATTTTTCCGCTAAAAGCGCATCAAAAAAATAACTGTAAACCTCAATGGATTTACAGTTAAAAATTACACAGGCAAAACCCATCAGCAGACGTCGAATCGCCGCCCTGCCGGCCAAAAAATTTTTGCGCCGACCAAATGCCGACCAAAAAAATTGGAATAGATTGGTCTGGTTCGGTATCAAATGACCGTTTTTTGGACATAACAAAAGCCTTGCCGTTACAGTAACGGCAAGGCTTTTCTTGTGGCAAGTTGTACCGATTTAGATATCGGTATGAAGCAATTCGATAAATTGTAGTTTATAATACCGTGTAACTCGCATCGGATAATTTATTCATTGCTCTCTTATAGTGT
>JAFQHQ010000019.1 GCA_017397885.1 Clostridia bacterium | reverse complement strand
TTCTGCCTGCGTTTATAATTTGCTTCGCACATCTTAATAATTGCTTCCTCTATTTGTGATGTGCTGTAATTCTTGGGAAAGTATTTCCTCAATTTTTCTGTTGGAATTTTAATTCGTTCCTTTTGGTTCGCTTTTTCTTCTGACATAATTTCAAGGATTTTATCATCGTCAAGCAATCCTTGCTGACTTAGCTTTTTCATACGCACCGCCTGAGATAATGATGGTGTGCAATCCTCGCTCTCAATGGTTTGTATTAAGTCTTGTTGCTCAATGTCATTAAGGTATGAAAGCTCAACTGCCGGAGTAAATGCAATTCGACCTTCGTCCACATATTCCAATAGCTTCGGGTGTAGATAAGTAAGCCGTATGTATCTTTGTACTGTCTTATAGCTTTCTCCGTATGGCTCACCGATTTCAGCAGATGTTCTGTTGTCATCCGACTTTGGGACAAGTTGTCCCGAAGTTAAATCTGTCCTGTGTCCTTGTCTGCTCATTGCTTCCATTTTTAATTTGTAGGCAAAGGCTTTTTCGCTCGGTGAAATGTTATCTCTGTGCAGATTACTGTCAACAAGAGCTATTGCCGCATTATCTCTGTCCATTTCAACAACAAGAGCAGGAACTTCTGTAAGCCCTGCTCGTTTACTTGCAAACAATCTTCTGTGTCCTGAGATTATTTCGTATTCACCATTTTCAAGCGGTCTTGCGATGATTGGAGATAAAATTCCATGTTCTTTTATGCTATCAATCAGCAGTTCCATTTCATCATCGTGCTTTACCTTGTAAGGATGGTTTTCAAATTCCTTTAATTTTGTAACATCAAGTTTTTGCATATTTTTCATCGTTCTTTGATCCTTTCTTTCTGTATAACTTTTCTTTCCATTTCTCGTTCAATATCAAAGAGTTTTTCAATCTTCGGAATTGTTTCCAAAGTCGCTTTTGCGATTTTGAGCTTATCTCGTATAGGCTTTATTTGTGCGGATATACCTCTGATTTCTGCTAAATACATTTCCTTATCATCATCGGTTTTAGCTCGTCTGCGTTTGTTATCGGTCTTTGAGCGTTCTTCTTCAAGCTCGGATATCTGCATTGATAATTTGCCTATAAATGCTTCAAGCTCCGGCACGGTGTTGATTTGTTCATCGTGCAAGAGCCTGAACTGTTTTTGATATTGTTCAAATTTTCTTAATTCCTGCCTCAATACAGGAGATAACGGCGGTGTGTAGTTTGGTTTTGGTATGCTTGGCTTTAAGAGTTCCAACAGTAAATAAAATAGAGCTTCAACAGTATCCATATATTTAACACGCCGTAATTGATACTCAAGCTCCATAAGCGGAGTGTGCTTCGGTTTTGTTCTTTGAACACGCTCACTTTTACCAAACGAACTCACAAAAATTTTATTGTCGTCAATTCGTCTTATTATTCTTTCTCTTGTATAGTCTTTGCCCAAACTGTCAATTCGGACAGTTCTTTTCCAACCTTTTGCAATAACTGACGGATGCTCCGTCATAATATTGCGGTTGAACGTATATCCGAAGTTGCCCATTATCCGTTCAAACTCCAAAAGATTCCCGGCTTGCTTTATCGCTGAATCAACATCTTCACGAAGAATATCCCTATGAGTTTTACCGCCACGCTTATGTATCCAATAAGCATTTCTGTCGGCATTGTAAAATTTTGAACCCTCAATAACCGATTTCCCATATTCCTTACAAACCGCATCGGATATTTCTCTTAACCGCCTATGGTCTGAAATGTGGTTTTCAAATTTAAGCCCCGTGTTGAATGAAACAGAATTTATGACGAAATGGTTATGGAGATTATCTGTGTTTAAATGCGTAGTAACAACAATCTCATAATCTTTGCCCCACATACGCCTTGCAGTTTCAAGCCCTATATCAAAAGCTTCTTTAGGTGTAACTTCACCTGACCTAAAACTCTGATAACCGTGATATGCTACATTACCGCCCGTTTTTCCGTATCGCCGTTTTGTTGCCATCATTTGTTCATAGGCTCTTACGGGTGGGCAGTTGATTGCACCTACAAATAATTGCATATCTGTTTTGTCATCGTTTGATACATATTTAAGAGCCGCTGCCAAGTCATCATCAAGATATTTTGGATTAGTGGTCTTGTCAGGGTTTTCTGCATATTTTACAACATCTTTTAATGAGCCTTTGACAGGCCAAAATCCCGTGGTTGCCATTTAGTCATCACTCTCACTTTCGACCTTGCCTTTATCTGTTACAAAAAGCTTTGCATAAATTTCATCAAGCAGTTTTACAACCTCTGCTTTAAGTTCGGCACTATTTAAAGTTCCGATTGCTTCATACAGAACACCGAGCTTTTCTGTAAACTCATAAAAGCTTTCATGCAAAAGAGCCTTGGGAGCATATCCCAAAGCTCTCTTTCTCAAATATTCAGAAACCGACAAGCCACATTTCTTGGCTTTATTTTCTATTCGAACTTTTTCTTTTTCGGTTATTCTGAATTTCAACTGTACTTTTCTCTCCTTCAAAATTATCACTCCTAACATAAAATTTTAGGGGGGATTGGGGAACTCCCCAAAGGGTAAAGGCAGGATTTCCCAAAGGAAGTCCCGCCTTTTTCGGAATTTGTGGTACACAAGTTCCCTGCTCGTTACAG
>JAFQHQ010000180.1 GCA_017397885.1 Clostridia bacterium | reverse complement strand
CGCAGTCAATGAACAAATCATAGATAATGCCAACACTATCGAAAATATCTTTTTCATATAATCACACTCCTTTGTCAATTAGGAATTTAACGGCATAGATTTTCCGGTCTTCTCCCAATTCCTTTTTTCTGATTTTCTAACTGTAGTTCCAATCTGTCTGCTAATTTAGGACACTTGCATTCTGACGAAAGCCGTATCCCATATTCCAGCAATCGAATTGCATCCTGCAGTGGCAATTCATCAGAATTATCAACCGCCCACCATGGAAACGATTTGCAGTAGTGCTCTTTTTCTGCTATCAGAAACATATAACCAATCAATTCTTCGTCACGAAAAACAAAAAGAAATTGCGGCAGTTTTCCTGTTTGGGATTTTTCCATCTCTCTTTTCATCGCTTTCTGCTTTCCATAAGCAGGACAAAATCCGACATGGAGAAGTTGATCCAAAACAGAATCTTTTATTTCGCTCGGTATATCGAGGTAATTACAGATTCTTATCATATTCGCTATTACCATTCTCAGATGTATCCTTGGTTTTCTTGCGATTTTTAGCATCGATAGAGGAGCCAATGACCATACCAACCGCTAACCCAACTGGCATATAAATAACGAGATTGTCAACGGCAACACCGATTGCAGTACCAATGGCCATTCCCAAGCACATGTAAATTATCATGTAATTCTTATTCTTTTCAGACTTTTTATCTTTCTGCATACAGTCACGCTCCTTTGTCAACTTGGAATTGAGGGAGATATACTCCTTCACTTATATACTTGCAATTCGTGGCAAAAAACTACACTCAAAATGAAAATATTTCAAAATATCTTCGTTTTATCATCATCTGGGGATGTTGGCAAAGGAGAACGGAGTTCCCGCATCTTTGCTTCAAATCTCTCTGAAAATTGATGTTGGCACTGCTCCGGTTTGGGCAAACTCTCGTTTAGGGCGTGAGCCAGTTCTTCCGCTGCTTGCTTTAGCTTTTCTTCGGATAACATATCAGTTCCCCCTTGTAATGTTTTAACTATAATAACGATGGGGGATGCCGATTTTGGACACTCTAAAAAACTTTTTTGAAAAATAATTGAGAAAAACAGCGACGACTTGGCGGTTAGCCAGATCGCCGCTGTTTATGCTCTGTATTTACAGAATTATAACACAAAAATGTGAAATTTTCTACCGACACCTTAACTGCCAGCATCAGTGGTCAGCTATCCAAAGGCTTGTATTCTGTGACAGTTTTTAGATAGGTTTCGGGATCGCCGTTGAGTATCAGCTCGGCATACGCTACCGGGTCATTGTAGATCAGATAATCCAGCTCTGATCGCTGATACATATTGTCGGCAACCTCATTCTCCACAGCGATTGTATCAATAGCAATCATGCTGCCGTCATCGAATTTCAGTTCCACGCAGACGGTATCCATATTAAACGCACAGGACAGAATTTTCATTTCTCTTGCCTCCTTAATCTTTCGGTATTTCTCTTCGCCAGTTCGCTTGCAGCTTTGCGGCGGTTTTCGTCATAGGGGGCAGTCAGCTTGAAACCAAAGCGCCCCTTGCTGACATCAAAGGTCAGACAGCCGTTTCCGTCATCGTCGATCAATCGGCACTCGGAGGGATATTTCCCGGCGTACTCAGTGAGCCTGTTTTTGAGTGCGGTATTGTAGGTACAGACCTCGATCATACTGTCTGCTTCGTTAAAATAGATGTTGGTTGCTTTCTGTTTCTTGGAAAGACCTGTTTTCATAAAACCTCCTGTTTTTCACGAATTTTTCTCAGCTCATCACCTGTAAAAGTGG
>JAFQHQ010000179.1 GCA_017397885.1 Clostridia bacterium | reverse complement strand
ATTGCTTGGAAAATTGATTATAATTTTAACAATGTATTTTGGCAGAGTAGGTCCGATTTCCCTTGCGGTTGCTTTTAATTCAAAAAAGGGTAGTGAAAATATTATTACCAATCCTGTGGAGGAAATAAGTGTAGGTTAGCATTTAAATATGTGTATTGAGAGGTGCTTAAATGAGTATAAACAAAAGCTATGCGGTTTTTGGTCTCGGCAGATATGGCCGTGCGGTTGCAAAAGAGCTTGTAGATAGCGGTGCAGAGGTCATTGCCGTTGACTGTAACAGTGAAATTGTGGAAGATATGGTGGGCGTTTTTCCAATTTGCAAATGTGCCGATGTTACCGATTCGGAGGTAATAAAACAACTTGGCATATCCAATGTTGACACGGTTATCATTGCCCTTGCCGGAAAATTTGAAGCAAGTGTAATGGCAACCATGCTTTGCAAAGAAGCAGGAGTTGGGCAGGTGATTGTTAAATGTGCCACCGAAATGCATGGTGCGATTTTGAAAAAGGTTGGGGCAGACATGATTGTTTTCCCCGAAAACGAATCGGGTATCAGACTTGCAAAAAATCTTTTGAGTTCCGGATTTATTGACATTGCCGATATTTCTGACAATATTTCAATTGTAGAAATAAATGTCAAGCCCGAATGGCTTGGAAAAACACTCAAAGAGCTTGATTTGAGAAGAAAACATTCGATTAATGTTATAGCGCTTAATAATAACAATAATATTGAAATTGCCATTCTTCCCGACACGGTTATTGAACATGGAATGAAAATGATTGTTATAGCCGATAAAAAAGAAATTGATAATTTGAAATAAATGTAATTTAATTATATTGGAAAGGTGAAGCAGATTATGAAAACATTAAGTGAAAATTTGCAGACGTATGTTGGATATGACTGCGACGTTCTTGTTGCCGGGGGCGGATTTGCAGGCATTGCATCGGCTCTTGCAGCTGCAAGGAACGGAGCAAAAACAATTCTTTTGGAGAGGGAGTTTATGCTTGGGGGTCTTGGTACTCTTGGGCTTATTACCATATATCTCCCAATTTGTGACGGAAACGGACGTCAGGTTTCCTTCGGTATTGCCGAAGAGCTTTTGAAGCTTTCAATAAAATATGGCGCTCAGGACAGATACCCCAAGGCATGGCTTGAAAACGGCACTTTGGAAGATAAAAAGAAAAAAAGATTCGAGGTTCAATATAACCCCCATATTTTTGCTCACCTTGCCGAACAGCTTCTTATTGAAGCCGGAGTAAAGATACTTTACGGCACAAGTGTTTGTGCTGTGGAAAAGAGTGGCGACAGAATATCCGAGGTTATAACGGAGAGCAAAGGCGGCAGATGTGCAATAAGCGTTAAAAATGTGGTTGATGCCACGGGCGATGCCGATGTTTGTGCAATGAGCGGTGAGGATGTTTGCACCAATCCTTTTAAAAATAATCTTGCAGGTTGGTACTACGGGATCGGTAAAGACGGTCAGTTCCTCCGTCAGCTTGGTGCGGCAGATATTCCCGAAGATCATAATGGAGAAAATTGCGTCGCTCCGATATCCAACAAAAAATATGACGGCCTTGATGCAGAAGAAATCACCGATTTTATGATTAATTCAAGAAAGAAAGCTATTGAAGATATACTTGCCAAAAGAGAAGCAGGGGATAGAAATCTTGAACCAAGCTTTGTTCCGATGATTCCTCAGCTTCGTATGACAAGAAGGGTTGCAGGTGTGCTTGAGCTTACCGAGGAACACTCCGACACAAGGTTTGAAAACTCTGTGGGTATGGTCGGCAACTGGAGAAGAAAAGGTCCGGTTATTGAAGTTCCATACACTTGTCTCTATGGCGAAAAGGTTAAAAACCTTATTACTGCAGGTCGATGCATTTCGGCATCGGGCAATATGTGGGATATTATGAGAGTTATTCCCGTGTGTGCGGTAACAGGTCAGGCGGCAGGCACAGCGGCGGCATTTGGTGTTGATTTTGCCGATGTTGATGTAAAAAAGCTTCAGGAAAAACTCGTTTCCGATTCGGTTGTTCTTCATATTTCAGACCTTGAAGAAGTAAAATGAAAATATTTCAAATAGGAGTTTGTCGGGGAGTTTAGCACGAGGACGAAAGGCTCCCCTGCCTAAGGGGAGCTGGCAGTGAGCGTAGCGAAACTGACTGAGGGGTATTGCTGAAAGTGTTGATACTTCTGCGTTTCGTACCCCTCCGTCTTTGCCTAACGGCAAATCCACCTCCCCTTAGGCAGGGGCGGCTTTCGATTTAGCTCAGTTTGTTGTCATCCCGACAAACTCCAATTTACACATTGCATACTAAGAAAGGATAATACACATGTTTGACTTAAAAAAAGCAATAATTCCTGCACCAAAAGAAATAAACGATGCAGGAAAACTCATAAAAATAGCATCATTCATGGATGCAATGCCCGAAATTGTTACAGAAGGTGACGATGCAAGAATTGAAGAAGCGGCAAATCTTGTTCTTACAAAGCTTTCTTCAATGACAGCCCTCATTTCAGGCGAGTTCGGAGAATACAAAATAATAATCTCGGTTAATCCCGATGACGAAAAATTTAAAGATGCAAAAAAAGAAAGCTATCACATAGAAACAAAAGAAAATGAAGCACTGCTTTGCGGATTTGATGAAGCCGGTGCATTTTATGCGGCAACAACATTTTGTCAGATGCTATCATCCGAGGGTGATGATGTGTATGTCGCAAAAGCAGAAATTTATGACTATCCCGACTTCCCCTGCAGGGGTCAGTTCATTGAATGCCGCTACGGTACCGAATTTATGACCAAGGATGACTGGTTCTCACTTGTTGACTATATGTCCGAAATGAAATCAAATCAGCTAACCGTCGGCGTGTATGGTTGCTGGGGGGTGCAGTATGACGAAAGGGATATGCAGTATCTCTATGTCCCCATAAAGAAATATCCCGAGCTAAAAACGCCTAAGAATATCAAATACTATTCTGTTGACCGCAGAGAATGGATTCACGAGGATAACATTCTTCCCTATATGTTTGAAGAAGATTTCTTTGGTGAGCTCATAGCCTACGGAAAGGGAAAAAATGTTACTGTAAAACCTCTTTTCAACAGCCTTGGTCATAACACTCTCATTCCGAGAACGTTTCCCGAAATCTGCGCAAGAAATGAAGACGGAACAATAACCAATTTCGGATTTTGCACCAACAATGAAAAAACCTATGAGGTAATGTTTAACATTTATGATGAAATCATTGAAAGATACCTTGAACCAAACGGCATAACCGACATCGAAATAGGTCTTGATGAAGTAGGGAAGACATATATCTGTCATTGTGAAAAATGCAAAGACAAAACTCACGCAGAGCTTATGGTGGAATACATCATCAGACTTTGCAAATATCTCAAATCCAAAGGCATGAAACGCATATACATCTACCACGATATGCTTTTTGCAGAGTTTGACATTGTTAACGAAGACCTCAAAAAGAGATTCATTGATGAAGGAATTTATGATGAGGTTGTTCTTGACTGGTGGAGCTATGAAGACCCCATTCACCTTTTCTGGAACAGAGAAAAAGATGTAAACGGCCTTTTCCACAGCGTTGTAAAACCCGACACCGGTTATTATCACTGGGATATTCCAACGGAAAACAACGAAAACATCCGTGCCTGTGCAAAGCTTGCTAAAAGACATAATTTTGAAGGAATTGAGTCCTATTCTTCCTTTGAACATTGCTATGACAAAAACTATCTCACGCTTGCTGATGTCAGCTGGAACATCGACAATGTTGACGATATGGAAGAATTTGACATCCGCTATGCCTACAGACATTTCCGTGACAACATTCCCGGTGCTCTTGAAGCGTTGAAGGCAATGCATGAAATTATGATTGACGAAACACATGAAATTTATATGAACAGAGTTTGTTATAAGTTTGATTACTATTTTTACGGTTACAAAAAAGCCGACAAGGATTATCCCCAAAACTTCCCCGGAGATGCCTTTAAACTTATTTGTGACGATGAAAACACATATCTTTCATATATGGAATTTCTCAAACAGAAATCTTCTGTTGCAAAAGCATTTTTCGACAGCAACAAACCAAGCCGCATAAACAAAATATGGCGTCTGATATCATCTCATTATTATGTGATTGCCGATGAATATATTTCGGTTTACAGAGCATGGAAAGCCTACAAGGACGGCATTATGAACGAATTTGAGATAAAAGCAATCTTAGACCGCCTGATTGCTCAAAGAGAAGAGCTTATGCTTCTTGCAGAAGAAACAAGAATAAAAGCGACCTCATATACATACCTCAGAAACATGTCTGTATTCAGACAGTATCTTATTGACCTTCGTGACTTTGTTGAAGCGGAAATCGCATCGGGCAGAAAACCCGAATTTGACATTACCGATCTTCGCAAAATCACAGGCGAAAGATTTAAATTTTTACAATAATTCTAATTCAAAAAATGAAGCACCCGAACATCAGGTGCTTCGTTTTTTGAATTCATGTATATTATGAGAGAGCCGCTGTTTTGTATTGATATAGTTTCGACGGTGGAACACCATATGCTTTTTTTACTGCACGACAAAAATATTTAACATCCGAAAAGCCAGATTTTTCTGCAACTTCACTAACTGTGTAGTTTCCTGTGGCAAGAAGCTTTTCGGCGTGAACAAGTCGTTTGTCCATAAGGTATTTTACGGGAGTAACACCAAATTTTGACACAAAAAGCTTTCTGAAATAGGTTGAACTCATATGAGCTTCATTCACCATGTCGTTCACCGAAAAATCGGGTGATGTAAAATTTGTTTCCATAAGCTTTACTCCATTGTTAAATGCAAAAGTGGTAGTGCTTGCAAGAACAGGCGCAGAATGAACAGACAAATATTCAATTATCTCAGAAAACACAGACACTGCGGCATAATAGTAGCCGGTGTCTTTTTTTTGCCATATTTCAACCGCCTTTTTAAAAAGGTTTTTTATTATGATGTGTGCATTTTCAAAATGAAAGTTTTCCGCGAAAGAAGAAATCGGTGATTCAAAGTGTATTGCAATTATTTCGTTATCGGTGTCGTATGTTGCCTTATATGAATAATTCGCAGGCATATAGAATACATCCCCGTTATTGGTTGAAACAGTTATATCATCATGTTCAAAAAGTGCACCTCCGCATATTCTGAATACAAGGGCGTGATAGGGTCTTGCTGCCACGGAAACAGTGCTTTTTTTCCATGATAATGTTTGAATTGAATTGATTTTGAAGCTGATATTCTCATTGAAAAAAGACATATAAATCACCATTGTCATTATATGTCTGAATCTTTGTTTTGTCAAGTTATGAAAAATCCACTTTTTGTTTTTTATAAACAGTTGCAACTTTGTTTTGTATGAATTAATATATATTAAATTCAACTCGGAAAGGGAGACATAAATGAGTTATTATATGGAAAATATACCATCCGTGATTATTCCGGAAAGGGCAAAAAATACGGTGGTTGAAGAAATACTGTCAAACATCACCTGCGGACTTGAATGGAACATAGGATATTCCCCTGACGATACTGTCATTACAATGGGAAAATATGCACCTGTAAGCCTTTCAGAGGGGGAATGTGTGACCAATGTTACCAATGATGGGGTATTTATAAAAGGCAGAGATTATGCATCTGCAATACGCGGTGCTCTGATGCTTTTTATGAAAACAAAATTTGATGATTCAAAAGAAGCATTCTTTCTGGAAAATGAGTGCATAACTCACAGACCCACAATGGATTTCCGTGCAGTTCATATTTGCATTTTCCCTGAAACGAGTCTTGACTTTTTCAAAAAATGCGTTCGCTCTGCGGCACTTGTGGGCTTTTCTCATGTGATTTTTGAATTTTGGGGAATGTTACAATTTGATTGTTTGAAAGAGCTTTCGTGGCCCTTTGCTTTCACAAAGGATGAAATAAAAGAAATAGTATTTGAGGCAAATGCTCTCGGGCTTGAAGTTATACCGATGTTCAATCATCTCGGACACGCATCTTCGTGCCGTGCCATGAACGGTAAGCACGTTGTGCTCGATCAGAATCCGTCCCTTGAATATATGTTTACTTCATACGGATGGGTGTGGAATATTGAAAGAGAAGATGTGAGAGAACTTCACAGGAAAATCAGAAATGAACTGATTGAATTATGCGGAGAAGGTAAATATTTCCACCTTGGTTGTGATGAAGCATATTATCCTGCCGATGACCCTCAAAAAGCCATAGAAACCGTCGGTTATTTGAATTTGGTGTCTGAAGAACTGAAAAAATGCGGAAGGAAAGGAATAATATGGCACGATATGATGCTTTCCGGGGACGAAGCAGAAGGCTATGTGGCAAATGCTTCAACGGACTTTGCAAAAACCTTCCGCGACAATCTCACAAGAGATATTATTATTGCTGACTGGCAATATGGGGTACATAATGAGCCCTGGAAATCATCACCTGTGTTTAAAAATGAAGGGTTTGATGTTGTGTGCTGTCCATGGGATAATCATAACAATATTAATGACGCAATCGATACTGTGAACGAAAACAAGCTTTTTGGAATAATTCACACAACATGGCACACCTTGTTTAAGGGGTACTCACGTTTGGTGTATGCCGGTATGATATCTTATAATTCGGAATATAAATCGGTTTGTGAAATCAATTTTTCCTACAGTGCGCACGTTGCAAGAAAGGCGATGCCCTCTGCAGGTGATTATGAAAAAAGCGGCTGGTCAGAAAAGATGATGGGTCCGGGACTGGTATGATTAATTTTTTGTATGCATTGATTTCGGCACTGAGCAATGTGAGTCAGAATGCCCTTACAAAGCATGGAGCTTCAAAAATAAAAGCATCGGGCAATCTTAGCTTTAATGCAATAAAGGTAAGCGGAGCATTTATCTTGTTTTTAATTTTGAATATTATGAATTTGTCAAGTCATGCTCCGACATACATCTACGGTTTGGTGTATGGAATTCTTCTGTTTGTCAGTACAATGTGTGGCTATTTTGCATTAAAATCGGGTCCCATGGCACTCACATCGCTTATTGTGTCATATTCTCTTGTAATACCCTGTGTTTACGGTGTGGTATTCCTTGGAGAAGTGGTGAGTGTGAAACGCGTTGCAGGCTTTGCACTGCTTGTGATTTCCCTCTTTCTTTTAAGATAAAAATCCGAGGGCAAATCTTTTAATAAAATGTGGTTTTTGTTTGTGATTCTTACATTTTTCTCAAACGGCTTGGCTTCCGTTTGTCAAAAAATGCATCAGACAGAGTTTCCCGGGCTTTTTTGCGGTGAATTTACGGTTGTGTCTTTCGGCGTGTGCACAGCTTTGTTTTTGTGTCTGAAAATTGTGCGCAAAGAAAAACCCGACACTTGCGGCGTCGGGCTTTGGTGTGCACTCCCTGCAGGGATGCTAATGGGTCTTAATAATTTTCTGACACTCACTCTTGCATCAAAGCTTGATTCGGCAGTGCTTTTTCCAATGCTTACAATTTTTTCGATGATTTTTAGTGTGAGTGTCTCAAAGCTATTTTTCAAAGATGATTTTTCAAAAGTACAAATGCTTGGTATTGTCTTTGGAGTGTGTTCGGTTTTGCTTATAAAATAGGGGACGAAATAATCCGGAATTGTCAAATCCCGTGTTCGGTTCGAAGCATCACTTCCTGTTGCATTTCGCAAGAAAGCTTAACAAAGTAGTCGCTGTAGCCGCCGATTCTCACAACAAGATCACGGTGCCTGTCGGGATGCTTCACGGCATCTTCAAGGGTTTCCTTGTCGGTAACATTAATCTGTATTTCAAATCCGCCTCGTTTAATGTATGTTTTAACGAGGTTTTTCATTGTGCTTATGCTATTTTCACCAAGGGTTTTTTTGGAGAATTTCATATTCACTGCAACACCGCCGATGAGTTCGTGATGATCCCATTTTGTGGATGACAAAATGGAGGCAGTGGGGCCTTTCATCTCCCTTCCCTGACAAGGACCCGAGCCGTCGCCAAGAGGAAATCCTGCTTTTCTTCCGTCAGGTGTTGCACCGGTTTCTTTTCCGAAACGCTCGTGCATTACCCAACAAAAAACACTCGGTATAAGCTGACTGTTTGGCAAAAATCCGCTATGTTTTTTGCATTCGCCCACAATGTGAGAGGTTATCATTTCAAAATAGGAATCAACCTCGTCTATGTCATTTCCGTATTTGGGCAGCTTGTTTAAAAGTCTTACCCTGAATGCTTCGTTGTTTTCAAAGTCAACATCGAGTATCCTTTTAAACTCGGCAATTGTCAATTCTTTGCTGTCAAAAACTATTTCTTTAATTGCAATGAGCGAATCCACAAGATTTGCCACGCCCACAAAGCTTGGCAAAATCCAGTTGTATTTTGCACCACCTTTTTCTATGTCGGTACCTTTTTTGAGGCAGTCATTTACAAAGCAGGAGAGCAGGGGATTCATCGAATTTTCGACTCTGTGTCTGCGCAGGTCTGATCGTGTGTTATAATTATTCCTTATCTTTTCGTCGAGGCTTTCAAAAAGTTTTTCAAGGAGCGACTCAAAGGTTTCATATTCACGGTCGAGAATCTCCAAAAGCAGAAGTGCCATATTTGTGTAGGGTGATGCAACCCACACGTTTGAAGCACCCACGGGGGTTATTTCGACGCAGGTTGAATGGATGTAGTTTCTTGCCTCCGATACGTCGACTCCATAATCAATAAGCCCTTTTGTGATTGTGTCGTCACCGAAAATTGCAGGATGAGAACAACCGCGAGACAATATCTCGCACGCCTTTTCAACATACTCATCGCCCATATCCTCGGTGTAGCACAGCCCCACAGCAGGATACACAAGACGTATATCATCCACAACCTGCATAAGCATTTTGGTAAGGTCATTTGCCACAACTCTATCGTTTTCATATCTTCCGCCAACCATATAACCCGATGACAGACCGTTTGGTACACGGTTGTTAATCTGAATACCGAGACAGTCGAGCAAATCCTGAGCTTCATCTTTTGTTATTGCTCCGAGACTTAAGTCTTTTTCATAAAAGGGCATCAGATAGCGGTCGGGATGACCAAGCTGAAATTGCTGAGCACAGCCAAATCGGAATGGATTCATCGAAATGCAAAGGGTAACAAAATGAACCGATTGGACAGCTTCATAAAAGCTTTCGGCAGGATATGCCGGAACTTTTTTGCATATTTCACTTATTTTTTCAAGCTCATTTTTTCTTTGCGGATCATTTTCTTCTTCAGCCATTTTTTTTGCACGCAAAGAATAATTTTCCGAAAAAACCATAACCCCTTCAAGACATCTTTTGCAGGATTTGTAAAAAGGTTTCTTACTTTCATCGCACTCTGCAAGAAAGGCGTCAATTTTATTTATTATTCCGTTGATTCCGTATTCAAGCAAAAGTTCATAGTCTATTGCCATGTGTGAATCCTGACCGCCTCCGGCTTTTTTAAACATATCACGGGCAAGCTTTGAGTAGGTGTTGTGCCACTCGGTTTCGCTATCTGCTATCTTTCGATTGCATTTACCCACGATAAGCTCTCCGTTTGAAATTGACGGGGTTATATTAGATAATGCGTGATAAAATGCATTGCCGTATTCTTCAAAGCTTGGTAAATCATTTGTTTCACCGAGAAATTTATAAAAACCATAAAAGAATTCGTCATAACAAATGTCGTTGTTCAAAGCTTCGTTTCGAAGCATTTCAATTCTGTTCAATAGTATCACCTCATGTTTATTGGTGTTTAGTTTAGTGTATAAATTGGGGTTTGTAGGGGTGTTCGCAAACGAGGCTGAAGCGAAAGCCGCCCCTGCCTAAGGGGAGGTGGATTTGCCGTTAGGCAAAGACGGAGGGGTACGAAACGCAGAAGTATCAACGCTTTCAGCAATACCCCTCAGTCAGTTTCGCTACGCT
>JAFQHQ010000178.1 GCA_017397885.1 Clostridia bacterium | reverse complement strand
ATTCGGATTTAGCCTTCGCCGACGTCTGAGTGACGGAGTCGAAGGCGGTCGGACAAAGAAACAGATATTATAGAAATTTCTTTGAAAAGAACTGCGTGATTATAGAAAGTTACTCCAATTGATTTCAACGCAACTCCCCGACAAACTCCTATTTGAAATTAAAACCAATTCTTAACACTAAAACGTATTGTGCATAAAATTTACATAACAAGCACATCCCAAACATGCCAAAACGGCTGCCTCACCTTTTAAGTTAGACAGCCGTTTTGTTATATTATAATACTATATTTTTAAAAACTTTACTTTCAAACCTATATCAGTCTTCAAGCCACATATATATGCGTTCTTTTGTATGACCGCTTGAATTCATCATGCGGTATGTTGTTTTGAGTCTGCCTTCGCATCTAAGTTGCCACAAAACATCATAAACAAGTCTTGCATCCTGAACGAGGCTATGTTCTTTTGGCCATATATCTTTCATGTTGTTATACACGCCAATTTCAAGGTCATCAAAATAAAGGGGTGCATCTTTTTTGCCGGAAAGCATTTCACAAATTCTTTTATAGCCTTCTTCATATACCTGAGGAGTAACCTCGCAAACATCTTCACATCCCGAAAGCTTGGATTCCGTAACTTTAACTCCGTCTTTTGTGATTTCACAAACATGGCTCAGAGGAAGCTGCGTTACTTCGCCGTTAACACCTTCGGGAAATGCAAAACGTGTGGTTGCCATATATGTACCGTCATCAGCCAAAAGTGTAGCCATAGGTCTTGTTGTGCGAAGGGCAAAAATCTTTTCGGGCTCTATGAGATTAAGAAGAACAGAAACATTGTCGGTGTATAATTCAGAAAGGGCTGTTGCCATTGCATCGGGAATGGAAATTTCTTCTTTTAAATATTTATCAACCATATTCATACGAACTTCAACACAGCTCACATTTGAACCGTCTTTAAGTTTTGGGAAAAATGAATGATTAACAAAGGCTCTGTCTCTGAAAGAATAGCCTGCTTCTTCCAACGATGTACAAGCCTTTTGTGATTTTTCCTGATAGCCATCACCTCTTGTCGTACCATTGGTTACATAAGCCATATCTTCATTATCTGTAATAAAAGGATGAGCAAATGCATATGTTTCGGGACTTCCGCCCGGCCTTGTATGAGCAATACCAATCGTTCCCGGAAGACTCATTGCATCGGTGGTTCTGATGAGCGTGTCAACATCACCAACAACCTTGCGGTAGAAAATTCTCCCGTCATAAATGGTAGCGATACCCGTACATACACCACCGTCAAAAGCCTGCTGACGTCTGAGCATTTCAAGAAGTTTTGGTGCGGCATTCTCTGTGCCTGCATAACCTGCTATATTACACATAATATGTTCCTCCCGAATTCTTTCGAATAGATTTTAAATTTTCCAAATTATACCATAGTTGTTTTTGTTTGTACATAACAATATGTGGGCATTACATTGCAAAAAATCCACTTTTTCAGATATTTCAAGTCTGATTCGGGGGTATATCATATCTGTTCATTCAGTATTTTATTATATATTTTTTACTCACTGAATTCTGCCTGGTGGGGAGCCACAAAGGTTTCGCCTGCAGGGAGAATCACAATGCCGCTAACCTTTTCAAGATCACGGTTGGGGTATGTTGAAATCTGATAGCTGTACCAGGGTTCGAGGCACAAAAACTTTGCGCCGGGTTTTGACCACACAAGAAAATGATTTGAACCCTTGAAGTCAACATGAACCTTTTTGTTGCTTTTGGTGTGCACAAGGGTTGCGGATGAAAATTCGGGATTTTTGAAAAACAAAAGGAATCCGGTAAAATATTCATATTTAAGGGGAACAACTTTTCCGCCGCCGGTTAGAACAACATTATCCTTCACAAGCCCTTCAACGCTTTTTTCAAAGTGCACCTCGTATTCTTCAATGCCTTCGGGGCAATAGTAGCCCTCGTGACCGCCAACTCCAAAGGGCATGATATCATCGCCGTTGTTGGTTATAACATAATCGGTTTTAAGCCTGTTTCCCACAAGCTCAAAAACAACCTTGAAAGCAAAATCAAAGGGATAACCGTTTAAGGTTTCTTCATCGGGAAGAAGCGAAAATTCTGCCTTTGTGTCGCTTATGAGATTTACTTCAAATTCCTTTATGTTGGCAAAGCCGTTACCTTTGAGATGATATTCCTTGCCTCTGAATTCATATGTATCATCCTTAAAAAAACCGCAGAAGGGAAACAGTATCGGTGCAGTTGACTTCCACACACCAACCTCTCCGGGCCACATAAATTTTGTTCCGCCATATCCGTTTACATATTTAAGCTCTGCTCCGAATGTATCAATTCCCACAGTGAGTTTTTCGTTTTTGATTTCAATAACAGGCATAATAAAAATCCTTTCTTTTGCCGCCATCAGGCGTTTTGTGTTTAATAATTCTTTTTTCTGTATTCGGCGGGAGTTATCCCTGTTGCTTTTTTAAATTCTCTGCAAAAATATTCTAATGACAAGAATCCGCTCTGCCGTGCACATTCCTCGGTAGACATAAAGGGATATTCCAAAAGCTCTTTAGCTTTTTTTATGCGTACAGACTTTATGTATTGTATGGGTGATATGCCGTACTGTGATTTGAACAGCTTTCTGAAATATACTTCACTCATATTGACTCTATGAGCAAGCGAAGACACACTTAGCTGTGTATCCGAGCAGTTTGAATCAATATATAATTGAACTTCTTTTATTTTCATCTGAGATGTGGGCGCTATGTAATTTGCGCAAACAGATGAAGCTATACTTGCGTAAATATCGTAAATCACAGACATACATCGCTGAAACGAAGCCGTCGATGCTGTTTTATAGAGGCTGTGGAGTTTCAGAAAAAGGTTTTCTGCGTTGGAAATATTTTCGGGATAATACACGTCACTTTTTCTGTGCGTGCTTTCAACAAATTCAAAATCACAGTATATGCTTTGGTACACAGGAGTGAGGATATCCATTTTGTAAACCGCATGATGAGCGAGATACAAAATATCGCCCTCATTCGCACAAATTGTATATCCGTCATCAAAGGTATAGCTGCAGCTTCCGCAGGTTATAAATACAAATGCATCACTGTGTCTGCCGTTTACTCTGATTTGTTTTGAGTTGTTAAGCTTTGTCGACAAAACATTGATTATTTTTTTGAAACAAAGATTTTCACAAGCAATATTTATTTTATCCACAAAATCACCATTTAAAATTCATTTTAATATCGTTATTATACATTATATTTGTGTAAAATTCAAGGTTTATGATAATTCTGTTTCGAAAAGTTCAATTTTACCGTTTCTGACAATTTACAGTGGTATGTTGTTTTGATATTATGAGCATATAAGAATTATACAGAAAGAGTGATTTTATGTCAATGACAAGAGATGAACTTACAAAATACATTGATACCGGATGGAAGTGCGAAGGAGAAATTGATGTTTTCGAAAAGGACTGTGAAACATTTGTATTTCTCATGGACAACTGCCAAATTATCATACCCGAAGAAAACCGATTTTTTGTTGATGTAAACTGCCATCATCTTGCCGCTGAGCTTACATGGTACAGGGCTCGGGTTATGAAAAAGGAAATCATGACGGGTGACCATGCCCATGCAAACGACACCCTTGCATACACAGGTATGCTTGACATAAGTCACACCTGCCCAAAATGGGAAGACATTTTGGAGCTTGGCTTTTACGGATTGAAAAAACGTGTTGAAGAATACAAAAACAAATACTCAAAAAATGACAAAACCAAAAGATTCTACAACGGAGTACTGAAATTCTATGACGGAATAGACAGATTTCTTGAAAGAGCTGCAAAGCTTGCCAAAGAGTGTAATAAATCGGAAATGGCACAGGGACTTTTGAATTTAAGAAACAGACCACCCCGGAATCTTTATGAAGCAATGCAGACGAGCATTGCATATTATGTTTTTCACCATACGTTTGAAGGCACATATCTTCGCACCATGGGAAGAATAGATGCTCTTTTGTATCCGTTTTGGATAAAAGAAGACAAAGAATATGCAAAAAAGCTCATATATGATTATTTTGCCGAAGCAGACCGTCTGAAAGCTCCTGCAAACATTCCCTTTGCCTTTGGCGGAAATGATGAAAAAGGCAATTCAACCGTCAGCGAGCTTACATATGAAATTGTGGATATGTATGCAAATTCTAATCTCTCAAACACAAAATTCCATCTGCTTTGTGCCGACAACACTCCCGATGCCATTGTTTCCGAGTGTTTTAAAGCAATTCAAAGGGGCAAAAACAGCATATTCTTTTTGTCTGACAGCAAGGTTATTGAGTCGCTGATTAAAAACGGAGCCGACATTTGCGATGCAATGAAATATCACATTGTGGGTTGCTATGAAGCAGGATGCGAGGGCGAGCTCACATGCACCTCAAACGGAAGGATATCCATTCCAAAGGCTCTGGAATTTGCCTTAAATGGTGGACGAGATATGATTACCTGCTATCAGACAGGACTTGAAACAGACTCTCACTTCGAAACCTTTGAGGAACTTTTTGACGAATTTGAAAGACAGTTTGCTTATCTTTGCAGGCAAACCATGGAAGTTATCAATCACTATGAAGCTCACTATGACAAGCTCCACTGTGCCCCGCTTTTTTCGTCAACCTATCCCGACACCTTAAAAAGCGGAAAAGACCTCTACTGCGACCGTGGTGCAAAATATAACAATTCGTCTATCAATGCAATCGGTCTGGCAACAGCGGTGGATTCTCTTGCTGCCATAAAAAAGCTTGTGTTTGATGATAAAACAATGTCACTTGAAAAGCTTACTGAAATTCTGAAATCAGACTGGAAGGGTGAAGAAGCACTTCGCCTTACCGTTAAAAATAAATATCCGAAATACGGAATCGGCGATGACGAAACAGACAAACTTGCCGCAAGGGTTGTGGATATGATGTCTTCTCACATTTCGGGAAAACCCAATGCCAAGGGCGGTGTGTACCGTCTCGGGCTTCTCTCCATTGACTGGCGATGGGAATTCGGCGAAAAATGCGGTGCTTCGGCAGACGGCAGACGAAGGGGCGAAACCCTTTCGCAAAACACAAGTGCAACCTTTGGTGCAGCCCGTGAAGGAGTAACGGCTCATCTCGCCTCCATTGCCCGAATCGATGCTTCAAAAGTACCCAACGGCTCAATTGCCGACATTGATCTCCACATTAGTGCAGTGAGAGGCGTGGCAGGCAACGAAGCCTTGTGTGCTATGCTCAAAACATATTTTGATCTTGGAGGATTCGGGGTTCACTTTAATGTGCTTGACACTGAAATCCTTAAAAAAGCAAAAGAAGACCCGTCAGCCTATCCCGACCTTCAGGTGAGACTTTGCGGATGGAATGTTTTATTTTCCACACTAAGCGAAAAAGAAAAAGATGAATTTATTGCGAGGTCGGAAATATGAAAGGTCTGATATCATCAATCAAACGTATGGAGATTCACGACGGTGACGGGTTGAGAACAACTATTTTCTTTAAGGGATGCACTTTAAAATGCATATGGTGTCACAACCCCGAAAGCATTTCACCAATGGAACAAACCGCTTTCTTTTCGGTAAAATGTGCATCTTGCGGTTTGTGCAAGGGCGAAAAAAACAAAAGTACCTCCCTCAAGTGCCCAACCGGTGCACTGACTCATTTCGGAACAGAATATGAAGCAGACAAGCTTTGCGAAATTCTTGCCAAAGACAAAGCATATTTTGACAACAGCGGTGGCGGTGTCACTTTTTCGGGTGGAGAATGTCTTATGCAAGCGGATTTTGCAAAAGAGCTTGCCGAAAAGCTTAAAGAAAAAGGAATAAGCGTGTATATCGACACCTGCGGATATATTAAAAAAGAGGCTTTTGAAAAAATAATTCCATTCACCGACAAATTTTTGTATGACATAAAAGCAATTGATTCAAAAGTTCATAAGGAGTGTACCGGAAAGGATAATGACCTGATTTTGTCTAATCTCAAATTTATCCTTGAGAAAGGCTGTGATGTGGAAATCAGATATCCCCTTGTGAAAGGTTATAACGACAGCGAGGCAGAAAAAATAGGAGAATTTTTAAAGAAATGTAATTTTTCTGGAAAGGTTAAGGTTTTGCAATACCACGATTTTTCCGGTTCAAGATATGAAGCTCTCGGCATGGAAAATACCATGCCAAAAGTATTCACTTCATTTGAAGATGTTGAAAGTGCGGTAAATACAATAAAAAGTTTTTCTGTAGATTGCATAAACGGAATAACAGAGGATTAATTTAGTTTTAACTTCCAAATCATAAGATGATTTTATAACTTGCACAAACCGGACAAATACTCTCTGTACTGTTCCAGACCATAATTCTGTCACCTATGCCGAGAATGATATCTTTTTCGGATGTTATGCTAACCGTTTTTGCTCTGTCGATTTCAACATCAACTATATCCACATCAACAAGTTTTCCACCGTCATAATCTGCAAAAATCACCGTATATGTTCCCGCTGTCGCAAATGCAATGTCTGCTGTTGTTTTATTGCCGTTTGCGGCGGATTTTATAATTGCAAACCTTGATGCCGTCTTATATTCATCCGGGATAACGGGTGTTTCAAAAACAGCTTTTCTTGCAGCTTCACAAAGAATGTTTGCATTGGTTGCCGACAAATCACCAACAAAAGAGAAGTTAGTCG
Source organism: Clostridia bacterium (assembly GCA_017397885.1). Classification (GTDB taxonomy): domain Bacteria; phylum Bacillota; class Clostridia; order UMGS1810; family UMGS1810; genus RGIG1828. The sequence goes on along the minus strand of JAFQHQ010000178.1, from coordinate 2,383 downwards.
GGTCTATATTAAAAATTTTTGCAAACAAGCATGCCGCGGCAAGGTAGCTTCCTGCATATGACGGATGCGATTTATCGGCATTGTAGAGCTCTATGCTGCTTTGATTGGTGTAAACATCATAAAAAGCAAGCCCAACGTGTGCAACGGGAATGTCAAGTTCATCGCCTATTGCCTGATATCCTGCTGCAAGTTTCCATGTCATGCTTTCGTTTGTCCATCCGTTAGACTCCAGAGTAGAGCTTCCCGTTTTACGTCCCCATGTAGAATACAAAACAGGCTTTGCTCCGGTCGCTCTGATTCTTTCCGAAAGGTTTCGGACAGCGGAGTAAAAGTCGGGTGCGTTTGCGCCGGCAGGACGAACACTTTGCTCCTGAAGTATTACATAATCATAGCTTTCAGCTCCGGTCAATGCCTTTTCAACCTTTGCACCATATTCATCTTTCGGATCGGCAAATTGAGAGAGCTTATGCGAACCCTTGGTTATGGCAGTAATTTCCACATCATACCCTGCCGATTCGGCAATCTTCTCAAAAATGGCAGTAGGCATATCGTTATAGAATGTATAGCTGTTTCCGATAAATAAAATAGAATATGTTTTTTTCACGTTAGTTTCCTCCAATCCGGTCAATGTTAAATCCGATTCATTATTCCCGGCAGATGTGTGGGCATATACCGTTAAACTCATCATAAAAATTATCATCATTATACAAAGTAAACTTCGCAGTTTCACAAAACCACTCCTCTTAAAATTATTATGTCTTGATTATAACACAGCCTTATGTTATAATCAAATATATATAATTTTATACATCTTATAATCTTTTGTTTATGAGGAGTGAAGATATGGAGCTTTCAGCAAAATATGCTTATATGATTTGGAAGAAAAAGAGCTTTTCTTTGGCGGCAAAGGCGTTGTTTATTTCACAGCCTGCACTTAGTGCAACCATCGCAAAGCTTGAAAAAGAACTGGGATTCAAGATTTTTAACCGCTGTGGCTCACCAATCACGCTAACACTGCACGGAAGTATCTATATGGATTATCTTGAAGAAATAATTGAGCGTGAAAATACATTTGAGCAAAGGATTCGTGCCGTCAATAACATGAGCTATGGAAGCTTGACAATTCGCGGCAGAATGTCCTCTGCCCGAAAGCTCTTGCCGACCATCTGCGGAAAGTTTTATCACAGATATCCAAATATAAATGTCACTATTGACATCAACCAATCACGCGAAAACTCACAGGATAAGCCCATGGACTTGGTTTTTAGTTTTGAACCGGACCCCAAGGGATGCGATGCCATTGCTTTGCTTGAAGAACGACTGATAATTGCTCTTCACAAAAATCACCCTTGCGCCGCCAAACTATCACATCTCGCCACACCATTTGAGCAAATATCTGCCCGTAATATTGACCCTCACAAGGAGATAACAGATATTTCAATTTTCCGTGATGTTATGTTTATAAAAACGGGGTCTACATCCGATTCAGACAAACGGTTAGGTCAAATGCTGCAAAACCACAAAGTGGCACCCTATGTAATTACAACCACACCAACCTTTGAACTGCGATATAAGCTTATGCTTGAAGGTATCGGTGCACTGCTTGTATCGGATTTGTTTGTAAAGGATTTTGTTCATAACAGAGAAGATGTCCTCTTTTTTGCTCTTCGAAACCCTCTCTCTTTTCGAACATTATACATTCACCCCCGAAACAGCGGTTCGGAAAATGAAATTATAAACAAGTTTATATCTATAGCCATCGAATGCTGTCAGGATATAATACAGACAGAAAATAGAACTTTTTGCTGATTTTCTGTCTATATAGGTAATAAAATAGTTAAACAAATATGAATTTGTAGGTGAATATATGAAAAACTTATATATAGTCGGTGGAACAATGGGTGTTGGAAAAACCGCCGTCTGTCAGCAACTTAAAATAAATTTATCAAATAGTGTGCTTCTTGATGGTGACTGGTGCTGGGATTCCAATCCGTTCCAAGTAACCGATGAAACCAAATCTATGGTGATGGATAATATTTGTTACTTGCTCAACAACTTTTTACATTGCTCTGCTTATGAAAATGTAATTTTCTGTTGGGTAATGCACCAACAGTCTATCATTGATTCCATCGTAGAAAAACTGGATACACAAAGCTGCGATGTGAAATGTATTTCGCTTATTGTTGACGAAGCCAATTTACGCAAGAGATTAATAAAGGATGTGGAGAGCGGTATTCGAGTTGAGGATATAATCGAAAGAAGTATAACAAGAATACCGATGTATGACACACTCAACACGATTAAAATTGACACCAACGAAAAGACCGTGGCTATGATTGCCAACGAAATCAAGCTGCTTTGATGTTGTCAAATTCCAATTTGT
>JAFQHQ010000177.1 GCA_017397885.1 Clostridia bacterium | reverse complement strand
TACAGCTTCGGGTTACCACTCAAAGCAAGGCTCTGCCTTGCTTTGAGTTCGATTTGACAATTCTGAATCTTTTTTCCTATTCCCCAAACGGGACTGTAAATTAATTTGCTGAATTTGCTGAATTAATTTACAGTCCCGTTTTGTTATATCGTATAAAAATTATACGGACCAAGTTTTGCGTTTGCATGCATATTCAGGGGATCGTCTCCCGGGTTATTTATGTTTGTAATGTTTTGGCGAGGAGAAATTGGATTTGCCATGAGAACATATCTGACACAGTCATATATGTGATCTTCAGATTTTGTGTTGATGTCTTCAACATTAGAATCATCATATGTAAGATTAGGGACGGTTCTGATAAAGTGTCGGCATGTGTTAAAAACATACATCATGGGTATTCCTGCTTTGTCAAATGCAAGGCGGTAGTGAAACTGCATTTTCCCGGGTAGTCTTTGATGATCTCCAAAGTCAAAGAAGACACCTTCTTTTGCCATCATATCGGCAATGGACTGACCTGTTTCTGCCTTTGATATGGCAGGATCGGCAATTCCTCTGATTTTTCTTCCCGAAAGATTTGGGTGCGAGCTTTCAAGCTCACGAATCTTTTGTGCTATGCGTGCGGGAGTATCTTTTATGCCGGTATCCGGTGAATCGGTGCATCCGTAAAGCTCGGCGATGACATATGCCCTTCCGTCAAAGTCTGCGGCAATCCATTCAACAGCATAGGGTTTAGAATAACCAAAGTCGAAACCGCGGAAAATTCTCCATGTTTTCGGAATTTCAAACGGGTCTATAACATGGGTAAATTTTCTGTCGGCATAGTGTGCCGGATCGTTTTTCCATTCCGAAAAAACCTGCCCGGAAAAACTGTCCCAGTCACCATAGAGGAGTGCCTGTTTTTCTTTGTGGGGAAGCATTGACAAGTTGGCAATGTATCCGGGGTCGTTTTTAAGGAGTTTTTCATTATCAAAAACAGTTGAGGGAACAAAAATTCTGTCTCTTGTAACTTCTGTCAATTCGCCATCCGGTGATATTACATTCATTTTGCTGTAGATTGGAGTGAGTGGTGGGGCTGCGGTTATAAATCTGTCTTTTACCCAACTGTGGCCTATACCGCCGGGGTTTGTTGTGGAACGGATGTACACTCTTGTTCCGCTGCCTGACGGTCGGTTTCTTGAAAACATGTAAGAATACTCATCCCACGTAAAATGGGTAAGTTCATCAAATGCAATAAAATCATAGCGCTTTCCCTGATAGTTGATTCTGTCGGAAGTGTGTTGCATTGCACCAAAATATATTTTTGCACCCGAGCGAAATTTCCACAAATGTTTGGTTTCATTGAAAATCGCATCGGGAAAAGCGGCGGTGTAGAGCTCGCGGCTTCTGTCGATGAGTTCGGAAAGTTGAGGATATGTCTTTCTTAGAATAAGTGCTTTATAGTGACCGATGTGAACTTGCCTCAGAGCTTCGGTAAGAAGTGCATCGGATTTTCCGCCTCCTGCTGCTCCGCCGTAAAGGGCTTCATATTCGGGACGAGACTGAAAAATTGCCTGCTTTTTTTGCGGTGTCCATATGGTTTTCATTTTCATCCTCCATGTTTAGTATTTCCGAAATTAAAATAACTCCGTTCTCATTTTCATCACTTCCGTCAGTTGAAGAATATATTCCGGATTGAATGTCTTTGATGTCCTTCAGTGTTGAAACAAGTTGTTTAAGAGAGGCAGTATCAACGGTTGTTTTTTCGCTGCGAACAGTTTCTTTTTCGGTGTAGGTTTCCTTTATTGGCTTTTTCAATTCACTGTCATATTCCACTTTTTTTGTTCGTTTTTTATCTTTTGTAACACACATATCAATTTCATCTATTGCGCGGCTTATTTTTTCAAGCATTCTGTCGCTGAGCTCAAGGATTTTTTCGGTTCGTGTGTCAAATTCCGATTTAGAAGACAATTGCTTGTCGTGATTATATTGATTGTTTTCTGTTTTCTCAAGGTTAAAATTATGCATAGTTTGTCTCCTTTCCACATTTAATAATATCACAAAAAACCAAAAAAATCTTTGCTTGAATTCAAAAAACGAACACCCTCAAAACAACTGTGTCACAAGTGTTTTGAGGGTGTTTGAGATGAAAAAAGCCGTTTTGGCAAATTTCAGAGCCGTCAGTTTAGCATTGTGTGCATGGAAACGGCTTTGCCGAGAATAACAACATTGGCGCAGTCTTCGCCAACAAAAATCATGGGTTTGTATGCAGGATTTTCGGCAACAAGCATAATTCCGTTTTCAATATAATACACTCGCTTAAGGGTTGCTTCGTCGCCAATCGCAACGGCGGCAATTTCACCGTTGTCGACAACATTTTGCCGACGCACTGTAATAACATCCCCATCAAAAATGCGGGCATTTATCATGCTGTCACCACGGGCAATAACGCAAAAATCGCCGTCAACATGATCACCGCTTATGGTTTCAATATCAAAATCCAGATTACACTCAATAGGTGAGCCACAGGCAATTTTCCCGTACATTGGAATTTGAGCCTCTTTTGCCTGTGAAATGTTTTTAAGACGAAGGTTGGGTTTGGATTCCATGCCGTTTAAATAATCAAGAGAAACACCAAAGGCTTCGGCAATGCATTTAAGTGTATCTATGTGAGGGGTTTGTTTGGAACATTCCCATTTGCTGAGCATAACTCTGTCAGCTTTAAGACCAAAGCGTTCTTTAAGCAGTGTTATGAATTCGTTTTGGGTGTAACCGTTTTGTTTTCTCAATTCTTTGATTTTGTCGCCCAAAGTAGCCACTTGACCACTCCTTTCTTTCGTTATGTAACTATAATAACACATTATAACATAAAAATCAATACTTTTTTAAAAAATGTGTTGACAAAGACACAAAAATGTGTTAACATAAATGTGTCGATAACGAAACATTGTTTATCGAGGCATTGTGTGTACACGAAAGGATGTGTTTCATGTGAAACAAAAAATTAACTGTTTATTCAAAAGTGATAGGGCTTTAATAATGCTTTCCATGTTTATGTATGTTGTGGGATGTGTTATCGAGTCAAATATATAAAGGAGGAAAAATGGGAGTAAAGAGAATTTGTCCTAATTGTAAAAAGACTTTTATTACACAAAAGAACGCGAAAGTATTTTGTACAAAAAGATGTGCAAAATATCTTGTGAAGAAAAAACAAAAGATTAATAAGTTTCATTTGTGTCAATGGTGTGCCGGAAAGTTCAGACCATCCGAATATAGGACTAAATTTTGTTCATGCTCTTGCAGGGGCAGTTTTGTTGAAGCGTTATCTTTGCTGCGCAGGCAAAACATCCGCAAAAAAGCAAAGAATTCCACATCAGAAATCGAAAGAAGAAGCAGAAGGGCAGGGCTTTCCTACGGTGTGTATGTAGCCGTAAATAAGCTTTGACATACGGTGGGTGAAATGATTAATTATCCCCTTTGTCCCTTTTATGAGTCGCAGGAAAGAGGTGCTTTGAACTGTGAAAACAGACGCTTCGAGTTTGATTATCCCCGCGATAAAAATGTGTGGCTTGCCACTCATTGCTGTACATGGAATTTCAAAATTTGCAAATTCTACAATGAACAGATGAAGAAATATGAATGATTGTTTGACACATTGCCCCGTATGTGTTAAAATATTATAGTAACATATTCAGTATTTCTCGCTGTAAAGAGGGTATTCAAATGGAAAATAATAAAAAATGTCCACGGTGCGGACGAATTTACAACGGTTCAGATTTGCTTGTATGCATTAATTGCGGTTCGGATCTCAATATTTTAGAATCTGACTCACATTCGAATGTGTCAGGCAGTTCGAAAAAAACCGGTGTATTTTCGGCGTATTTCAATATGTTTAAACGGTTTGGAGACTACACCTCCAAAAGTACTCGTAAAGAGTTTTGGTACGCTTATCTTGTCGATTCTGTTGTTCAGGTTATTTTGATTTCGCTTTTAATCATAATTGACCGTATGGCTTTTCTGAAACCTGACAATTATGAGACATATGTCGACTTGTTTAGCATTATTTATAATATCTTCAGCATATATACTTTGGTTGCTTTTGTTGCAAGGCTGCCACTCATGATTCGCAGACTTCGCGATGCAGGCTATAAGCCTGTATTTGTGTTGCTGAATTTTATACCACTTGTGGGTTCGGTGATAATTTTGTTTTTTATGGCAAAAAAATCAGTAGTGAGTTCCAATGCCGGCAGTAACTTGTTTGATGAAGATAGCTTTTAGTGTTGGAGGTTAAGACTTACTGCCAAGGTTAACATGATTAAAAATAAATCCGTCTTCTTCGTTCATATTAACAACGAGGAAGACGGATTTTTTCGTACACAAAGCTTCGTTTCTGTGCGGTAAAAATAAATCTTATATTGCCGTGCAATTTTTGTATTCAGGTTTAATCGGAAGGTGGATTGCTTGCAGGCGGGTCTGCAGGTGCAGGTTGTGACGGAGCAGGCTCCGGTTCGCTATGAGATGGTGGCTCTTCAGTCGATGGTGATGTGGGAGTTTGCTCCTCCGGTGATGTCTGGCTTGGGGGTTCTGTTGTTTCGGGCTCATCAACGGAAGGCGATTCGTTTGGAGTGTCATTTTTGGAGGACGATGGAGTTGAAGACGGTGATTTTTGGGGCGTATCGGAGCTTGAATAATCATTTTTGTTAGCACCGATACACTTGTGATTTCTGCCATTACATTTTCCGGTGAGGAATTTGCTGTTTGCATACACACTTGCATATCCGCCCTCATAGAGACCGGTATACGGACAAATCTGCGCTTTCTCAATTCCATCGGGGATTTCGAATTTTTGAGCAGGTATATCTTTATGAATCTCTTTCATGACATCACGCCAAATTTTGACAGATGGATTTGAACTTGTGCTGATGGATTGCGGTGTATCAAAACCAAACCATACGGCTGTGCAATATGACGGAGTAAAGCCCACAAACCATTTGTCCTTGTTGTTGTCGGTGGTTCCTGTTTTTCCGCAGGTATCGTTTTCGCCGATTACCGAACCTGAAGCGGTACCAAATTTGACAACGTTTTTAAGGAGTTCCTGCATAAGGAACGCAGTTTCTTCTGAGAATACACGTTCTTTAATGGGTTTCTTTTCAAAAAGCAGAACACCGTTTTGGGTAATTTTGGTATATGATGACGGTTCAATATACATTCCGCCATTTGCAAGACAAGCATAGGCGGCAGCCATGTCAAGCGGGGTTATACCGTCGGTGAGACCGCCAAGAGCAAGTGATGAAAGGTTTTTATCGGTATATTCATTTCCGTTTCGTGTTACTGAATCAACAAGTGAATTAATGTGAAGCTTGTTTTTCATATAGTCGAAACTTTTTTCTACTCCGAGAGCGTTAAGCACGTTAATTGCAGGAATGTTGTATGAATAAGCTACCGCTGTATCAATTTTTACGGGGGCTGTATATTTACCGTTAGAGTTTTTGGGAGTCCATGAACCGATTGTGAGCTTAGAGTTTGAAATATATGACGAAAGATTGCACACATTCTCTTCAAGAGCCGGAGCATAAACCGCAATCGGTTTAATTGAAGAACCCGGCTGACGTAAACTCTGGCTGGCACGGTTGAGTCCACGGTCAACTTTGTCGCCCCTTCCGCCTACAATTGCTTTGATGTGACCTTCGGAAGGATCAATTATTACAATTGCCGACTGTGCATCTTCGGTAGCACCGAGACCCGGGAAGTTTTCGGGATTGTTGTAATATTGTTCTGCATAAGCTTGAATAACGGGATCCATGGTTGTATATATTTCAAGACCGCCGTTATAGAGGAAAAGTTCTGCCATTTGCTGTGAACAGTTATATTCGTTTGAAATGTCTTTGAGTACCTGGTCAATTACATAGTCTGTGAAATATGACTGAATGTTGTCTGCTTCTTCCGGATTTTCTGTGTCATCATCTGATTTGGTTGCAAAAACAAGTTCTTCTTTAATTGCAGAGTTATATTCTGCTTGGGTTATAAAGCCAAGCTCAAGCATTTTTCCGAGAACTGTCTGCTGTTTCTCTTTGTTGTTTTTTGGATTTATAATAGGGTCATAGATGGTAGGATACTGTGTAATGCCGGCTATACACGCACATTCTGCCAGTGTAAGATCGCTGACACTTTTGTCGAAATATGTCATTGCCGCCGCCTGTACACCGTATGCTCCTTGGCTGAGGTATATATCGTTCATATACATTTCGAGAATCTGATCTTTGGTCATAACTTTTTCCAACGCTATAGCTCTCGAAATTTCTCTCATTTTTCTTTCGGTGGTTCTTTCGTTGTCCTGAGTCATGTTTTTAACCAACTGTTGAGTGATGGTACTTCCGCCGTATGACGAATCACCTTTGGCAAAAACATTTATCACGGCACCAAGAGTTCTTTTTATGTCCACACCGTTATGTTCATAAAATCGCTGGTCTTCAATGGCAACAAAGGCATCTTTGAGGTTTTGCGGAACTTTGTCAAAGCTTACCCATGTGCGGTTTTCTGATGCTTCAAGAGTTTCGTAGTGTACAATGTTACCTTCTGCGTCGGTGTAATAAATTTTTGACGACAGTTTCAGTGTCATTCCCGAACCGATTTCCACAAACAAATCGCTTTCGCTGTCAACGCCGTTTGGAGTCATGGGAATGCCTTTGGCAGCGCGATGGTAAAAATCTTTGAAATCAAGGGCAAAGTCATTTCCTGAGTTCAGATAATCTTGGGCAAATCTTACGACGGGTATTGAGGCAATGATTAAAAATATAATGAAAAGCTTCATGAAGTTCACAAAAATTCTGTAAGGAATTCCGCGACGTCTTTTCGATTGTCTTGAGCGAAGCTTGCGGGCTTCTCTCTTGGCAAGGCGCGTTGCTTGCCGTGATCTTATGGAGTCGATTTTTTTCATATGGCTGTCATCTCCGTATGATATATAGTTAATAAATCATTTTATACCAAATTTGTATGGGTTTGCGAATAATTTTTTTGTTATTACAAAAAATACATATCAAAGATTTCTATGCCCGACAGTGAAGAATAAAAGGGGTGAGTTATGTGAAAAAGCGTTTCGGTGCATTGGCAATCAGCATCATTTTGCTTGTTGTCTTTTTGATATTTATGGGTGATGAAGCACCCAATGTGGAACAAGGGGATGCTTCACAAAACAAAAATACTGTTGAAAAATCCGGTAATTCAAGTCGTAAGGATGTTTCTCCGTTGCCGGTACAATTGCAGAAAACCGGTGTACAATATATGATTATTTTGGAGCAAAACCGATTATACACCTATAAAATTGAATCCGGCAAAAAAACATTGCTTCGTCAGTCGGAAGTTATGCCTCTTCTGATGTCTGACAGAGATGTTGAAAAGCTTTGCAAAGGCATTTATTCGGACAATCTTGAAGAAATTTATTTGTATTATGAGTCCTATGCCAGTTGACCGCATATAATGCGATCAAGACCTGCGTAATCTTTAATTATTTCAATGTTGCATAATTTTGACTTCATTATGCTGTGTACGGATTTTGCTTGGTTGTATCCGATTTCAAAAAAGATTTCGCCGCCTTTTTTTAAAATGCTCTCTATATTATTCACAATTCTTTCGTAAAATATAAGTCCGTCGTCACCGCCGTCGAGAGCAAGACGCGGTTCATAGTTTTTAACGCTGCAATCAAGAGTTTCGACGGTTTCTGATTCAATATATGGTGGATTTGAAACCACAATGTCAAATTTTTCGTCGGATGAAATTTTTTCAAGAGCATCGGCTATAAAAAAATTAATTTTTTTGTTTTTTACAAGTCTTTTTGCGTTTTCGACAGCAACTTCAAGAGCTTCTTTGCTGATGTCCGTACCACTTACCGAAGAATTTTTAATGTAATAAGCCAGAGAACAGGCTATAGCTCCGGAGCCTGTGCATATATCCATTATTTTCGGTGAATGGATTTTGCAATGTTCAATAACTGTTTCAACAAGAAGTTCTGTTTCGGGACGGGGAATGAGCACATTGGAGTTTACTGTAAAATCAAGTGACATAAATTCCTTGTGTCCCACAATGTAGGAAAAAGGTTCGCCCATGGCGCGTCTTTTGCAGAAATTCAAAAAGACATTTTCGGTTTTTTCGTCAATCGGGTTATCCCGGTACATGGATAAATACAGTCTGTCTTTTTTGAGTATATCACTCAATAGATATTGCGCTTCACTGTGGGGATTTTCAACCGAACCGGAAAGAATTTCGGCACCGTTTGACAAAAGCTTTTTAATAATTACCATTTGTCATCCTCGTTATTTTCGGGAATAACTGCCTTCATGGCTGCAATTGCAACTTCAAGCTGACTGTCGTCGGGTTCTCTTGTTGTGATTTTCTGAAGCCAGAGACCGGGTTTGGTGAGCCAGCCCACAACACCTGTGGGATGCTTGCCCGCAAATTTGATGATTTCATATGAAAGCCCTGCCACAACCGGAAGCAGAGAGAGCCTGTATAAAATTCGTATCCACCATGTTTTCCATGAAAGAAGTGAGAACATGAGAATGCTTATTACCATAACAATGAGCAAAAAACTTGTTCCGCATCTTGGATGAAGACGGGTGTATTGCTTGGCATTTTCGGGTGTGAGCTCGGCACCTGCTTCGTATGCGGCAATAGTTTTGTGCTCTGCACCGTGATATTCAAACACACGTTTAATGTCACTCATGTGTGACACTGCCCACAAATATATGAGGAATATCAAAAGCTTGATACCGCCCTCAATAAGATTGAGCAAAATTTTATTTTTTATGAGTTCGTCAAACAGACCTGCAACGATTGTGGGAACAATCATAAAAAGTCCTATGCTGAAAGCAAGTGCAACAATTACAGCAAAATAGATTGCAATGTCTTTGACTTTGTTACCGAATTTTCTGTCAAGCCATTTTTCAAACCTTGACATTTCTTCGCCGGATTCGTCTTCAATGTCCATCTGATCTGCCGAAAACATAAGGCATTTTGTTCCGGTAACCATGGATTCCATGAACGAAACCACACCTCGAAGAAGCGGAATTTTGTTGAGCTTGTGTCGTGCCACAAACGAATTTACGGGTTTCTCGTCTATAATTATTTCGCCGTCAGATTTGCGAACGGCAGTGGCGATTTTTTCGGGACCACGCATCATAACGCCTTCAATAACGGCTTGCCCGCCAATGGAAGTCATGCGACAGCAATTTTTTGTTTCTTTTTTACTCATGGATTTCCTCCTTGCTGAAAACATATTACCCCCATTTTCAGCCATTATCATTATAATACTTAATTATTGTTTAGTCAATTGTTGTAACAGAGATTTAACATTATTTGTCGGTTTTATGCGATAAGGCGCATTATGTGGCGTGTTTATTGGTGTGTTTAGAGAATTTTTTAAAAATTGATTGCCAAATAACTTGTAATGATATTTTATTTATGATATACTGTACACTGTTGTTTAATATTATAATTGGAGTGATTAGTTTGGAAAATAATAAAGAGAAAAGCGGAAATGCAACGGCATACACGGTGTCTGCAATTGCCGTGGTTCTGATATGCGGAATAATACTTGGTATTTCACTTTTGTGGCCCGAACCGAAGTCGGATGCTCCCGCCGATGCAAAAATTGAAGAGGCGGCAGACTCGTCTTCGCTTGTTATGACGGGGGAGGAATATCTTGCCTCTTCCGATGCCATTGCCGGTGAAACAAGCTCGGATATAGACCGTGAAATGACAGCAGAAATTCTTTCGGGTAAATATGTTGACGAACGTGACGGGTGGTGTTACAAGTTTGAATACACACCCTCGCAGAATTATGACGGGGTTTTTTATGCGGCTTTTGAAAGTGTTATTGACACCGCAAGCGGAGAAATTCTTACCGGGAACTGGAAACTTGAAAACGGCGAAATAAAGCTTTTCAGCGGCGATGTATATTTGGAATCGCTTTGGGCATGCACGGATTATGTGGTGGATTCAAAAGCCTTGTTTGTGGGCGAAATCAATCCCGAACTCGAAACTCAGCAGGCAATGCTTGTGTGCAAAGATTCGACAAGCGGTGAAGTTCGCATTTTAAACCTCTATGATGACGGTAAAGTAGTTTTTGAAATTTCAAATATTTCGCAAATGGAAGCTTCGGCAGAATCGGCTGCAACTTCTTCTGCAACCGGGTCAATTCTTTTGGCTGGAACATACGTTAAAGAAAACGACACAATTAAGGTCAAAATTGCTGAAGATGAAGTTCCTTACAAAATTATCGATGGCGGTTTGGCATCGTGGGTCTATGTAAAAAGAGTTGACTAAAGTGTGCTTGTGTGGTAGAATGTAGTTAATTAAATTAATGAAAAAAGTTCCGAGCCGGAGGGTACACTATGGAAATCAAAGATATGATTGATGAATTTTTAAAGGTTTTTGGCGGAAGCGAAGAAGAAATAAGGGTGTTTGCAAGCCCGGGAAGAGTTAATCTCATTGGTGAACACACCGATTATAACGGCGGATATGTTTTTCCGGCGGCGCTTAAAATGAGAACAACAATAGTGATGAGAAAAAGAGATGATAATCTCATACGCCTTAAAGCAACCGACCTTGACGGTATTGTTGAGGCGGACATAAACAAACTCGATTCTTACAAGGGCATCAAATGGGGTGACTATCAGATTGGCGTTGCCCATTGTCTGAAGCAGGCGGGATATGACATTTTTGGAGCGGATATGCTCTATGACGATACAGTTCCCCACGGCGGCGGTCTTTCATCGTCTGCGGCAATTGAAGTTTCAACCGCACTTTGCTTTGCCACTCTTTCCAACGAGGCAAAGGGAATTACAGAGCCGGTGGATATGATTGAAATGGCAAAAATATCTCAAAAGGCAGAGCATGAATATGCAGGGGTAAACTGCGGTATTATGGATCAGTTTGCGTCTGCCATGGGAAAAGAAAACCATGCAATTTTTCTTGATTGCAAAAATCTTGATTATAAGCTTGTTCCCCTTGAACTTGGAGGCAGAAAAATCGTTATTTCAAACACAAACAAAAAGCATTCTCTGGGGGCTTCAAAATACAACGAAAGACGCTCGGAGTGTGAGGCAGGCTTTGAAATCTTAAAAAAAGCCATGCCCGAAAAAAATTGCCTCGGTGAAATCAGCATGGCAGAATTTGAAGCACACAAACAACTCATTGCAGATCCGGTTGTTTTAAAACGTGTGACCCATGTTATCGGTGAGGATGACAGAGTTTTGGGTGCTGTTGATGCTCTCAAATGCGGTGACATTGAAAAATTCGGCAAGCTTATGAATGCTTCTCACGATTCCTTGCGTGATGACTATGAGGTTACGGGCTTTGAGCTTGATACCATGGTTGAAGAAGCACGAAAGATAGACGGTGTGCTTGGTTCAAGGATGACCGGTGCAGGCTTTGGAGGTTGCACCGTGAGCATTGTGGAAGCCGACAGTGTGGATGAATTCATCTCGCAGGTTGGCAAAAACTATGAAGCTAAAACAGGAATCAAACCAAGCTTTTATGTGACAGAAACCGGTGACGGCGGAAAAGAAATTATTCTTTAATACGGGTGATAAAAATGGATGTAGTTGTAGCAACGAACAACAAAGGCAAACTTGCCGAAATCAAAAAAATTCTCTATCCTCACAATGTACTTTCTCAAAATGAAGTGGGAGCAGACATTGATGTGGAAGAAACCGGCGTGACCTATGAAGAAAACGCCTTTTTGAAGGCAGAAGCAATCAGAGCTTTTACCGATAAAATTATCATTGCCGATGATTCGGGACTTGAAGTGGATGTTCTCGGCGGTGAGCCGGGGCTCTACAGCGCGCGCTATGCCGGCGACGGCACAACCCCCAATCAGGGAATGGCAAAACTTTTGGAAAACCTGAAAGACTATAGCTTTGATGAAAAGACTGCAAGGTTTATATGCTGTATTGCGCTTCTAATGCCAAACGGCGAAAAGCACACATTCCGTGGTGAATGTGAAGGCTTCATCATTGATGAAAAAAGAGGAGACAGCGGGTTTGGCTTTGACCCGGTGTTCTGGGTTGAAGACTACAAAAAAACCTTTGCTGAAATCTCCGATGAAGAAAAAAACAAAATAAGCCACAGGTTCAGAGCTTTGTGCAAGCTTAAAGAATTTCTGGATAATATTTAAAGTTAAAACAGCGGTTAAAAATCTGTTGAGATTTTTAACCGTTGATTTTTACCATATGGGAATTTACTCTTGATTTTTCGTTAAGAAAAGTATATAATATTTTTAACGAGGTGAGTGACGTGAAAAGACCAATTTTTTTGAATGAAATAAAACAAAAAATATTAAACGCCGAAAACGGCACTGTATTTGTTGCCGTTGACTTTGTTGACCTTACAGATAAGACTACTGTCAGTGTTTGTTTGACACGTTTGGAAAGCGAAAACATCATTCAAAGAATATTGCGTGGTGTGTATTACAAAGCCGAATATAATGAGTTTTTGCAGGAATATGTTGTGCCAAATCCTGATAAGGTTGCACACGCACTTGCCCGTAACTTTGGCTGGACGATTGTTCCATGCGGAGATACTGCTCTAAATATTTTAGGACTTTCAACGCAGGTTCCTGCTGCATGGTCTTATGTAAGTGACGGAACATATAAAGAATACACATACGATAACACAAAGATAAAATTCAAAAGAACCACCAATAAGGAAATCTCAAAGTTATCATATAAAACTGCATTGGTTGTTCAGGCACTCAAAGCCCTCGGTAAAGATAATATTGATGATATAATCATAAACAAGCTGAAAAATGATTTAACCGACGAGGAAAAAGCCGCCGCCCTGCTTGAAGCAAAAGCGGCAACTTCGTGGATATATGAATATATAAAACAAATTTGCAAAGGTGACGAAAAATGATTAACATAGCAAACATAAACGAAAATGACAGAAAAGCATTGTTTCAGAATACTGCCGCTAAAATGGGTATGACAGATGCTATCATCGAAAAAGATTTTTGGGTATGCTTTATGCTTGATTATCTTTTTCACCGGAGCAAGTGGAAAGACAATATCGCATTCAAAGGCGGTACAAGTCTTTCAAAATCCTATGGACTTATAGAAAGATTTTCTGAAGATATCGACTTAATCCTTGACTGGCGTGTGCTTGGTTTTGAAAAGGACGAGCCTTGGATTGAGAGAAGCAACACAAAGCAGGATATTTTCAATAAAGAGGCAAATCGCAGAACAGAAGAATTTTTAAAAGATGTGTTTATGCCGGATACGATTAAGGATTTACAAAGAATCCTCTCTTCTCCTATTGAGTGTTATATAGAAGAAACCGATCCGCAGACCGTTGTGTTTGCATATAGCAGAAGCTTTGAAGATCGTTCAATACTTCCGGTAATCCGTCTTGAAATCGGTGCACTTGCAGCCTGGACTCCTGCGGCGGTTAAACCGATTACACCTTATGCTGCTACACAATATCCAAAGCTTTTCAAACAGCCTACAACGGATATCCTGACAGTTCTTCCCGAAAGAACATTTTGGGAAAAGGTTACAATACTCCACCGAGAGGCAAACAGACCGGAAGATAAAACCTTCCCTGCACGTTATTCAAGACACTATTACGATTTATATTGTATGTCAAATTCGCCCGTTAAGGATGCGGCATTTGAAAATATAGAATTACTTGAAAAGGTTGTGCTTTTCAAAGAAAAATTCTATCGCTGCCCATGGGCACAATATGAAAATGCAAAAATCGGCACAATGAAACTGATGCCACCCGAAAGAAATCTGCAAGTGCTAAAAGACGACTACGAGCATATGCAGAATATGATATTTGGGGAGAAGATACCGTTTGATACAATATTGGATGGTATTGAGAAGGTGGAAAAAGAAATGAATGAAATAGCATAAAGCGAGGATTGTGTTATGGCAATTAAGAAAAATGAATTATATAGCTCATTGTGGGCTAGTTGTGATAAATTAAGAGGCGGAATGGATGCATCTCAGTATAAGGATTATATACTGACGTTGTTATTCGTTAAGTACGTTACCGATAAGTTCAAGGGCGAAATGTATGCTGATATCGAAATTCCCCAAGGCGGTAGTTTCGATGATATGGTGGCATTAAAAGGCTCTAAAAACATCGGTGAAGAAATGGATAAAATCATTGCAAAGCTTGCAGCAGCAGGAGATAATAAACTTACAGGTGTAATTGATAATGCTCATTTTAACGATGAAACGAAGCTTGGCAAAGGCGATGAGATGGTCGAAAAATTAACTGGTCTTATTTCTATCTTCCAACGCCCTGAATTTGACTTTACAAACAACAAAGCAAGCGGTGATGATATTCTTGGCGATGCTTATGAGTATCTTATGCGTAATTTTGCAACCGAAAGTGGTAAAAGTAAAGGTCAGTTCTACACCCCTGCTGAAGTTTCTAGAATCCTCGCTAAAGTTATTGGAATAGATAAAATCACCTTCAGAAAAGAAGGATATAGTGTATATGACCCGGCTTGCGGTTCGGGTTCGCTCCTTATTAAAGCAGCAGATGAAGCTCCGATAGCTGTTTCAATTTGGGGACAAGAAAAAGAAATTACAACTGCCGGTCTTGCAAAGATGAATCTTGTGTTACATAACAAGGCTGATGGTGAAATTAAAGCTGCAAATACATTCTCTGCACCGCAATATTTTGAGGATGAACAAGAAACCGTTTTAAAACGCTTTGATTTTGCGGTAGCTAACCCGCCGTTTTCTCTCAAGAACTGGACGGACGGATTAAAACCTTACGGCAGATTTGAAGGTTACGGAGATAATCCTCCTGAGAAAAATGGTGATTTTGCTTGGCTTATGCACATTTTAAAATCACTTAAATCAACAGGTAAAGCTGCTGTTATTCTTCCTCACGGTGTTTTATTCAGAGGAAATGCAGAAGCAACTATCCGTAAAACTATTATTGACAAGGGTTATATTAAAGGAATTATAGGTTTACCTGCTAACCTTTTCTATGGTACAGGCATACCTGCTTGCATTATAATCATCGACAAATCAGATGCAGACGAACGTAAGGGTATCTTTATGATTGATGCAAGTCACGACTTTGTCAAAGATGGTAATAAAAACCGTTTGCGTGAGCGTGATATACACAAAATCGTTACCACCTTTAACGAACAGATTACCGATGATCCTAAATATGCAAGGTTTGTTCCTAATGATGAAATTAAAGTTAAGAACGAATATAACTTAAATATTCCAAGATACATTGATAGTAGCAACGCAGAAGATTTGCAGGATATTGATGCACATCTTCACGGTGGTATTCCTGTTTGTGATGTTGAATCAATGCAGAATTATTGGGATATATTTAAAAATCTTAAAACTAAGCTTTTCTCCGTTATGCGTGATGGATATTATCAGCTTAATGTAGATAATGATGATGTTCGTAACACCATTTATAACGATGATGAGTTTTCGAAATATGCAGATAAAATTGATGCCGCTTTTGTAGAATGGCAAAATGATGTTGATGAAAGTTTAAGAAAAATATCTGATGATATTGATGTTAAAAAGTTTATCGTATGGCTTTCTGAAAAGTTAATAGAAAAATTTGAAGATATCGAACTTGTAGATAAGTTTGATGTCTATGAAGTGTTGCTTTCATATTGGCAGGAAGTTATGGCGGACGATATTTTCTTAGTTAAATATGACGGTTATGAAGCAGGCAAAGAAACCGAGAATATTGTAGAAGTAACCGAAAATAAAAAAGGAGAAAAGAAAGAGAAAATCAAAGGCTGGGAAGGTAAACTCATTCCTAAATCTATTATAGAAAAAGTTTACTTCGCAGAAGAACGCAGAAAGATAGATGATGCACAGGCAGTTGTTGATGAAACACAAAGTCAGCTCGATGAATTTGTTGAAGAAAATACGGGCGATGATGGAGTTCTTCGTGAATATTTAAATGACAAAGATACTATTGATACAAAAGCAGTTAACGCAAAACAGAAAGAACTTAAAAAGACTGCTCCTGATAGCGAAGAATATAAAATATTGCTTACATATACCGAACTTGCTAAAAAAGTTAATGAATATGCAAAGATAGTTAAAGGCTTAAATGTTGCACTTGATGAAGCAGAAAAAGCAAAGTATGTAGAACTTACTATTGATGAAGTAAAAGAACTTCTTGTAAACCATAAATGGTATTACACAATCTTTGATGGTATTTCTGAACTTTATTCTACTACCTCTCATAATATGGCAAACAGAATATCTGAACTTGCCAATCGTTATGAGTCTACTTTGCCAAGCCTCGAAAAAGATGTAGAGAACTACGAAGTAAAGGTTAAATCTCATTTAGAAAGGATGGGATTTAGTTGGTAAAAGAAGGATATATAAATACAGAACTAGGTACAATACCACAAGATTGGGAATATACGACTTGGGAATGTGCAGGTTCGGGATTTACAAGTGGTGCCACTCCGTATCGTGCGATAAAAAGCTATTATAACGGAAATATAAAATGGGTTTCAAGCGGAGAACTTAATTACAATGTTATTTATGATACAATAGAACATATTTCCGAAGAAGCGAGACAAAAAACAAACCTAAAATTACATCCTTCAAATACTTTTTTGATGGCGATTACGGGTTTAGAAGCTGCTGGAACTCGTGGGAGTTGTGCAATACTGGGTTCGACAGCAACGACAAACCAGTCTTGTATGGCTGTATATGGAACCGAAAAATTAGATATAAAATATTTATACCATTTTTATGTAAAATATGGTAACGAATTGGCTTTTAGATATTGTCAAGGGACAAAACAACAAAGCTATACTGCTCAAATTGTAAAAAAACTACCTATTGTCTTGCCGGATTTCTGCGAACAACAAAGAATTGCAGAAGCACTTTCTGAAATGGACAACCTTGTTTCTTCTCTTGAAAAGCTGATAGAAAAGAAAAAGGCAATCAAGCAAGGTGCTATGCAAGAACTCCTTACAGGTAAAAAAAGGTTGCCTGGCTTTGATGGCAAATGGAAAACACTTTCATTAGCAGAAATTGGCACTATAACGGGATCTGGAGTTGATAAAAAAATATTACCTGACGAACAACCAATAACATTATTAAACTATACCAATGTTTATCACCAAGTGTTTATATCTCGCAAAGATTTGAATCATCAAGTTACAGCTTCTGCCGAAAAAATCAAGAATTGTTCTGTGCTCAAAGGAGATGTATTTTTAACACCCACATCTGAAACACCAGAAGAAATTGCAATTTCTGCTGTTGCATCAGAAGATATGTCGGATGTTGTATATAGTTATCACGTTGTAAGATTACGCCCCAATACGTGCTACAACGGTGCATTTATCAATTATGCTCTTTCAACTCCTTTATTTAGAGAACAGACCGTTCAGTTTGCTGAAGGTTCGGGAATACGTTATGTAATTACCTTGAAAAAATTCAAAGAAATGCAAGTACATATACCAGCCGAAAAGGAAGAACAAAACGCAATTGTTTCAATTTTATCGGATATGGATGAGGAAATAACTGCATTAGAACAAAAAATTGTTAAATGTCAAAAACTTAAACAAGGTATGATGCAACAGCTTTTGACTGGTAAAATAAGATTAGTGTGAATTTTATAAATGTATTATTTTATTATAGGAAGGAGAATATAATTATGTATGTGTATTATATACCACATAGATTATGTGAATTGAATGGGGTAAATATTTTGAAAGAGCAGAATTTATCAACATTAAAAAAGATGACATCTATATTAGTTATTGACGATAGAGATTTCACATATTTAGAACCGTTGAAACAATACGAATATAACATTTCTCAAAAGAATGATTTAAATATGTTAACAGATGTTGAAGCCTTTGATGTTATTTTATGTGACATTAGAGGGGTAGGTAAGTTTCTTGAAAGCACTTTCGAAGGCGCCAATCTAATAAAACAGCTTAAGAAGAAATATCCCAACAAAACGATAATTGCATACACTGCTAACGATTACGACGCAAGTTTTCAAGAATACTTAGTATATGCGGATGAGATAGTCCCTAAAGGCGGTTATGACATCGAAGATTGGGATTCGCTACTTACAAGAATTTTAAAAGAATGTGCTAATCCTACAACTCAGTGGAAAAAAACGAGAAAAGCATTAGAAGAAGCAGATGTTCAGACTGTTGATATAGCAAAATACGAATCAGATTATGTAAAAGCAGTAAAAAGTGGAAAGTTTGATTCCATACGGAAGTTGTATTGTAATAGTGACAAGAAAGGTTCACAAATAATGATAGAACTACTTTCGTCAATTGCCGTAAAATTACTTACAAAGTGAGGGATAAACATGAAACTTTTACCTTATAGAGCTGTCAACGGCGAATTTTTTGATGGTGAATATATTAAAGGACTATCTTTTTGTAAAAATAACTGCAATAGGAATAAATGTAAGGACTTTTATCAAGGATTGAACAATCGTAGCCCAAATTGTTTCTATACATGTCCTTATGGTATGTCAGTATTTTTAAATGCTGACGGCTCAAGTTTCACTGGCTTCCGTGAAAGAGAAAGTTACGATAAATCCAAAGCGAAATGTTTAAACACAACGGAAGTGATATACAATCCTATATTAGATAAAAGTCAGTTTGTAAAGCTTATAGAGTTGTCTTATTCATTCGATTCAAAGGAAATAGAATTGTTAGAAAAGAAGTCTTCTGTTGACAGTATTTCGCATGAGGTAAAGCAATTAAATGCACAAATTAAAGATAAGAGCAACGTTATTTTACAGACATATAAATTGGATGAAGAAAATGTAGCTTTGACAAATGATGATATCAGGAATTTACAGGAGGCCATTCGAACAATATATGTTTCGAGTGCAATGATTTCTAGTCGCTTTTCTCTTTATGATTATGAAAAGAGTCCCGAAGTATTGAGACAAGGGGCGCAATTTGAATGTGTTGTTTACAAAAAATTTGATAAAATTAGAAAAATATTTAGGAACTATATGAATCGTCAAATACCGATAAATATAATTGGTTCATCATATGTAACAATAAATGCATATCCGTCATTTGAATTGATACCATTACTTTTGATTGAAAATGCAGTAAAGTATTCATATGACACACCAAATGCTGTAGATATAGTATTTGAAGAAAATAGTCATTTGGTTATTAGTATTAATTCGTATAGTCCATATTGTTCAGAGGAAGAGTCTAAATTAATTTTCGAAAAAGGTTATAGAGGGAAAAATGCGCAGCGTGTTTCAGATGGTTCAGGAATAGGACTATATTTTGTTAAAATGCTCTGTGATTTGCATAATATTGCAATAGTGGCAGAATCTGATAAGAGCAGGATTTCTAGCATATCCGGCATTGCGTATGCTCCATTTTCAATTAAATTAGATATTCCTAACATAATCAGTATATAAGGAGGTGTAATAATGTCAAACATAGGCGATAGTGAAAGAAAAACTCAAAACAGAGTTATAGATTTCTTTAAAAATACGTTGCATTATACATATATCGGCAATTTATCGGAACAAGAAAACTCAAACATTATTGAAGATAAATTGTATGAATATTTAAAAGGTCGTGGTTATTCCGAGCGGCTTATTATTGGTGCAATTGACGAATTGAAGAAAGCCTCCTTAAATTTACAGCAAGGCTTGTATTCGGCGAACAAAGAAGTATATTCTTTGCTTAAATATGGTGCAAAGGTTAAAGAAGATGCGGACAAGCCTGCCAAAACTGTATATTTCATTGACTTTGATGAAAATAACATTAGCAACAATGATTTTTATATTGCAGAAGAAGTTACTGTTGTCGGCAATAATACAAAGCGACCTGATTTAGTTGTTTATGTTAATGGTATTGCATTAGCTGTTATTGAACTTAAAAACAGCAGAGTATCGGTTGCTCATGGAATCAGACAAAATATAGCAAATCAGAAAACTCACTTTATTGAGCAATTCTTTACTACTATGCAATTTTGTGTTGCCGGAAACGAAAGCGAAGGTATGCGTTACGGCACACTTCTCACTCCTGAAAAGTATTATCTTGAATGGAAAGAAGACGGATTTAAAGAATTTACAGACGAATGTGACGAAACCGACTTACTGATTGCAGAAAAATGTAAAGATATTGAGGGGAAACTTTTTAAAGAACTTTTCTGTTTGTTTTACAAAAAGCGTTTCCTTGATTTAATACATAACTTTATTATCTTTGATAAAGGCATTAAAAAAGTTTGCAGATACAATCAGTATTATGCAATTAAAAGAGCACAAAAAAGATTAACCGATAAAAATCGTGGAGGTATTATTTGGCACACTCAAGGAAGCGGAAAGTCGCTTTCTATGGTATGGCTTTCAAAATGGATTCTCGCCAACAACCCGAATGCAAGAGTGCTTGTTATCACCGACCGAGAAGAACTTGATGAGCAGATAGAAAAAACATACATTGGTGTAGATGTTAAGGTTGCTCGTACAAAAAGTGGAAAAGACCTTATAGAAAAGCTCAATTCTTTTGAGGACAGACTTATCTGCTCGCTTATTCATAAGTTCGGCAAACGTGGTGGAGAAATCAAAGAGGCGGATTATGATAAATATGTTGAAGATTTATATGCTTCACTTCCAAAAGATTTCTCCGTTAAAGGTGATGTTATTGTTTTTGTAGATGAGTGTCACAGAACACAGTCAGGCAAGCTTCATAAAGCAATGAAAACAATTTTGCCGAACAGCATATTTATCGGTTATACAGGCACACCTCTTTTGAAAAATGATAAAAAGACAAGTCTTGAAATTTTTGGTGGATATATTCATACATACAAGTTTGATGAAGCTGTTCGTGATGGCGTTGTTCTTGATTTGAGGTATGAAGCAAGAGATATACCGCAAGATATTACATCACAAGAAAAAATTGATGCTTGGTTTGAAGTGAAAACAACAGGACTTACTCCTCGTGCAAAAGCAAAGCTTAAATCGAAATGGGCTAATATGCAGAAGGTGTTTACTTCAAAATCAAGACTTGAAAAAATTGTAAGTGATATTATATTTGATTTTGGTACAAAGGCACGACTTATGGATGGTAACGGAAATGCAATTTTAGTTGCTGGCTCCGTTTATTCGGCATGTCAATATTACGATGTATTCCAAAACAAAGGCTTCAAAAAATGTGCCATTATTTCATCCTATGCACCGCAAACCGGAGATTTGAGAACGGAAGCTGTCAGTGATGAAGAAGATACAGAGGTTTTCACAAAATATGAAATTTACAATAAAATGCTTGATGGACAAACTGTTGAAGATTTTGAAACTGAAGCAAAGCGTAAATTCGTAAATGAGCCTAACAATATGAAGCTTCTAATTGTTGTTGATAAACTTCTTACCGGCTTTGATGCACCTCCTTGCACTTATCTTTACATTGACAAGGCTATGCATGACCACGGGTTGTTCCAGGCTATATGCAGAGTTAACCGTCTTGATGGTGATAGTAAGGAATTTGGTTACATTGTTGATTATAAAGAGCTTTTTGGTGATTTAGCCGATGCAATGAACAAATACACCGCAGGTGCATTTGAAGATTACGATGCCGAAGATGTTGAAGGTTTATTGAAAGACAGAAGCGAAGAAGCAAAAAAGCACTTCCTCACTATCTTAGAGGAGCTTGAGGAACTTTGTGAAGGTGTTGAAGAACCAAAAGAGGAATTTAACTATATCAAATATTTTTGTGGAGAAAATGGTGTTGATATAGAAAATGATGAGGCATTTGCACGTAGCCGTGAAAAGTTATATCGTTTGGTTAATAAGCTTGTTCGTGCATTTGCAGAATTCAAGCCATTGCTGTCTGATATGGGTTATTCTTCAGCAGAACAGCAAAAAATTGAAAACAGAGTAACTTTCTTCATCGAATTAAGTGAAACCATCGGTCAGGCAAGTGGAGATTTCATTGACTTAAAACAATATGAACCGGGTATGCGTTATCTTATTGATAACTATATTATCGCTTTCGATTCTGAAAAAATAGGCATTTTAGATGATTTCACATTGCTTGATTTCATTCTGAAAAATGAAGAAAAATTAAAAGACGGCACCGATGGAGAAAAAGATAGTGCCGCAGAAGCTATCGAAAACAATATTCGCCGAAAAGTTGTTGAAAAGGTTGTAATCAACCCTGCATATTATTCAAAAATGTCGCAAATATTAGAACAATTGATTCTTGAAAGAAAAAAGAAGGTGATCTCGTACAAAGAATTGATTGAGCGTTATGTTGAACTTGCCAAAAATGTGTCGGAGCCGCAGAACAATGATAAATACCCTGAAAATGTGCGTTTGAGTGCCGCAATGAGAGCCTTCTATGATAACTGTGGTGAAGATGAGGAATTGGCAATCAAGCTTCATAATGCCGTTCTTACTTCAAAATTAGAAGGTTTCAGAAATAATCCTGTTAAGGAAAAGAAGATTAAAAAGGCTATTTTTAAGATTTTAAATAATCCCGAAGAAGTTGAAAGAATTTATAAGTTGATTGTAGAACAAGAGGAATATTAATGCATACAGAAATTAATGGAATATCCATCGAGATTATAAAAAAGAATATAAAAAATATGCATTTGTATGTGCAACCACCTGACGGTAAAGTTCAGGTATCTGCGCCGAAGCATTTATCTGATGAAAGTGTTATGATGTTTGTTCGCACGAAGATTGGCTGGATTAGAAAGCAACAGGAGAAGTTTAAGAACCAACCTCGTCAAACAGAACGGCAGTATGTTTCGGGTGAATCTTTCTATGTTTTGGGTAAGCAATACTATTTGCAGGTAGAATATAGCTACAAGGGTAATTCTCTTGTTTTATCAGGCGATAAAGCTATTCTAACTGTAAGAAAAGAAAGCACAACAAAACAACGTGAATCTTTTGTTCGTGAATGGTACCGAGAAATACTGAAAGCTGAAATCGAAAAGTATTTGCCAAAATGGGAGAAGAAAACCGGATTGTATTGTGATAGTTGGCAAACTAAGTATATGACAACTCGTTGGGGAACTTGCAATACTAGCACTAAAAAGCTATGGCTTAATCTTCAGTTGGCAAAGAAACCTGTAGAATGTATCGAATATATTATTCTTCACGAACTTGCTCATCTAAAAGTGAAGAATCACGGAAGCGATTTTGTTGCAATTTTAGATAGATATATGCCTTATTGGAGAGAAACAAAAAAGAAACTTAATGAGCAGATACTTGATTATTTAGAAGTTTCTTCAAAAAAAGAATAACTGTATTTGCTGCATTTAAACTAAGCCGAGGAGGAAAACGATGAATAAATCAGTTATAATGCAAGAATATAGAGAGTATATGCAGAAGCGGTTGGCATGAGTCAATCGTTTTTGCTTTTAAGGAACTGTTCATTGCCGGTCTTTTTTATATGCATTATATGCTTTCCAGAATCCGCTGTATGACAAATATCCCACCATGGAGGCGATGTCTTGCAGGGAAATGTCGGTCGTTTCACGAAGATGCTTTGCAGCCTCCATCCGTCTTTTGATCAGCTCCTCGGAAAAAGTTGTGCCAAAGCAAGCCTTTACGCTTCGTGCCGCTTGCTTTTCCGACAGGTTAAGTTCCTTTGCAAGGTCAAAGAGCGAAATCTGCTTGTTGTAGTTGTATAGCAGAAATTCATGGATTAGAAAACTTCTGTCGGTGATGTCGTGAATGGGATTTTCGCACTTTTCAATTACATTGCTTATTATCATGGTAAGAACAGCCGAAAGCTTTAGGTGTTTTTGGGTACTGTTATAGGATTCAATTTCATTGTAAAGCTCATGGGAAATCCCTGCAGGCAGAGTATGCTTTTTTAGAGTATTCAGAGGCAGCGAAATCTGAAATGACGCTCTTTCAACACCCGGTTCGGTTTCCGTTCTGTGATACATTCCGCCGGGAATAACAAGCATTTCACCCTCATTTATTCTAACCTCGTCACTACCTGCAAAAAACAGGGAGCTTCCCTTTATGCACACGTGAAGCTCGGGGTAGGTGTGTCTGTGAATGGGTGATGCATGGCTTTTGTGAGCGAAAAAGTTGTCCTGCATGAAAACCGACACTTCAACCCCTGATATATTTAAACATAGCTCTTTATTTATCATACATTTCCTCCGAAGACATTTTTCTTTGAAAAAGGTCCTTGCACAGTATTGCAGTAAATGTTTTGTCATGTTATTATATAACCATAGAACATTATACCATTATTATAAATGAAAGTAAAGGTGATTTTTATGTCATTGGGAAAAGTACTTGACACATTTAGCTTGGAGGGCAGAGTCGCTGTTGTAACAGGCGGTGCCGGTCTCTACGGCTATCAGGTTGTGGCAGCTCTTGCCGAAGCCGGTGCAACGGTTTATGTTGCATCACGCAACAAAGCAAACAACATGGAAAAGCTCAAACCTCTCACAGATGAAGGTTACAAGCTTCGTTTTTTGGAATTTGATCTGGAAGACGAAAAAAGTATTCTCGATATGTGCGATGAAGTGTACAAAAACGAGGAAAAGGTTGATGTACTTGTGAATAACGCTGTGCTCAGATGCACAAACGGTTACACAGACACTGCCGAAAACTTTGAAAGAAGTATGCACGCCAACGCTACCGGGCTTTTTGTTATTTCCCGTGCATTTGGTGACCGCATGGCAAAGGCAGGCTCGGGGTCAATCATAAACATCGGCTCCTACATGGGTATTCTCGGTCCCGACTATTTCCTCTATGAAGGAACCGATATGAATCAGCAAGGTGCTCCCGGTGACTACTTCTTCCATAAGGGTGGTATGACCAACTACACCAAATTCCTTGCAGGTCACTACGGCAAGTTTGGTGTGAGAGTAAACTGTGCAGAGCTTGGCGGACTTTACAGCGGACAGAACCCTGTTTTTGTTGAAAGATACAATAAAAACACAATGCTTGGCAGAATGGCAAACGAAACCGACCTCAAGGGTCTCATTGTTTATCTTGCAAGTGATGCATCACTCTACATGACCGGTGCAATCATTCCCTTAGATGGCGGCTACAGTGCAAAATAACAGGAGAGAAAAAATGAAATATATCGAAAGCAAAGGATACAAAATATCCGAAATGACACTTGGAACGGTTCAGCTCGGCAGAGCATATGGAATTAACAATTCCAAAGGTATGCCCAGCTTTGAAGAATCAAGTGCAGTTTTAAACACAGCTCTTGATGCAGGCATCAACACCTTTGACACAGCCAATAACTATGGTGAAAGCGAAGCGGTTTTGGGAAATTTTTTCTCAAAAAACGATGCTTCAAAAACAATAATCACAAAAATAGGATTTGAAAACGAAAAAGAAAACGAGGTCTATGACAGCGTTTTTGTACAGACAAGAGAATGCGCAAAAAAACTCGGGCTTGAAAAAATTCCCTTTGTCATGCTCCATTCCGAAGCCTACATTCCCCGCTACGGCAAGGTTTTGACAACTGCCTTGGAAGACCTCAAAAAAGAAGGTCTCGTCGATGGTGTGGGTGTTTCTTTTTCACGTAGAGAACACCTTGCAGAGTATCTTTTGGACAATGATACCTACGATTGCATTCAAATTGCGTCCAACATGCTTGACTGCGGCGATTTTGCATCGGGACTCATAGAAAAGATTGCCCAAAAGGGTATCAAGGTTTATGTGAGAAGTGTATATCTTCAGGGGCTGTTTTTCAGAGACACAAACAATCTTATTGATGTTTTAAAATGTGCAAAACCGTCTCTTGATAAGCTTCATGCATTGGCAGACGAACTTGGTATTTCAATGTCACAACTTGCTATTTCTTTCATGAGACAACAAAAGGGCATTTCGTCGCTTGTTCTCGGTGCCGAAACTCCCGAACAGGTTAAAGACAGTGCTTCAATGTTTGATGCACCTCCGCTTTCCACTGAAACTATTGGCAAAATTATGGAAATCGGAGAAAGTGTTCCTCCCGTTGTCATAAGACCTTGGGAATGGGGAACCTGGTGATAAAACACAAATATACAAAACAAAAAGTGTATTCCGCAATGATGTGGAATACACTTTTTGTTTTTGGAAATTACATTAAAGATTATAATACTTATCAAACTCTGCAGGATGCGGAATTGCCGCAAGTTCACGGCATTCTGCTCTTTTTGATGCAACAAAGTTTTTGATGAGTTCTTCGGGGAATACTCCGCCTTCGGTGAGGTAGTCATGGTCTGCTTCAAGAGCATCAAGAGCCTGATCGAGAGATGTGGGAAGACCCTGAAGTTTTGCTTTTTCTTCTTCGGGAAGATGGAAGAGGTTAAAGTCATAGGGACCCCAGCCGTTTTCGTGAGGATCAATTTTGTTTTTGATGCCGTCGAGACCTGCCATGAGAATTGCCGCATAGCAGAAATACGGATTGCAGGTTGCATCGGGGTTTCTGAGCTCAAAACGTCTGAGATTGGGTTCTTTTGCATAGGCGGGAATACGGATAACCGCACTGCGGTTTGATGTTGCATAACCAACCGTAACGGGAGCTTCAAAGCCGGGAACAAGACGTTTGAAGGAGTTGGTGCTTGGGTTGGTGATTGCACAAAGAGATGAAATGTGTTTCAAAAGACCGCCCATGAACCAGTGAGCTTCTTTGCTCAAATGTGAATAACCGTCATCATCGGAGAAAATTGGCTCGCCGTTTTTGAAGAGTTGCATGTGAACATGCATACCATTGCCTGCTTCGCCCATGACGGGTTTTGGCATAAAGGTTGCACTCATGCCATATTTAACTGCGGTGTTGTGGATGATATATTTAATCATCATTGTGGCATCAGCCATTTTTGACATTTCGCCAAGCTCGGGTTCGATTTCGAACTGACCGCCTGCACCAACCTCGGGGTGATGGTAGTTAAGAGCAATGCCTGCTTCTTCAATGAGCATGCACATTTCACTTCTTGCTTCATAGGACACATCAAAGGGTTTTGCAATGTGGTAATTTTTTTGTTTGGGAACAATCACACCAAGACCTTCGGTCGCACTGTTCCAGTGTGCCTGAGCGGCATCTACTGTCATACCGATGGAGTTTGGCTTAACTTCCCAGCCAACCTGATCAAAAAGATAAAACTCAAATTCGGGAAGAATGAGCATTTTGTCGGCAATACCGGAATCTTTCATATATTGCTCTGCCGCGCGGACAATGTTTCTGGGATATTGAGCCAGAGGTCTGTTTTCGGGACTGTCGATTATCATTGCATTACCTGTCATTGACAATGTGGGAATCTGACAGAAGGGGTCAATTGCGGCTGTGTCGGGGTCGGGAATAAACACCATATCACTTTTTTCAACCACGGCATAGCCATAGTTGGAAGCGTCAAAGCCGATACCGTTTTTCATTGTTTTTTCCGAAAAGTTCTGTGCGGGAATGGTCACATGACGGAATTGACCGTTGATGTCAACCATTTTAAAATCGACCATTTTAATGTCGTTTTCTTCAATCATTTTCAGGATGTCCTGAACGGTTTTGCTCATAGAAATACACTCCTTGTATTTTAAAATTTTATTTCCTTTTGCTTTTTTTCTATTATAATATATTATTGATTAAAATTCAAGTGTTTCTGCAAAAACAAACAAACCCACGACATAAAAAGGCGTATCGCCTGAAGTCATGGGCTTGTTCTTCGGTGTTTTTGTTTTGTTAATTCAAAATTTCTTTTTCATAAATCGTTTTGCAAAGAAGATACATCTGTTCCATGCAGTCTCTGGCATATTTTGTCAGCTCACTGCTATCTCTGTTGCGGGCAATGTTTTCGGTGGGAATACCCACAAGATTCATGTGATATTTCGCGGTGAGAGGATAGGGGAGTCCAACCTCGGTAAAGCCTATTGTGCCGATGAGCGATTGAATCAGCTCTGCTTTTTGGGGCTCTTTTTCAAAGTTTTTGCCAAGCCATGAATAAAGCTCGGGGTGATAGTTGCACATGATTCCGCAGTAGCCGTCCGCACCGTTTCTCAGAGATTCCAAAAGGGTCTGACAGTTTGCATTAAGGAGCTTGAAGCCGCTCCCCTTTAGCTGTGCACATCTTTCTTTCATCATTTCGGCATCACAGCAGGTGTCTTTCATGTAGGCAAATCTGCCCACCTTTTTGCACCATTCAAAAATCTTGGGTGTAACCAGTCTTTTGTAAGGATAAGGACATTCATAAAGCCCAAGAGGTGCTTCGGGAGGAAGTTTTGAAATGAGTTCTTCTGCATTTTTGATGAAAACATCGTCACCTTCGTTGTTGGGGTCAAGACGGTTTGTAATGAGAATCAGGGCATCTGTTCCCGATTGCCATACGGCGTTAAGCTCTTTTGCCTGGTCTTCGATTGAGTCACTTGTGTGACCGGAGGAAACAACAGTAAACTTTTTGCCGTGTTCTTTTTCGAGTGCCTTTGCTCTTTCATACACTCTTTTGTTGAGCTCTGCTTTTTCTTCAAGAGAAAGCCGGAAGATTTCGCTGGACTGGCAAACTGAAAAAATTCCTGTGAGACCATTTTCAAAATACCAGTCAACATATTTTTCGGCGGTTTCAAAATCTATGGTACCGTCTTTTTTGTAGGGGGTTATCATTGTTGTAAAAATATCCATATCATTATCTCCTCAATTAAAAATGGTCATAACTGTATTTATAATCTTAATGTTATCAGAAACCTTGCCTCATATCAATATATTTGAGAGACTAATTTTTATGAAATTGGGACATTTTTATTGCAATGTATTTTTCTGTGTGATATACTGACAAAGCAGAGAATTTGTTTGATTATTAAACGGAAGTGATTTGTATAAAAAACAACTGCTTTTTGTGGTAATTACCATTTTATTAGCATCTTGCTTTCGGGCACGAGTGTGGAGGGTAGACAATGAGAATAATTTATAAGGAAAACGAAAAAAGCAGACTTTGTGAAATGTTTGGAATAGAAAATTGTCTCATAAAAGAGATTTCGTGCGATGCAGACAGTCGGTTCACAATGAAAAAAGAACACCGCCACACCGGTTTTGAGATTCACATGATTGTTGCAGGCTGTCAGAGCTACGACTTTTCGGGTATTGAAAAAAGAGTTGATGCCGGGAAAATGGTTGTGATTTCACCACTCACAAAGCATCGCACGGGAGCGCATCTTCCCGAAACCAAAAAAATATCACTCACCTTTCAGGCAAACAGTCAAAGTCCAATGCTTTTTGGTGAATTTGAAAACGGAATAATAATAACCGAAGCCGACAGTCGTCTTGAAGGCATTGCATCGGAGCTTTCCCATGAATGGAAAACACGGTCTGCATACTCCTTGGAGATGGCAGATATCCTTGCTTCCCAAATGCTTATACTGATTATGCGAAGGTTTGGACTTGTGCAAAAAAGCGAAGTGCAAAATGAAGTCGATGAGGATGTGCGAGTTCACATGGCAAAGCAATACATAGATGACAACATCGAACAAAACCTCAAGGTTTCGGATGTTGCATCCTATTGTTACATGGGCGAAAAACAGCTTACAAGGCTGTTTAAGACTTATGCAGATGAAACCCCGGGCACATATATTCAAAGAAAAAAATGCTTGCGGATAGAAAAGCTTCTGACAGAAAACATATCTCTTGGGGAAATAAGCGAACGAATGAATTTTGCAAGTGAATATCATTTTAATTCGTTTTTTAAAAAATATGCCGGCATGCCGCCGGGGGAATATAGAAAAATGTTAAAAAAACAAAAATGAAATTTAATGTATATAAATGGGGAAAATAAACCGGAAATAAAATGGAAGTGACCTCGAACTACAGTTCTTTAAGCTGCAATTCAAGGTCACTTCCGATTACTCTTGAAGTCTGTATTCATATGTTAGCCTCTCTTTCTTTAGTCTGCCTTTTGCATGGTAGGTACATTTTTTAAAACTTCACGTATTTTCTCTTTTTGAGAATTAATTTTTAAGTTTTATTATATGTTTGGCAAAAGACGATTTGGATGACTTTTTAAATGAATCGGTTCTGTCTTCTTTATCTTCTTTTTTATTAAACATCAATCAATCTATTTAAAAATCTATGTCTAACGTTTTATACACCGTCGTGTTTCATTCTTTTTTATTAAATTGTATAACCTTTGTTTTTGCCTTTGAGCTTTCTTCGGTTTTAACCTTGGGTTTTATCTTTTTTGTTTTTTTAATCTTAACCCTGTTTTGCTTCAGCTTTCACTTCGGTTTTAACTGATGTTTAAAATTCTTCTTTTTTTGAACCTTTTCATTTTAAAGTCTGGTTTTTAAATTCTCATTGGACTGTACCTTCCTTTCTGTGATTTAAATATATCATATTTTTACACGGATTTCAATTGACAGATTCTTAAAAGTAAAGGGGCATTTTTTATTCAAAAAACAGAAATTTGCGTTATGACAAAATTTTTTCTTTACAAGCGGCTTTTCACTGTGGTATAATAATTTTATTGGGTGCTTTTTTGAAGCATCCTTTTTTCGTATTTAAGAGTCTGTCGGCAGGAAATGTCCGCTTGGTGTTATGTACTTTCGGGACACTCTTTTGTAAAGAGGTCTCAAATCTATATATAAAAATTTTTTTGATTGGTATATAATAATGATGTGTAACATATGTAGTAAAATGTTTTTGGGAGGTTACATCCATGAAGAAACTGTGTTGTGTTTTGACGGCAATGTTTGCGTTGCTCCTTTGCACAAGTGCTTATGCCGCAGTAAATGTCGGTGACGGAGCAAAGCTTTTTTATATTGAAACCGTGTCGGAAGAAGATATTTTCAGCGACAACGGTGGAACGATTGAGGTTAAGCGCTACATTGAATATGATGGTTCACGTAATGAAGAAGTATGTGCCGGTGCATATGTCTATAACGATTCGCTGACCAACGGTGATTGTGTTGAAATGATGATTATTCTTGTGGAGTATAGCGGTGAAGGCGCAAAAAAAATTGAAAAACTTAATCTTAAGAGTGTTCATGCATGCCCCGGTGACAACGGCAAGTTTGTCTATACCGACCCTGTGGAAGTTGATTTTTCTCACACTCTCAAAGCTTTTATATGGGGCAAAGAAAATATCATTCCATATGTTTCGTCATTCGGGCAGGAACATTAGTCGCAAAATATCTTACATTATATACGAGCCGTAAAGACCTGTGCTTTGCGACTCGTTTTGTTATGTGGAGAATTTTTTCATTTACACAAAGATAGCCTGATTTTTGCACAAAAAGCCACGATAAAATTTGTATAGATCACCCAAATATTATTG
Source organism: Clostridia bacterium (assembly GCA_017397885.1). Lineage (GTDB taxonomy): Bacteria > Bacillota > Clostridia > UMGS1810 > UMGS1810 > RGIG1828. The sequence continues at coordinate 7,509 of JAFQHQ010000177.1, read as the reverse complement.
AAATTGGAAACTGTGTGCAACTTTTAAATGGTGTAAAAGGTATTAAAAGTAAATAGAAGAAATTTTTGAAAGGATGGAAAATCATGAAAAAAATTTTGATTTCACTGTCTCTTGTTTGCATAATGATACTTGGGTCAATAGTGTTTATTGTTCCGAAAAATTCGGCTGTTTCAGCGCCCGATGATGATGTAAAACAAGTGCCGGCAGGAAACACCGCCTTGGAAAGGCTTTTTAATGCCGGAATTATAGACGGTTATGATGACGGTGGGTTGCATCCCGATGATTACCTTACTCGTGCACAGTTTGCAAAGCTTTTGAACTCGGCTTTTGAAGGCGAAGAGGGCAAGGATGTTAATCCGGATTTTTCGGATGTGCCGACAACTCATTGGGCATATGATAATATTAAAAAAGCAGTTAACCGGGGACTTTTGGTGGGCTTTCCCGATTCCACATTCCGACCCGAGGATAACATAACCTATGAACAGGCTATAACCGTGGTTTGTCGTGTGCTTGACATCGGAAACGGTTCAAATTATCCCGAGTCCTACATCAGTGATGCCATAGATCACTCCATAACCGATGGTGTAAATGCCCTCATTGGTGAAGCCATTACACGTCATCAGGCTGCAATCATTATTGAAAATGCTCTCAATTATACCGAAGGGCAGATTGACGACAATGTTCTTGGATACGGTTCAAACAAATATGCCTCCGGCGGATCGGCATTTCGTGGCGATGCCATGATGATGGAAGCATCAAGTGCCGAAGATTCATATGTTGAAGACAGCGGATATTGGCAGGGTGGATTTGACGTTGAATATATGCCGCCCATGTACAATACCGAGGAATATGCTGTGGAAGCGGAAAACGTGTTTAAAAATCCGACTACTTCTCCACTATCTACCTTTTCTATTGACACGGACACCGCTTCCTACAGCAACCTTAGAAGATTCATTTTAAACGGACAAACCATTCCCAAAGGTGCCATAAGAAGTGAAGAGCTCATAAACTATTTTGATTATGCAAAAGCTTCAACCGATGGCGAAAATCCCTTTGGTGTAAAATATACCGTGGCTTCGTGTCCGTGGAACAGCGAAAATCTCCTTGCCATGGTAACTGTTTCCGGTGAAGAGCTCGCACAGCCGAAACCGTCAAACATTGTATTTCTCATAGATACATCCGGCTCAATGTACAGCTACAACAAACTTCCTCTTGTAAAGCAGTCTTTGTCCCTTCTTCTCGATAAGCTGAGCGAGGAAGACACCATTTCCATTGTAACATATGCTTCAAGCACCGGCGTGGCTCTCGAACCCACTCCCGCAAGCGAAAAAGAGAAAATTATGTCTGTTATAGACTCACTGTCTGCAGGTGGTTCCACTGCGGGTGCAAGTGGCATCAATCTTGCATATGAACAGGCTTCAAAGGCAAAGATAGACGGTAACAACCGTGTGATTCTTTGCACGGACGGCGATTTCAATGTGGGAATATCATCCGAGGCAGAACTCGAAAGTCTTATTTCCGAAAAAAGAGACAGCGGGATTTATTTGAGTGTTCTCGGCTTTGGTATGGGTAATTATAAAGATAACAAAATGGAAACCCTTGCAAAACACGGCAACGGAAACTACGCTTACATTGATAACCTTCGTGAAGCTAAAAAGGTTTTGGTTGACGAAATGCCAAAAACCATCTATACAATTGCCAAAGATGTAAAAATTCAGGTTGAGTTTAACCCCGAAACCGTTGGTGCATACCGCCTCATTGGTTATGAAAACAGACTGCTCAATAATGAAGATTTTGCAAACGATGCCAAAGACGCAGGCGAACTCGGTGCAGGAGCAAGCGTAACGGTTTTATATGAGATAATCCCCTCTGACGGAAAAGCTCAGTCGGAGCTGAAATATCAATCCTCCGTGACTTCGGGAAGTGGTGAGCTTATGACGGTTGCAATCCGCCATAAGCTCCCCGAAGCAGACACGAGCATACTCAATGAATATGCCATCACTGCCGGCGGAGGTGACGAAGTGGGTGAAGATTTCCACTTTGCATGTGCCGTGGCAGAACTTGGTATGATTGTTAACGATTCCGAATATGCGGGAACAGCAACCTATGATTCGGTTATTGAACTTGCAAGACAGGGAATCGGCGATGATCCCTACGGAATCAAATGTGAATTTGTTCAGCTTGTGGATTTGATGAAACACAGATAAATTTAAGATAATATTATATTAAGGGTGCTATGCCGTCGGGTGTTGCACCCTTTAATGTTGACAACAAGTTTTCAATTGTGTATAATATCATATACTGAGGAATGTTTTATAATGCGAAAAGAGGTGATTGTGTTGCCGGAAAAAGAATATGAAAAAATCAGTGGTGTGGTAGAAACCATCATATTTAATAACGAAGAAAACGGCTACACCGTTGCCGAAATAGAAAATGACGATTATTCTTTTGTCGCAGTTGGTACCATGTTTGGCATTGCAGAAGGCGAAAAGGTTATCCTTACCGGTCGGTGGATTGACCATCCCACCTACGGCGAACAGTTTAAAACCGAAATGTATGAAAAGCAAATGCCCACCGGAAGAGAAGAAATTCTCAAATATCTTTCATCCGGAATCATAAAGGGTGTCCGAAAAGCAACAGCAAAAAAAATTGTTGAGCGTTTTGGTGAAGAAACGTTAAACATCATTGCTTCAAACCCTGCTTCGCTGGCACTCATAAACGGTATTTCCGAAAAAAAAGCTCTGGAGATAGGAACTTCATATGCAAAACAGCTTGGCACTTCCGAGCTTTTTATGTTTTTGCAAAATTACGGAATATCAACCGGGGTGTGCATGAAGATATATCGCAAGCACAATCAGTTTTCCAAGGATATTATTCTGCACAATCCATATGTGCTTTGTGAAGGCGATTTGGGTGTAAGCTTTAAAAAGGCAGACGAGATTGCCATGGCAAACAACATAAGTCGCACCGATGACAAAAGAATCTGTGCAGGAATTGTGTATATGCTGAAATATTCCCTTCAGTTCGGACACACCTATTTGCCCGAGGATATTCTTGTTGCAAATTCCGCAGAGCTTCTCGGTGTCGCATCATCGGGGCTTGACAAATATGTTGATTATCTTTGTTCAACCTTTACATGTGTACGTGAAACAAAAGACGAAAAAAATATTGTTTATCTTTATGAATATTATGATTACGAAAAATATATAGCTAAAAAAATAGCTCTTCTTGCAAAAACGGAATATGACATAAATGACATTAATGTCGAAAAACAGGTTGAAATTGCACAGGTGCAAAGTTCTCTGAGATTTGATGCAATGCAAAAAGAAGCGGTGAAATGTGCCATGAAAAAAAGCGTCATGGTCATAACCGGAGGTCCCGGCACGGGAAAGACTACTATTATAAATGCAATAATTGATATAATGAAGTCCATGAGACTGAAAGTTGCCCTCACGGCACCCACAGGCAGGGCGGCAAAACGAATGAGTCAGGTGTGCCGTTGCGAAGCCAAAACTATTCACAGACTTCTTGAAGTGAGCTTTTCCGACGGTGAAGACATAAACTGTGTCCGAAATGAGGAAGACCCCCTTGATGCTGATGTGATTATTGTTGACGAAATGTCCATGGTGGATATTTCTCTTATGAACAGTCTCCTCAGGGCAACGAGACCCGGCACAAGGCTTGTTCTTGTGGGAGATGTCAATCAGCTTCCGTCGGTTGGTGCAGGAAATGTGCTTCGCGACATCATCGAAAGCAAAGCAGTCAGCGTAATCAGGTTGAACAAAATCTTTCGTCAGTCCGGAGAAAGCATGATTGTTACCAATGCTCATGCCATAAATGAGGGACATTATCCTCAATGCAATGTTAAAGACGGCGGATTTTATTTTGCAACAAAACCCACTCCCGAAAGCGGTGCTGAGTACATTTGCGAACTTTGCCTTAACCGCCTCAAAAACACATATGGTTTTGACCCCTTTGATATTCAGGTTTTATCTCCTGCCAAAAAAGGTATTGCCGGGGTAAACAATCTTAACCGGGTTTTGCAAAACCTCTTGAATCCGCCCGATAAATTTAAAAAAGAAAAATCTCATGCAGATATGATTTTTCGCGAGGGCGACAAGGTGATGCAAATCAAAAATAATTACGACCTGGAATGGAACGATGTGGAGACAGATTATCCCGGTTCGGGTGTTTTTAACGGGGATGTTGGTTATGTTAAGGAAATAAATCATGACTTTCATGAAATGACGGTCATTTTTGACGATAAAAAAGTTAAATATAATTTCAGAGATCTTTCGGAACTTACTCTTGCCTATTGCATAACCGTGCATAAAAGTCAGGGAAGTGAATTTCCTGCCGTTGTTATGCCCATGTTCAGAGCACCGGACATGCTTCTTACGCGCAACCTTCTTTACACCGGTGTCACAAGAGCAAAAAATCTTGTGGTGCTTGTGGGGTGCAAAGATATTCTTGAACGAATGGTAGATAACAATCGTGAGGACAAACGTTATTCTGCTCTTTCCGAAAAATTGACTGAGGAAATGATAAAAAACAATAATGCGTAAATTTAAAAAAGCAATTACAAAAACTATCTGCAAATCGGGAGAAATCGGTGCGGATATTCTCTGTCCGAAAAAATGTATAATGTGCAACTGTCTCACTCCCATAGGGAAAAAAGAGGCGGTTTGCTCTGATTGTGAAAAGAAGATAAAATCGCAAAGTGCTGTCGTTGTTGAACCCGACAGCTATTTCGAAGAAGCAATAGGTGCAATTCCCTACGAGGGTTTTGCACGAAAAAGCATGATCAGGTTTAAGTTTGAAGCTCGCAAATATCTTGCTTCTGCCTTCGGCTATTGCATATCCCGACTCATAGACGGCAGAGATTTCTTGAAAGATTACAATATTATGTGTCCTGTTCCCATCCATCCGGGCAGAGGCAGGGAATATAACCAGGCGGCACTTATTGCAAAATATGTTTGTGACCGCTTTGACATAGAGCTTTGTGAAAATATGCTGATTAAGCTTAAAAATCTGTCGCCGGTTTCTGCCATGGGATATTCACTCAGACGTGTTTCGGTGGTGGGGTGTATAGATTTTAATACACAATATGATATTTTCGGAAAAAACATTTTGCTTCTGGATGATATTTATACAACAGGTTCAACCGCAAATGAATGTTCCAAAATTTTAAAAATGCACGGAGCCGCCAACGTAATTGTGCTTGCGGCTTGCCACAATGAAAAGAAGGGAGACGAAGCAGATGGCAATGCAACTTACTTCGGTTTCTAAAAGCTTTGGAGTAGATCTTATACTTGAAAATATAACAATGAACATAGCCGACAACGAAAAAGTCGGTCTCATTGGTGCAAATGGTGCCGGAAAAACAACGCTTTTGCGCATCATTGCCGGAGAACTGCCTCACGATAGCGGCAGCATTTTTACTCCCAAGGATGCCGCCATTGGTTTTTTGAAACAAAATGCTGTTGATGACTCGGCAAATACCATGTGGGAAGATGTTATGGAAATCTTTTCGGACATAACCGCTCTTGAAGAGGAAATGCGAACTCTTGAAGCCAAAATGTCCGATGCTTCACTTAACGAAGAAGAACACGGCGAAGTTCTTGCAAGCTATTCTCGTGCAAGTGCGTCTTTTGATGCCAAGGGCGGATTTGAGGTCAACACCCGCATCAAAACGGTTCTCAGCGGTATGGGTTTTGACGATTTTGATTTGAAAAACACAAAGGTCAAAACTTTAAGTGGTGGTGAAAAAACCAAATTTGCCTTTGCCAAACTGCTTCTGCGCAGTCCCGGCGTGCTTCTTCTTGACGAGCCCACTAACCATCTTGATTTCAAGACCATGCAATGGCTTGAGGGCTATCTGAAATCCTACAGGGGCATGATTATAGCAGTTTCTCATGACCGTTATTTTCTTGACAGCATATGCGACAGTATATATGAAATAGAAAGAAACCGCGCCACAAGATATCCCGGAAACTACACTTCTTATCTTGAAGAAAAAAAGAAAAACTATGAAATTGCGCTTAAACATTATGAAGCACAACAAGATGAAATTCAAAAGCTTGAAGATTATGTTGCCAAAAATAAAGTGAGGGCATCCACTGCAAAAATGGCAAAAAGCAAACAAAAGGCGATTGACCGTATAGAAGTTCTTGAAAAACCCGTTCTCATGAACAAAGCTTGCCGTTTTGGCTTTGAAATGGAGTATCCGTCATATAAGGATGTTTTGCTTTGTGAAAATCTTAAACTCATGGTTAACGGTGGTGGAATAATAAAGACGATTGCAACAGGAGTTAATATAGACGTAAAAAGAGGAGAAAAAGTTGCCATAATCGGTGCAAACGGTGTGGGGAAATCAACCCTTTTGAAAACTCTTGTGGGTTACAATACCACCTATGGCGGTGAATTTGAATTTGGCAGAAATGTTGAATTGAGTTTTTATGACCAGGAACAAAAGCTTCTTCACGACAAAAGCACGGTGCTTTCCGAAATATGGGACCGTTTCCCGCGCATGGATGAAAGCGAAGTTCGCACATTGCTCGGTACGGTTCTTTTCACCGATGAAGATGTATATAAAGAAGTTTCACGTCTCAGCGGCGGTGAAAGAGCAAGGCTTATGCTTCTTGTCATCATGCTTGAAAAGGCAAACACACTCCTCCTGGACGAACCAACAAACCATCTTGATCTTTCTTCAAAGGAAGCTCTTGACGGAGCGGTGAAAAACTTCGAGGGTACGGTTATTCTTGTTTCCCACGACAGATATTTCCTCAACAAATGTGCCGATAAAATTATTGAACTTACGCCGCACGGAACTTTTGTCTACAGCGGTAACTACAATGACTATTTGGAGTATAAAGCAAATTCCGATTCGGATGCTCAAAAAAACGATGACAAAAAGAAACTTTCTTCTGCACAGGAATATGAAGCCGAGAAACGCAGACAGGCAAATTTAAAGAATCTTGCAAAAAAGCTGAGTCGCACGGAAGAAGAAATCGAAAAGCTTGAATTGCAGAACGAGGAAATTAAGACTGCCATAAATGATGCAGGTGCCGATTATGAAAAGGTAAAAGAGCTTTATGAGCAAAGCGAAAATGTTGAAAAAGAGCTGAATAATCTCTATGAATTGTGGAATACTTTAAGTATAGAGCTCGAAAGCAGCCAATAATGTGGAAAAATTGTCCAAAAATTATTTTTTGTGTTGACAATCGGCTCTTGTGTGTGATATATTATTTAAGCGTCATAACTGACGGTCAAAAAAATCTTGAAAATTTTTAAAAATTTTTTAAAAAAGTTCTTGACAATGGCTATTCAGTGTGATATAATAATCAAGTCGCCTACAAAAGGGCGATGGTTTGAACTTTGAAAAATGAACAGTATGAGAGGTTCTCGAAAAGAGAATTTGAGTTGAAGCGAATGCTTTTAATTCAGTAAATTAAGTTAGTGTTTAATGAGCTAACAAACTTCAAAAAGAACTTTAATCAGAATGTAATT
>JAFQHQ010000176.1 GCA_017397885.1 Clostridia bacterium | reverse complement strand
CAGGCTTCAGAAACCGAACGGAGCTTGCGGTAAGAGTGCGTGAAAGCGTACTTGTCATCAATGAACAATAAACTGAATAGCAACCAAGGCGGCAGAGCAATCTGCCGTCTTTTTTTTGAAAAAATTTTTAAAAAACTTTCATTTCTGCACTAAAGTACAATGTGCAGACTTTATTTTCCTGCTATAATTCATTATGAGTCAGTATTATAAAGTGGCAGTGCTATTAAACAACAGCCTTTTTGTGAAAGGAAAAAGCATGAAAACGAGGTGATGCGGTGAAGAACAGACCAAAGGGCAACGGATTCGTTTCGGCGTTGCTGATAAACCTCATATTCGACCTTGAATGGACAATTCCTGCGTGGCTTTTACTTGCGGCACATTTCATTTCTAAAATATCAATCCGGTGGTTTGTTGCTGCGCTTATAGTATGGGTTATCGCTGTTGCAATCAAAACAGCCGTGTTTTCATGGCTTGTTCACATCGGCAACATTCCCGACCCGCCAAAAGAAAACAAAAATCCCTATTCATCAAAAAAATATCAATCCAAAGGAGATAATTCGGATGAGTAAAATTAAAGGCATTCTGTCTGTTATTCTGTGCCTGACACTTATGCTCTCATTTGCTGCCTGCACGGGAAAGGATAACGGCGAAACAACAGAAACTCAGTCAGTATCGCAGACTGATGAGTTAACAACAAAATCACACCGACCGGCAAACAAAAAAGAAGATGATGACAGCGGAAACCTGCTCATAACTCTTTATAACGCCGATTCGGACGAATATCACGCTCTGAAAGGTAAAATCGAAACCATTGATACAGGCATTGACGGTGAATACGGTATGACGGGCTTCAGATTTGTTTCACCCAAAAACGGTGTCAAAGTAAGGCTTGAAGGCATTATGTGGTCACCGATTGTCGATAATTTTGAGTGTGACTACACATACCTTGAAATCACAACCGAAAAAGACAAGATTTATGAATTTGATTGCTGTGTTACCGAAACAATCCCCGATTTCAGACTTGTTGCGGAATATGACGGAAAAATATCCGAGTATTATATGTCGATGGACGGCGAATCCGTAAAGAATGTTATTGAAATGACGGGCGAAGAATTTGTTCCCGAAGAAATAACCGAAGAATCGGCATTTTATTCACTTTGCGTTGCACATGCGGTATCGGATGTCTATTACAATGACAGACTTGTAAAGTGTTCTCCCGAAGTTGTATGGAACACTTTTGCTTATGCCGTAACACTTAACGACGCAGTGTTGAACGGCGAAGATATGTACAAAACGATTTCTGTCACTGACTGGGAAGCGGATGCATATATGAATGCACTTTATCCGCATTTTAACGGTAAGCATCCCGATTTGCTTGAAGAGAGCTATGTTGAAGGCAGTATGGGTCAGTATGACAGATACAATGTTACTCCGTGGGTATTTGAAAGATTCTGTACCAACGAATTCTACGGTGTTGAAGATAACGGTGACGGAACATATTCCGTTAAGATCCGTGTTGATGATTACAGGTATGAGGAAGGCTATGAGGAATTCGGTCTTGCCGTAATCGTTAAACCTGATACAAACAATCCTTTCGGCTATGTAATCACAGATGTTGTTGATTGCGATTTGCCCGTGGGGTAAAAAATTTTATAAATCGATTTCTTGAAAGGAGAAAATAAATATGGGACTTATCAAAGCAGGCATAGGAGCACTCGGCGGAGTAATGGCAGATCAGTGGAAAGAGTTTTTCTACTGTGACTCACTTGAAAACGATGTGCTGATGGTGAAAGGACAGAAGCGTAT
>JAFQHQ010000175.1 GCA_017397885.1 Clostridia bacterium | reverse complement strand
TACAAAGTAGAGTTCCCCGATATGGAAGGTAAAGAATTCAAAAACTTTATTTTCAGATTCGGATCATGGTTCTACGGCGGAGACTCAATGCGTGTAATGGGACTTCCTGCAGACACCGATGTGGCAAATCTTTCTGACAGCGATGAACCCTTTGCATCAATGTGGGCAAATGAAGCTGCATACAAATGTAATGTTGGTTCTGTTCTTGGCGACAATTTCTATTCAACTCTTTATCACAACTACGCAGATATCACTGCATATGCAAATGAATGCTTAAAAGCCGGCGACGATTATATGTACATCGTTGTAGACTCTGCATCAACAGGTAAGGCATTCAGCTCAAATCTTACAGATTCATCATATATCGGTTGGGATATGTATCCTTATTATTACTATGATACAAATGATCTTCCCGTATATGATCCCGAAAACCCAACAATCGAAGGTATTCAGGCAATCTCAGCTCCCGTAAAGGTTACCGGTCCTACATATAGTGACGGCGAACCCATGAAACCATACATCAACGAAAATGCTAATATCTGTAGTGCATTTGGTGTTGTTTACAAAGTAGATCTCCCCGATATGGCAGGCAAAGAATTTGAACACTTTATTTTCAGATTCTCAACTTCTTTCTATGGCGGCAGCTCACTTCGTGTAATGGGTGTTCCTGCAGATACTGACATAGATAATCTCGGACGCTCCGATGAACCATTTGCATCAATGTGGGCAAATCAGGAAGCTAACAAATGTAATGTTGGTCCTGTTCTTGGTGATAATTTCGCTTATAATTATTATAAAAACTATGCTGACATCACCGAATATGCAAACAAATGCCTTGATGCAGGCGATGAATATATGTACATTGCAGTAGGCTCTGCATCAACAGCTAAAGCATTCAGCTCTGAACTTACCGATTCAACATATATCGGTTATGATATGTATCCCTACTATTACCATAGCACCAAAGAAAAAGATATTACTCTTTCTCTTACCCAGACCAATCCTGAAAACGGAGCAAAAGATATTAAAGCCGATACAGCAGTTGAGTTCACATTCACCAATGCAATTGAATTTGCATCTGCAACAGTAAACGGAAAAGATGCTGAAGCAAACTGGGATAAAAACAAAGTAACCGTAACAGCAGAATTCAAACAGTACACAGATTACACTGTTGAAGTTGAAATTACCGACATCTACGGTCAGGAATTAAAATCTCAGGTTGCCTTCACCACAGGCGGTGCGTTTGTTTCTCCCAAACAGACCGACGGTGAATCCTGGTACATCACCTCATCAGGCTCCAGAGCACTTACAGACAGACAAAGCATTGACCTCAGACAGAACAACTTTGTTCTTCATAAAATCCCTGTTCCGCAGGTGAATGACGGCGAAATCCTCAACAGCTACAAACTTAGCTACATTCTCTATCCTGCAGGATATGCAACATATGTTCTTAAGTTTGAAGGCGAAGATTGGGATCCTGATTCAATGACAAGTGCTGACGAAGAAGTTGCAAACATTCTTGCTAACTACAAAAACTACAATGTGACAGAAAGTCAGACAAATGAACTTATTGAAACAAATCATTACTGTCACACAGATGATATAACTGCTTATGTAAATGAATGTATCCTTCTTGGTCAGGAATATATGTATGTGGGTGTTATCACTCCGGCTTCAACAATGCAGACATTCGGTTACAACGTTAGCGATTCAGGCTGGAAGAGATTTGCAACTTATGGCACATATTCAACTGTATATCCCGAATTCAGTGCAATTAATGCACAGTATGAAGTAAACGGTGCATCACTTGACAAAATGTCATTCTCTGTTCTCACAGATGCAGAAAACTTTGCAAACAGTGTGGTTCTCCGCGACAAGGCAACAAAAACAGCTGTTAATGCAACATTTGCATTTAATGAATATTCAAGAGCTTTGAGTCTTGCATCTTCCGTTGCACTTTCGGAAAACACAGAGTATGAAGTTGTAATCAAAGCAGGTACAGAGGATTACTACGGCAACAAAGCTTCAGAAGACATTGTATGCTTGTCCTTTGAAACAGGTAAAAACTATGAAATTGCAGAGCTTAAGCTTACAAATGCAGAAGCTTCGGATTATGACAGTGCAGAAGCTGTTGCAACTCCCGACAAAACAAGCTCATACAAAGCTGCAACCAAAGTTACAAACAACACAAATTCCGATGTTGATGTTATAATCTTTGTTGCAAAATATGATGAAAGCGGCAACAAGCTCCTCGGCGTTAACACAGTTAAGAAAACTGTTGAAGCAGGAGCTGAGAATGTTGATGTTCTCTCTGATGCTTTAGCACAGGCAGGAGAAGCAGGAATAATCAAAGTATCACTTTGGAACTCAAATCTTAAACCTCTTGCTGAAACTTTGCTTTTTGAAGTGAAATAATAAAGTGTATTTAAATTAGAAAATCAGGAGAAAATCATTGTTTTGATTTTCTCCTGAAATTTTATAGAAACATTCGATGAAAGGAGAATAATAATTGAAAAGTTTTTTCAAAAATATTCTTACAACACTGATAATCTTTTCTATGTTAGTTGGCAGCACCGGCATCGTTTCTGCATCAAACCTTATCGATGATTATGAGCTTATGCCGACAAAAACACAGATAACAGATTCGGATTTTGCCTATAGCCTGTCAGACGGCGGCACAAAAGTCATAACAAATGACGAAACAGTGTCACCCGGAGTAATTGCCGCTATTTTCAAAATCCCACTCCCCAAAGAATCAAACGGACTTAAGGTAGATAAATTTATTTTCAGATTTGTCTCAAAATTTTCTTCCGGTTCATCCTTCAAGCTTATGAAAATGCCCGGGGATGACTGGGATTTGTCATCCCTTAAATATGGTGACGAAGCAATAAGCAATATAATTTCAGGTGGATCTGAATATATTGCAAATGAAGGTGATATCCTGACTGCTGATGTCGGCACATTCGATTCCATATTCAATTATGCAGACATTTCATCATATGCAAGTGAATGCATGAATGACGGTCAGAAATATGTGTATGTACTTCTTACATCAGCATCCACTGCAAAAGTATTTGGAACTATAACTGATACAGACTTCAGAGCCAACGATATGTATCCTTACTGTTATTACACATACGGCGAAGCAGATCTCCTCGAATTTGTTTCCTCAGAACCTGCAAACAGAACCGAAAATGCTTACTCGGAGTATGCAAGCTTTACCTTTAACAACGGTATTGCAAGTGCCGAAGCAGTTGTAAACGGCGAAAGTGCAGAGTGTATTTGTGATGGCAGAACGGCTACTGTTGATTTTTATCTTGAAGAATATGAAGATTATGAGATAACAATTACTGCAACCGATATATACGGTCAGTCAATTTCAAACACCATAAGATTTTCAACATCCGGCGGAGCAGGTGCTGTTACAAGCAAAGAAGGCGGTTTTTCATATGCCGTAAAGGCATCGGGCACTGCCGAGTCCAACAGAAACTCCATTGATGTTGACACAAGTAACTTCCTGCTCTACAAAATTCCCCTTCCCTCGCTTTCGGGAACACAGAGCCTCGGTTCATTTACTTTCAATTACACAGTTCTTGGAAGAAGCGAAGATTCAACTCTTCTTAAATTCCACGGTGATGAGTGGGATGTATCTTCAATGACATTTGCCGATGAAGATGTCAGCGAAATTATTTCTGCCTACATTGCAGACGGTAATAACACATCTTTTAATGCGGCATCATCAAAGAATTCCGAAAAGCTTTCCAACACTATTCATCGAGTAAGTGCAGATGTAACTGCATATGCCGAGGAATGTATGCAAAAGGGACAGAGCTTTATGTGGCTCGCTTCTGTGACAACTTCAACAATGAACTGCTATGGCTTTGGCTACAGTGATGATTATGATCCGAGCTGGACCTATGCCACAATGAACCCCATGTACAAGGCGATGGATGCAAAGGTTTTGATTGAAGAAAATTCTCTTTCCGAGCTTTCTTTCAAGCTTCTCACATCTGATGAAGATATAAACGACAGCATTGTTTTGAAAAATGTTACATCCGGCGAAAATGTTGAAGTAACTTTTGAATATGACTCTGAAAAAGGGATATATGTTGCTGTGGAGAATGTATCTCTCGAAGCGGGTGCATCTTATGAACTTGTTATTCTCTCGGGTTCGGAGGATGACTACGGCAATGTGCTTTCGTCAGATATAATCGTGACAAAATTTGCCAACGTATCTTTTGAAGAAATTCCCGAAAAAACAGATGACAATGCGGATATGATGGTATCTGTTGACACAGAAAAAGAAGTCATTGGTGTTTACTACAAAAATCCTGCATACGCAAACCGCAGAGTTAAGATTATTGTGGAAAATCTTGAATATGATGAAACAGTATATGAAGAAGAATTTGTTTCAAATTCAAGAGGTACTCTTAATGCCGAAGGCATTGAAATGTCAGAAAGCGGAATTTATGTTGTAACTGTATATCCCGAATACTCGGATTCTGTTGCAAAAACTCTTGTGCGTTATTACACAACCGATGATGCTTTGCTTTTGTGGGAAATAGCCGCAGTGTCGGGAAGTGCCGAAGAAATTTCCGACAACTGGAATGAGCTTTCAAACTTCTTGGGATTAAAAGAAGACAATCTCGAATATGTGAGCGATGTTGAAGCTTTCTATGGCAAACTTGCAAATGAGAGACCTGATGGCATTGAAGAATATAACGAAGACAACAAAAAAGCATATGTTTCATTTGCAGATACAATGGCACTTTTCACAGCTCTTGAACAGTGCAAGGACATAGATTCCCTAAAAATTCTTGCAGGCAAAGCCCTTCTTAAAGTAGGAACCTATGACACAGAACTTGCAACTCTTTGGGCATCATGTACACAAAGTGCATACTATGATGAAGTTATCGAAGCATTTGCCGACTCCGACAAGGAAATCAATTCGGTTGAGGATCTTTCGGAGCGTATGAGCGAAGCGACAGAAATTTATCAGGCAGTTTATTATCTTGAGCTTATTGCAAATGTTGAACACGGAAGCGAAATCACTGAAATAATCTCCGATGAAGAAGTTGCAGACATACTCGGAATAAGTGAGTATATGGACGATTTTGCAAAACTCAAAAGCAAAACTTCTGTTGAAAAAGCATTGACAAAAGATTTTGACGATGCCGAAAGCTTTGCAAAAGCATTTAAAACAGCAGTTAAAAAAGCACTTGATGCTCAAAATGAGAAAAAGAAACCGTCAACAAGTGGCGGCTCATCATCAGGAAACTACGGCGGTGCAACAAACTTTACTGCCGCAGGCGACAACAAAGCATCAGAATATGCATCAGGTCAAAACACACAGACTGCTTGTCCCTTCACAGACCTTTCGGGCTATGACTGGGCAAAGACTCACATAGAAGCTCTCTATAGTCTCGGAGTAATAAACGGTAAAACCAAAACTGAATATAGCCCCGCCGACACTGTTACAAGAGAAGAATTTGTAAAACTCATTGTAACTCTCATGAAGCTTGAAGCTAAATCTTCAAACACAGCATTTGATGATGCAGTGCCGGGAAGCTGGTATGAAAGCTATGTAAACACTGCAGTTGCAAACGGCATTGCAGGCGGTATGGGAGACAATCTTTTCGGTGTCGGAAAAAATGCATCCAGACAGGATATTGCAGTTATGATTGTAAATGCTCTTAAAAATAAGGGCATAGAGGTAACTCCGGGTGAATTAACCTTTGGTGACTCCGAAAGCGTTGCAGACTATGCAAAAGATTCTGTGGCTTTCCTTGCTTCAAAAGGAGTGCTCACAGGTGATACCGAAGGATTTTTCAATCCTGCATCCAATGCAACAAGAGCAGAGGTTGCAGTTATGCTTTCAAGAGTTAACGAAATGTTTTTAAAGGAGGTCAGATAAGATGAAAAAATATATTTGCTTAATTCTCTCACTTCTTATGATTATGTCATCTGTGTCGGTTGTTTCCTTGGCGGCATCAGACAGCTTAGACGATTTTGCATATTCAGCTCTTCTTTCGGACCTCGAAATTATAGATGTCCCCTCCGATGGTGATTCAGAGCCCGTCTCAAGAGGAGAATTTGCACAGGCAGTGTATAACGCTTCGCACATTGAACCAATGGCTAATGGCTATGAAATACCCTATGAAGATGTTGATGCAACAAGTAAATACTATGAGGGCATCTACAACATATATGCCATGGGTGCAATTTCAGATTCTGCTTCATTTAGACCCAATGATTCAATAACAGCCAACGAAGCTCTCAAAATAGCCGTGTCTGTTCTTGGCTACAATTTTCTTGCCAAAGACCTTGGCGGTTATCCTTCGGGATATGTAGCTTCAGCAAACCGTCTCGGACTTCTTTCGGGCGTATCAACTGCCGAATTTACAAGAGAAGATGTGTATGCACTTTTGTATAATATGCTTCATTGTAATATGCCCGGTGTTAACATAAAAAATGACGGCAATCACGAATATTTCCTGAAAGATTCAGGCACACTTTTGCAGGAACGCTGGAATATCGACACTATGACGGGCTGCATTGATGAAGCACAGTTTTTCGGCACTAACTATGACAACGGTGTTGGCGAAGGCAAGGTTGGAGTTGACGGTGTAGTGTTTAAAAACGGCGGGTTTGACACAGACAGTCTTTTTGGTGAATATGCAGATGTCTACTACGACAAAGACAGCCTTACAATAAAATCGGTATATGCTCAAAATTCCGATTCTAAAAATATTACAAAAATATTCTCTACCCAGGATATTAAGTATAAAAACAACACTTATACATATATTGATGAAGAAACTTATGAAACCAAGACTCTTTCCATTTCAAAAAATGCACTCATTATATATAACGGCAAGAAGATAAAATTTGATTCATCAATAATGGCACCCGCCCACGGAAGCGTTAAATATATAAAAAATGCCGGTGACGGAGATGCTGTTATCATAAAATCCTACACCGAAACTCTTGCAGGTGCGGTTGTTGTTTCGGACTTTGTGGTTGCAGACAAGTTAAACAACGGAAACCCACTTAAGTTTGATGAAGAAACCACAAAGTTTTACAATCAGAACGGTCAGGGCGTGAAGATTTCTTCCATAACAGAATATGACATTTTGTGGATTGCAAAAAGTCTTGACGGCTCTCAAACCGAAGTTCTCATCTGCTCCGATGCAATATCCGGTATACTTACTGGTAAATCTTCCGGATCAATATATATAGACGGCAGAAGCTACCCCGTGACTGATGAAGCAAAAGCTCTTGCAGACAAAGATTTCAGGATTGGTGACAACGTTAAAGCCTGCATAAATCCCGACGGTGAAATCATTTGGTTTGTTTCCGATTCCGAAACAGAAGCACTCCCCGTTGGATATCTTGTTAAATCTCAGATGAGGGTAAAAGGTCTTTCAACTCAGTTTGCAGTTAAAATCCTCGGAGAAGATAATGTTATACATACATACACCTTTGCTCCCAAATTTACCGTTAACGGTATCGGTTATACTGCAGATGAAGAAGGTTATAACAAGCTTGTTAAATCGCCACAAATTCAGTCATCGATGATGCAGGGAATTGTTCTCTATAGTGATAATAAGAGCGGAGAGCTTACAGCCATAAACTATGCCGATGATGTTTCGGGACTTCCCAAAGGCTCAATGAAGCTTGGACTTTTCAAAAATGCAGAAATTAACGACCTTGAAGACCAATATATCCAGTATCAGTATGAGTGGGGTAACATAAAATCCAAATCCGCATCAAGAATATTTATTCCGCGAGGTTCTTTGAGATTTATTGTTCCAAATTCCGAAGATGCGGCAAGTGCCGAGGAAGAAGATTACAAAGTTGAAGAGATGCTCTACGACGGTTATTTGAAGGATCAGATTCATAAGGGTTACACAAGAATCGAAGACGAAATAAACAGCCAGTATCTTGTTTCATACTATTCTATTGGCAACAATTCAGAATCCGTATCAGTCTCTAATCCTCTGTGCGTTGTAAGCAACATATCTCAGGTAATTAATTCCGAGGGTATTGAGGTTGAAAAGCTCGAAGTAAAATCATACACAGGTGCCGTTACAAATTATTACAGTGAGGAGCTTGGATTCTTCTCATCAATGGGTCTTAAATTCGGCGACCTTGTTAAGGTTGAAGCTGATTTAAAAAAGGTAGCAAAAGGCGTTGCAATCATATACAGAGCCGGTGAAAAAACTCTTGCAAACGAAAGCAGCATGGGATCAACAGACTATGCCGAAGATTACGACAAAACCGTCCTTAACAATAATAATGGTATGGGTGCTCTCGCCGATTCAATTATCGTACTTGGAAATGTATATGCCTCAAGCGGAAGAGCAGTTCAGGTACTTCCTTTGAAGTACGATCCGAGTGAATACGGCACTGTTTCAATGACACTCTATGGTGTAAATATGTACAATACCGGTGTTGCCATGTGCGATCTTAAAGCCGAAGAAATTATTCCCATAGACAACGGAAATCTCAAAACATTCAAAGAATTTGGCTCAGTTTGCGATGTTGTTGTTTTTGAAATGGGTGTCGGCAACTGTAGATGTATGTTTGCATACAATCTGGATTAAGGAGGGAAGCGAATAATGAAAAAAATAATCAGTTTATTATTGGCACTTACAATGGTTATATCACTTATGCCAACGGTATTTGCTGAAAGCTTAACAGAAAATCTGTATGCTGACTGTGTTTATGACACTTATCACGAAAACAACCAGGGCAGAATAAAGAAATATGACGATACATCAACAATCCTTGCCGGAAGTGTTTTCGACAGATATGCCGAAATTCGCTTCGATATCAGTACTTTTTCAGGTGTTGAATTTGGCGGTGCAGTGCTTGGTATAAATGCCAGAAATAACTATGAAGGCACAAGCATCAACTACTACGGCTCGGTTGACGGAACCTACAAAACAGCTTATGCTCTCACAAGCTATAAACCAAATAGGGGAAAGGCTGTATGTGAGGTTGCAGTGACAGATTACATAAAAGAAGTTGTCAGCCGTGGCGACAAAGAGGTTGTATTTTTCATAAAAGCAAACAGTCCTGTTCTCACAATCTTCTCAAGTGAAGATACAACCTATGGCATAAAACCTTCTCTTTATATATGTAAAGAAGAACCATATATTCAGGGGCAGATTGCTTTTGAATATCCAAATCCATCTCAAGAGACTATAAAAGCAGACCTTTCAAAGGCAATTGCAAAAGGTCATCCCTATCTTTTTGCTACCAAAGAAGACTTTGACATGGTGAGAGAAAATGCTTTCGGAAAAAATCCGTATCTCACAAAGATGTACAAAAAAACAAAGGATTCAGCCAATTATTATTTCAATAAAGAATTGGAAAGCGTAGATTCTGTTAATGCAGGTGGTGGCTATAACGGAAGAGCAGATGATTGTTTAAATATCATTGCCTACTGTGCATTTATATATGCCGTTGAAGGTGACGAAGCCTATGCAGAACGTGCATGGAAAGAAGCGGAAGCCTTCGCAAACTTAAGTTCGTGGGGATCATATCAGTATATTGATAACAACAAACCTGCAGAGGCTCTGGCAATTTGCTATGACTGGATGTATGACTGGCTCAGCGATGCTCAAAAAGAAAAGATTGTAGGGGCACTTCGCAAAAATCATCTTGACACAATTTATGATTTGCTTGAAAATCCAAATGCATCCAAATATCAGCCATCCTTCTATCGTTTTTACTTTATGTCAAACAACCACGCACTTTTGGATAACACAGGCACATTTATGAGTGCACTCGCAATTGCAGACACAGATCCCGATTATGCATCTTTCATTATGCATGGCACTTTCAAAAACATGAAGGCTGTTGTTGAAAACTGGTATCCCGATTCTGCATGGTACGAAAGCCTTGGTTATTGGGCATATACAGGCAAATATATGGCAAGATGGCTTGTGAGTCTTGAAAAAGGTCTCGGAACATCTTACGGACTCAACGATCTCAGATGTATGCAGGGAATTGTTGAATATCCTATCTACGGAGCTTCTTCAAATTATGTGTTCATATTAAATGACACTCCCTATGAAATGTCAAGAGTTACCGATCTTGCATATGTTCTTGCAACAATAAAAGGAGATCCCGCATTAGAAAAATACACCATTGAAAATACGGATTGCAACTCACCGTGGGATTGTCTTGCATTCAATGTTGATGTTGACTATGACAAAGTGAATGCATCATCATTTGCTTATGATAAGATTTTCAGAAACACAGATATGGTTACCATGAGAAACTCATGGAGCACAGATCAAGAGCTTTTCTGCGGACTTTTTGTTCAGGATGCAACCCTTACTCACGGTGTTATGAACTCCGGTACAATTGCTCTTGAAGCATTTGGTGACCAGTGGATAACAAACTCCGGCAGAGATAACTACGACCTTCCCGGCTACTGGGATGCAGGCAGTCAGAACGGACAGAGATGGACATATTATTTTGCCCGTGCCGAAGCAAACAGCTGTCTTGTAATTGATCCTTCGCAAGATGGCGGACAAAAAATTGCAAGCGGTGATATAATTAACAAATTTAAATCTTCAGATGCAGGAGCTTATGCAATAACAGACCTCACAAAGACCTATGCCGATACTGCCGAGTCCTACAAAAGAGGTGTTGAGCTCATCAATAACCGTTCAACCTTTGCAGTTCAGGATGAGGTTAAGCTCTACAAAGAAGAAGAGGTATACTCCTTCTACAACATCAATAAATGTGAAGCCGAAATTTCCGATGACGGCAAAAGTGTTATCCTCACCAAGGGCAACAAAAAGGTTAAGGCAAACATAATCTGTGATAAGGATTATGAAATAAGTATTATGTCTTCCGAGCCTCTGCCCACTTCACCACAGCTTGATGACAACCGTGTTATCAGAGACATAAAGAGAATTGCTGTTCACTTCCCGTCTGTAAAAGAATTTAATCTCAGAGTTGAATTTACTCCCTATCTTTCGGATAGTGAACTAAAAGACGCTCCCACAGAAATTGTGCCCATGGATAGCTGGACAGTTTCAGATGGTGAGTACTATGAGATTGCTGCGACAAATCTTCTCTGTGACGGAAAACAAGTGGAAGGCTTTGATCCCGAAACACGTTGTTATGAAGTTAAAACACTTCCCTCCAAGCTCGAACTTGTTGCAGACGCTTCAAAATATGATGTATCTTATGAAACAGCCGAAGACGGCAGAGCAAAAATTGCAGTTCTCACCGAAAAGGCAACGGGAAGAAAAACTTCGTATATGCTTGAACTTCCCGATCCCGATAAACAGCCGAATATCGTTGATGTATCCGCTTTGACAGAGCTTGGAATAAACTCTGTTAGCGCAAGCAGCCACGACGGAAACGCTCCCGAAAATACCATTGACGGCAACAGAGAAACACGTTGGTCGGCATTTGGCAGACAGACACTTACTCTTGAACTTGAAAAAGAATCAACCGTAAACTGGATTGCAATAGCGTTCTATTCGGGAAGCACCAGATATACATACTTTGATATGCAGGTGTCCGAAGACGGCAAAAACTGGACAACAGTTTCCGTGAACGAATCCTGCGGTGTGTCCGATGACTTTGAATATTTTGATCTTGGCGGAGTCAAGGCAAAATATGTACGCTACAAAGGTTACGGTGCAAACACCGAGTCCTGGAACTCTATTACCGAAGTTAAGGTTTTCGGTAAATAAAAATTTTATATTAGGAGCTAAATGGAATGTTTAAATATGAAACTCATCTGCATACATACGTTCGAAACAATAAGAAACAATAACCATAGACCGGCGAAAAAGTCCGCGTAGTGTAAAACATTAATTGGAATTTTTGCCGATTAATGATTTACACTATGACAGGAAGAAATAAAAGCGTGTTTCAATGTGTGGAAAACCACATGTTGAAACACGCTTTTTATTATGCCTTTTTTTGTATCTTTTCTCTGTACTGTGTAGGCAGACAACCATATGCTTTGGTAAATGCAGAGTAAAAAGTGTTTACCGAAGTATAGCCCACCATCGATGATATTTTGCTCATCGATGCATTTCCGCTTTTGAGAAGTTCTGTTGCTTTTTTCAATCTGAACTGTGTAATCAGTGCATGGAATGTACAGCCGTAATATTTGCTTATTATGCGGTTAGCTTGATTTTCGCTGAAAAAATAGGATCTGCCACATCTTTAAGCTTTAAATCCTTGTTGTAATATTCGTGTTAAAGCGAGCTCTATCATCGGTATAGTGGTATCGGCTAACATCAATTACAATAAAAATGATGAAAGCCCGCTTATTAAAATCATTGCATAAAAACCTTTACTTCATCTACAAAATGTGATATGAATTAAAATATGTTAATGTGAATGACAACGATCGCTTTTTCAACCTCTTTTGTCCGGAGCTTGGAAAGGTGAGTGTTGTGTCAAAGGGTATTCGAAGTCATAAACACAAAGATTTTGCCGCACTTCAGCTTTTTTGCTATTCGGAGTTTGTCATTGACACTTCAAAAGGTCTTGGCTATATAAACTCTGCCACTGTCATTGAAACTTTCTATGACATAAGAAGCGGAGTCGAAAAAATGAGCCTTGCGTCCTATGTGGCAGATCTTGTGGCAAACATGGCAGATGAGATTATGTATGATGATGAGTTTTTCTCATTTATCTTAAACACAATGTTCATGATTGCAAAATCCAAAGACACCGAACAACGAACGGTTTTGGATGAGCTTTTGAGGCTAAAAGCGGTTTTTGAACTCAAATGTGTCAGCGTGGCAGGCTACATGCCACAATGCGATATATGCAATGTGTGCGGTTGCGGAGGCGATTTGGAATATTTCGATATCTATGAGGGCTGTGCCTACTGCAAAGACTGCGCAGAAGGCGGAGCAGGCTATGACACTGTTAAAGCTAATCCCGGTGTTATCAAAATGATACTTTTTATTTGTCAAAGCGATTATCGCTCGGTATTTCGCTTTAATGCCTCCGAAGAGAACATAAAAACAG
>JAFQHQ010000018.1 GCA_017397885.1 Clostridia bacterium | reverse complement strand
CCCTGCCTAAGGGGAGGTGGATTTGCCGTTAGGCAAAGACGGAGGGGTACGAAACGCAGAAGTATCAACGCTTTCAGCAATACCCCTCAGTCAGTTTCGCTACGCTCACTGCCAGCTCCCCTTAGGCAGGGGAGCCTTTCGCACTTGTGTTAAACAGAGCGACAAACTCCAATTTTTCATCGTCAACAATAATATTAAATTACGCTTCATACTCCTATTAACCAATTACTGCATTGAGAACATTTGTTTATTTTTTATATTGAAAAAAACAATAATATGTTATATAATATATTTTGTAGTTTTATTTAAGAGGTGTTTAAAGATGGCAATTGGTTTTGATAATGAAAAATATCTTCACATTCAATCACAGCATATTAATGAACGTATAGCACAGTTTGGCGGCAAACTCTATCTCGAATTTGGCGGCAAACTTTTTGATGACTATCATGCTTCCCGTGTTCTGCCCGGTTTTGAACCCGACAGCAAGCTTAAAATGCTTCTTCAGCTCAAAGACCGTGTTGAAATTGTCATTGCCATCAATTCTTCCGACATCGAAAAAAACAAGCTTCGCGGTGACCTTGGCATAACCTATGACCTTGATGTCATTCGCCTCATCGACTGCTTCCGTTCCATCGGACTTTATGTGGGCAGTGTTGTCATGACACGCTTCAACGGTCAGGCAACGGTTATTGCTTATCAAAAACGTCTTGAATCCCTTGGTGTTAAGGTCTACCGTCACTACAGCATCGATGGCTACCCATCCGACATTTCAAAAATTGTCAGTGATGAGGGTTACGGTAAAAATGAATATATCGAAACAAGCCGTGAACTTGTTGTCATCACAGCTCCCGGACCCGGAAGCGGAAAAATGGCAACCTGCCTTTCACAGCTCTATCATGAACACAAACGTGGTGTTCAGGCAGGTTATGCAAAATTTGAAACTTTTCCCGTGTGGAACCTTTCTCTCACACATCCCGTCAACCTTGCCTACGAAGCGGCAACAGCCGACCTCAAAGACGTTAACATGATTGACCCGTTCCATCTTGACGCCTACGGCGAAACCGCTGTTAACTATAACCGTGATGTTGAGATTTATCCCGTTGTAAAGGCAATGCTCGAAAAAATTCTCGGCACATGCCCCTACAAATCCCCCACGGATATGGGTGTTAACATGATTAAAAAATGCATAGTTGACGATGAAGAAACTCGAAACGCATCAAAACAGGAAATTCTTCGTCGCTACTACACAGCCCTTTGTGATCAGCGCAAAGGCACGGTCTCCGATGATGTTGTGCTTAAACTTGAACTTCTCATGAAAAAAGCCGGCATCACAGCCGATGACAGAGCAGTCATTGCTCCCGCCATTCAAAAAGCTGCACTAACCGGCAGTCCTGCCGCCGCACTTGAGCTTTCAACCGGCGACATAATCACCGGTCGCACTTCCGAGCTTCTTGGTGCATCTGCCGCACTTTTGTTAAATGCACTCAAATCACTCGCCAAAATTGACGACAAGATTCACCTCATTTCACCCACAATACTCGAACCCATTCAGGAGCTCAAAACCAAGCATTTCGGCAATCGAAATCCACGTCTTCACACCGATGAAGCTCTCATTGCACTTTCAATCAGTGCCGCAAGTGACGAAAAAGCAGCTCTTGCCATGAAACAGCTTTCAAAGCTTCGCGGCTGTGAACTGCATTCGTCGGTGATTCTTTCGGCTGTTGATGAAAAGGTGTTTAAACGTCTTGGCATCAACATCACTTGTGAACCGGCATATTAATTTTAAAACTAAATACTTGTTTGTTAAGGAATTAATATAATCACAAAATCTCGCCAAGCTTTTCAGCCATTTCGCCGTTCACGGCACTGTTTATGCTGTCGGCAATTATTTTTGACACCTCGTCAATGATTGAGTCAACCTCTTTTGGTGTCACAATCAAATCCCCCGCACTTGGTGACAAAATTTCACAAATCAAATTATATCTGTTATCATTGTCAAAAGCGTTCACTGCCTCATAAAGCGGTGAACCTTTTTTTGTGTTTGTTTTCACCGCTTCAATAAGAAGCTCAATTGCATCACTTGCAACCGCCGCCGCATCAATGACCGTCGGCACACCAATTGCCACAACCGGCACGCCGAGGGTGTCTTTTGTAAGACCTTTTCGTTTGTTTCCTATTCCCGAACCCGGCACAATACCTGTGTCGGCAATCTGAAATGTCGTGCTGATTCTCGATGTTTTTCGTGAGGCAAGAGCATCAATTGCAACAACAAGGTCGGGTTTGATTTTGTCGCAAATCCCTTTTATGATTTCTCCTGTCTCAATGCCTGTTATGCCAAGTACTCCGGGCGACACTGCGCAAAGTGATGTCATTGTTTTTGTCAGCTCATCGGGAAGCACTCCATAAAGATGCCTTGTAACAAGCAGTCTGTCCACAACCTTCGGTCCCAGTGCGTCGGGCGTTACAAATCTGTTCCCGAGTCCCACCACAAGAACCGTCTGGTCCTTTTTCAGACAAAGCATTTCTTTTAGTTCATTTGTAAGAACTTCCTTTGCACTGTCAAATGCTTCGCTCACATTTTCACGCAGTTTCGGTACATCCAATGTGACATAATTTCCAATAGGTTTGCCGATTTTTTCGGCGGCATCATCGGTCACAATTTCAACCTTTGTCACACTCACGTGCTCTTTTTCGTAGTTGTCGCACTTCACACCTTCAACGGTTTTTGTGCGGTTCATGTCCTTCAATGCTGCCGATTCAATTGCCAGGTCTGTGTAGATTGTATATTCCAAATTACATACCTCCGATTTTTATTATTCTGTACAAATAAAATACTTATATACAAATAATTGACAAAACGGACAATATGCGTTATAATAGTGCTATTGTAAATAAACGGAGGCTTTTGCATGAACCGGAAATACTTAACGATAAAAATAATTGCAATAATAACAACCATTGCCGCAATTGTCTTGTCATTTTTTGGATGGGTAAAGGTTGATACACAAAAAGATGTTACATTAGCAAATCAGTTTTCTCTTATGAATTTGTCCGACATTTTTACCGAAAAGCACGATGACGGCACATCATTTCTTGAAGACTGGTCATTTCAAACTTACGAAGGCTATAGAGAATCACTTCAGACTGCTCCCGACAAAGATGCTTCCAATGCTCTCATAAAGCAGTTGGACAGTGACATAACAACCCTTGTTCTTGTTATTCTTGTTCCATGTGCATCGGTGAAGTTTTTGCTTCTTCTTTCTGTTGGCTTTGCACTGTACGGACTGTTTCGCTGTTTCGTTTTCGGAAAACGTAACCGTTTCATAATGTCTGCTCAAATAATCAGTTTGATTATACAGTTGATTGTATATATCGTTCTTGTTATATTTAACTTTGTAGATATTTCATTCCAAAGCATATCATTAAATGAGGTCGGCAAACTTATGCCAACTTTATGGATGATTCTTGCAACGGTTATGTCTGCTTCGTCCTTGGCGCTTTCACATATCTATCAAAAACAATATCTTCAATAATATTTTTGCATGTCAAAAGCAAAATATCTGCCGTTCCATTGCGGGCTTCGGCAAATATTTTGCTTTTTTTATTATGTTGAAAGTTACTCACATAGGGTTGTCAAAATTGAGTTTATCGGGCTGTTTGAAAATCAAATTATGCTAATGCGTTGTAGGGGACGGCGTCCTCGACGTCCCGTTATTTCAAGTTCAATCTTCAATACACAATGACACTGTTTTCAACGTTTCAGTATTATTTAAGATTTGTTCTCGATGTAATTGACACGGGACGTCGAGGACGCCGTCCCCTACGATGCCCTTGTGTTAAGCACACCGATAAATTCCAATTTGTTGACTGTTTAAAAATAAGCGATTGTAGGGCAGGGGCTTGCTCCTGCCGACAAAGCAAAACGGAACGAGCAAGCCCGTTCCCTACAATTTTTAGCCTAAATTCATCTAAAGATAACACGGAGTGCCGAGGTCGTCACGCCCTACGATGTCCTTGTGTTAAGCACACCGACAAACTCCAATTTGTTGACTGTTTAAAAATAAGCGATTGTAGGGCAGGGGCTTGCTCCTGCCGACAAAACAAAACGGAACGAGCAAGCCCGTTCCCTACAATTTTTAGCCTAAATTCATCGAAAGATAACACGGCGTGCCGAGGTCGTCACGCCCTACGATGTCCTCGTGTTAAAATCCAATTTGAAATTAAAAACTGTAATTTTAAACTTATTAACACCAAGGCGTCATCCGCCTATGTTTTTTCGGTCAAAATTTTTGCAATCCCCTCCGAAACGTATTCTGCGCTTTGCTTTGCTTCTTCAAGTGTGTTGCCGTGAGTGCCTATTTCAAAAATCAGCGATCCCGTGGTCTTGTGCATGTTAAACCTTTCTTCCCTGAGGTTGACAGGCCTCATAAGTCCCGGATAATCGGTTTCAAGCTGTTTTTGAATTTTAAGTGCCAGAGTAAGGTTTTCTTGCCAGTTCGGGTGTTCAAGCATGGCATCGGTTCCGCAAACAATCATTGCCTGGGCGCATTTCCTCCCGTCAACGGTGCAGGTTAGCTTTGTGGGCTTGCCGTCACTGCTTTCAATGGCATCACGGTGAATGTCAAACACAAATTCTATTGTGGGATATTTTTCGAGATAATTTTCAATCACTTCAAGACTCACTTTATACGATTCGTTATATTCCGGATAATCGCACAGGGTTTTGTCATGAATCACATTAATGCCTGCCGATTTGAGCTTATCTGCAATGACTTCGCCGACAGCGGTCACATTGCATGTGGTGTCTTTTGTACGAAATGAACCCTCTTCGCCAAGTCCTTTGCCAAATTTTGACGAATAGGTTTCGCAACCGTGAGTATGCATAATAAGCACTTTTGGACTTTCACCCTTTGCATCATAGGAAACATCACGGGAAACAAGGGTTTGTACATCGGGCTTGTGACTTGTTGCGTTGGTAATCATCAAATTTTCCGACACAATGGATTTTTCTGATGTTTTGTTGCTATTAAGGTTCAAAAGCGGTTTTTCTGTTTTAAATTTATTATTCAAGGTCTGCACCTCTGACTTTGCGCTTGCTTTTGCAATATCAACGCTTTTTTCTTCTCGTTTAAAAATCGGCATACCAAAAGCCAGAATGTCATTAAGCGTTACATCGGGCGCATTCACAGACGGCAAATCAAATTCCTCTCTGTTTGTTCCAAGTCCGATGCTAAGCTCAAAAAATGCCGTGCTTTTACTTTTTGGCATTTTGTCAAAAAGTTTGGCACACAACATTCCGACACACAAAACCGCAACCCCCGCAAGAATTGCGGCACACATTTTTTTGTTTATGGAAATGGCAAATATGGTATGTTTTTTTCCTTTTTTTCGTTTCAAAATTCCGACGTCCTTTCAGTGTTTGCATGGGTTGCACCTATGTCCATAATATGCTTGTTTTTGTTTGTTTAGAACAAATTGACAATTAGGCAATGATGTGTTAAAATTATATATTGTATAAAAATATTATAGTTTAAGGGGTTGAAAATCATGTTTTGTCCCTCTTGCGGAAACAAACTCAACGAAGGTGCAAAATTTTGTAATAATTGCGGTGTAAACATTGACGAATTTCGTTCAAACAGTAATTTGGATTCGCAACAGAATCCCGCATTCGATGCACAGCAAACATCTTTTGGAAACGACAATCAAAGCTCAGACATTGATTATCCCTTTGCATCCGGTGCAAATTATCAAACTTCCAACAATATGCAAAGTTCAAGCAATAACAATGGTTCTTCTTCAAACAACAACCAAAATATAAATTATGCTGAAAATCCCACAAATCGGCCTGTTGATAGCGTGCCTCCAACGCACCACGTACCAACAGGAGAACATGTCTCCGTGCCAAAAAAGAAAAGCGGTGCAAAAATTGCAATCATTTCGTCTTTGGTGACGGTTTTTGTAATTCTTTTGGCATTTGGCGGATGGTATCTTTATGATAACGGCTATTTTTCGTCAGATGACGGAGATAAGCTTGAGGCGGTTTCAAGTTCGGATTCTGCCGCAGATGAAGTGGTAGATTCAAGCGCAGCTTCTTCTGAGGAAGTTGTCGAAACATCCGCACTGTCCGATGCCGAAGCCGAAAGTGACAGTTCTCAAGGCGGAATGTTTGAAGACGTCAACCCGGCTACATTGAACAAATCGCTTGTAGCCTCTGTTGATGACCTCATCAGCTCCAAGGGCATGTCTTCAAATGTGGGTGTTGCTGTTGCCAATCTCGAAACAGGTGAATATTATCTTTGCAACGGTTACAATTCGCAGTATGTCGCATGGGGCTTTTATTTGCCTGTTTATGTGGCTCTTAACTATGCTTATCCCTATGACTATTCCACATACAAATCCGACATAATGAGCAGTGATATTTCAAAATGTAACTCTGCCGGAAATTTTGCCATGGATTGCTTTGGTGGTCCTTCAGGTCTCACAAGCTATCTGCGTGACGAAATGGGCTGCGCTTCAACCATATTTGGCAGAAAATTCGGTGACACAAATTCGGCAAATGATAATTTCACCACCGCCTATGAAGCGGTTGCTTTCATGGAACTGCTTGATTCATGGGACGAAGGATACAAGCTGTGTCACTCGGCTTCTCAGTTCGGTGTTTCTGCTCCGTCGGGTAGCACAATGTATGCACAGTTTGGTTCGGAAAACCGAAACGTGAAAAACCAGTTTAACGTTTTTGCAATTATAAACGGATATGAATCAAGATATGCCATAGCCATTTTAACAAGAAACGGCGCAGGCGCAACGGGAATTGTAAACGAACTTCTGACTCTTGTACATTCACACATGGAAAGGTAAAACGATGAAAAATTATTTTCGTGTTTCAAAAATCACGGCACTGATTCTTGCTTGTTGCATATGCTTCTGTGCGTGCTCGGACAGAAAAGGCGAAACTACGGATTTTATCAATCCATCTTCTGCGGCATCGGACATGAAGGAGCGACCAAATTCGGATTTTAAGAAGGCCCCTGCCAACAGCAAAGAAGACATAAAACCTTCACCGGATAATAAAATTCACCCTCCCAAAAAGGATGCTGTGCTTCCGTCAGCGACTAAAAACGAAGAGCCTTCTACTTACGAAAAATGCATAACCGACAATTTTGCATCTTTCCCCGGGACATATTCATATGCATTTCACATATACGGTACAGACCATTCCAAAACAGCAAACAACTCACAGCAGAAATCTGCAAGCATCATAAAGCTTTTCATCATGGAATATGCCTACAGTCAAATGGAAAAAGGCGAACTCAAAGCCGATTCCACAATCGGAGGCAAAAAGCTTTCCTCGCTCATTGAAGCCATGATTACATATTCCGACAATGATGCCACAAACACGCTTATCAATCATTTCACAATGAAAAAAATTAATGCATTCATTTCTTCCTGTGGCTATTCCGACACTGTTCTTGGCAGAAAAATGCTCGATACTGCCGCTGCGGCAAGAGGCGAAGAAAACTACACCTCTGTTGGTGATGTGATGAAATTTCTGGATAAACTCTATGCAAACAGAGAAACTTATCCTTATAACGAAATGCTCTCTGTTATGAAAAGACAGCAGATTGCCACAAAAATAAGACGTGACATTCCATCGGGAGTTGAAATTGCAAGCAAAACAGGTGAACTTTCCGACACCGACAACGATGCAGGCATCATCTTTACATCAAACGGTGATTTTGCTTTTGTGTGCTTCACACAAAATGCATCCCCCGAACCTGCCAGAGATTGCATTGCAAAATCAGCACGGGCAATGTACGATTTGATTATGAAAAAGGAATAAACCATGAAACAAACAAGTCTTTGCTACATTGAACATGACGGCAAATATCTCATGATGCACCGCACAAAAAAGAAGAACGACGAAAACAGCGGCAAATGGATTGGCGTTGGCGGAAAATTCCTTGAGGGCGAAAGCCCCGAGGATTGCATGAAACGTGAGGTTTTTGAAGAAACCGGCATTGAGGTTTCCGACTGGTGCTATCGCGGCATTGTCACCTTTGTGTCCGACCTTTGGGAAACCGAACACATGCATCTTTTCACCGCAAAATCCAAATCTTCTCAACATCACAATTGTGATGAAGGCGAACTTAAATGGATTGACAAGGAAAAAATTTTGTCTCTCAATCTGTGGGAAGGCGACAAAATTTTCTTAAAGCTCATGGAAGACGAAGCAAGACCGTTTTTCTCGCTTAAGCTTGTGTATCGTGGTGACTTTCTGATTGAGAGTTATCTTAATGGTGAAACATTGTAAAAATAAAGCATGGCATAGAGCTTGAAAAAGTTTGAATAAGAGATAAATTTGAGTTTATCGGGGAGTTACGTTGAAATCAATTGAAGTAACTTTCTATAATCACGCAGTTCTTTTCAAAGAAATTTCTATAATATCTGTTTCTTTGTCCGACCGCCTTCGACTCCGTCACTCAGACGTCGGCGAAGGCTAAATCCGAAT
>JAFQHQ010000174.1 GCA_017397885.1 Clostridia bacterium | reverse complement strand
GGCATATAATTGAAGAAAAACATCTTGAAACAGATGTTTTTCAACATTTGTAGTAATTTCAAATGATTTATAGGCTAATTAATACTCTGTATTGCTTATTATTTCTGCCTTTTTGCGGTCTGGAGTTTTTTTACATTCCCGTATCTGACGATATGATGATAGCAAGAAATAATTTGCCTAAATTGCAATACAGTAGAAATAATTAAATTAAACGG
The DNA here is from genome assembly GCA_017397885.1 of Clostridia bacterium. GTDB lineage: Bacteria > Bacillota > Clostridia > UMGS1810 > UMGS1810 > RGIG1828. The sequence goes on along the minus strand of JAFQHQ010000174.1, from coordinate 32,428 downwards.
AAATGAAGTTGAATTTTGCGATAACCGTTTTTGAATGTCAAATGAGTTTGTTTAGCTTTCTGTAATCCGAAGGAGACATTTTTTCTGTATCCATGAACATTTTTGAGAAATAGCTTGAGCTTGCAAAACCGCATTTTTGAGCTATGTCAGACAGGGAGGAATCTGTTTGCACGAGCATTCTCTTTGCCTGAGAAAGTTTTAATTCGTTGCGATATGCCGTCACTGTTGTGCCGGTTATTTTTTTGAACTGATGAAGCATATAGTGATAGCTCACACCGATTTTTTTGGCAATGTCTTTAACCGTGATATCTTCATTCGGGTATTTTAGCAAAAATTCTTTGACTCTGTTTACCAAAGGGGGAGCATCCACACATTCCTCGGAAACCGAACGAACAAGGGAAATGATTTGTGTGAGAATTTCAAACTTATTGTCGGATTTGTCAATGCTGTCGATGAGTGTATCAAGCTTTTCGCTGTCGAGTTTTTGAAGATTAACACAGTTTGTGGGATAATATTCAAAAAGCTTACCGAGAATATTGTCTTTATTATTTTTCAAAAGCACTTCTGCAAGCTCTTCATAGGAATATCTGTCGGGTTCGCCGTAGGGGTTTTCTTCCTCGTGGGCATATTTTCCGAGCTTTGAAACAATTTGGCGCAAATAGCTTTTTTCGTTTGATATTTTGCCGTCAATGATTTCGTTTTCGGTGAATCTTGCAATGAGGATTTCTCTTGCTTTTGAATAGGTTGTTTCAAGTGATGAACCGCCGCGTTCTCTGTCGTAGGTCACATAAATAAATCCGTCATCTGCTTCGGTGCAGTCGGGATATGAAACCCATTCACGGTCATCAAGCATGAGGGAATATTTCCATGTTTTGCCCTCATCATCGGAAAGCATTGCCGCAAGGTTTGTTCTCTTTTTAGTGTCTTTGTGGTTAATCATCAGGAGTCTTCCTGATTTGAGTCTTGTTATCTGAAATCTGGATTCTGCACCGCCAAATCCGGAATCCTCGCCCTTTGTCCAGGTTTTACCCCTGTCATATGAATAGGACACACCAATTCCGTAGTCTGTTCGGACATAGGTTGCAAGTCGACCGTCACTAAGCTCAAGAATAACATGCTCGTCAAAGTCGCGTCTTTCGACATCTGCTCCACCCATGCGTTCAAAGGTTTTGCCGTTGTCGGTGGTTTTGTATGAATAGGCACCCGGAATTTTGGTGCCGTCATCAATTGGCGGAAATTGATAGACTCCGCGCATGTTTCGTTTCCAGATTGCAATGGGGAAGAGCCACTCTCCGGTGGAGAGCACGGTGGGCTTGTTCATCATGATGTCTTCGCCAACGGGGAATGGATTTGACCAAATGAGCTCATTGGCATCGGGGTTGGCGCAGATTGAAGCATAGAGATAGTCATCGGGCATTATTGACCATGTGAACCATAGCCTGCCGAGGGGGTCAATCCAAAGACACGGGTCAAAACAGCGGTGGTCTTCGTAATATGATGCACACACGGGCTCCGAAAAAGTTTTTCCGCCGTCATCCGACACAAGAACAAGGCAGTAATTACCAATTCTTTCTCCCACGTTGCCCGAGTAGAACGTCACGAAAATTCTTCCGCCTTTTGTTACTTCAATGCTTGGAATACCTTGCCACAGTCTGTTTTCGGGGGCATATTGTTTCAGAATTTGTTTGTCTGTAATAATCAAATTGGTCACCAACCTTTGGCTAATTTTGATTTTATTTTAGCTCATATGCTTTTTTACAGATATAACAAAATTGCTTTTTATCTTAAAGTTCATATCTGTCATACAATTCTGTTACATATTCTCTGGGTGTTTTTTTTATTTTTCGTTTGAACACGAAACTAAAATAACTCTGGGAAGAAAAGCCACACTCATAGGCAATTTCTGTAAGATTGTAATTTGTTGTAAGTAAAAGCTCTGTTGCTCTTTTGATTCGCTGTTCTTCAACATATTGTCTGAGAGTCTTGCCTGTTGCACTTTTGAACATATTGTGAAAATGAACGGCACTCAAAGAATTCGTTGTTGCAACGGTTTTAAGTGACAAATCACCCGTGATGTTTTTGTCAATATAATCTAAAGTTTTTGCAATAACGGAAGTGTTGTTGCAGGAGCCGTCAATTTTTATGTGTTCTTTTGTATCAATTCTTATTGTATACAATAGTTCAAGCAGTTTGCTTTGAACCATTATTTCGTCTTCGGCCGAAAATGTATTGTAGTGCTTTATCATTTTATTAAACAGATTTTTATAAACATCCGGTTTTGTGATTTCAAACACCGTGGGAGCATCAGAAAGAATATCGTAAAGTATACCGGATTCCAAAATCATGTGTATGTAATAACATTTATAGGGAAACCTTGTGTGCCTTATCTGCCCCGGCTTGGCGCATATTAACATGTTGGTGTCAATGGCTCTTGAACTCGCATCGATATATGACACGCCGCCTTTTTCAAGGGGGATTTCAATTTCAAACATAGAAACTTTTCGGTTTTTACTTATTGTAACGCCCGGTCTTATAATTTTTGAATCATATATCCCGACGGCAACAATTTTGGGAAGCACCATATCACTCACCTCAAACATTAAGATTTCTAATAAAACACATAAAATATTTATATTATTTATATAAAATTTATAATAACATAATAAAAAACGCTTGTCAATCAGGAGGATGAAACATGAAAGTTACAGATGTGAAAACCTTTGTGGTGGACTGCTTCCGCACAAATTGGGTTTTTGTGAAAGTGTACACTGATGAAGGCATTGATGGAGTCGGCGAGGCAACACTGGAATACAAAGAGAAAGCACTGCTTGGTGCAGTTGAACACATAAAAGAATATCTTGTGGGTAAAAATCCACTTACAATAGAAAAGCATTTTCACGATATATACAGAGATGCTTACTGGAGAGGGGGCGCAGTTTTGATGTCTGCTCTTTCCGCCGTTGAAATGGCTCTTTGGGACATTCTGGGAAAATCGCTCGGGGTGCCCGTATATCAGCTTTTGGGCGGCAAAGTCAACGACAAGGTGCGCATCTATGTAAACGGTTGGTTTGCCGGAGCAAAAACCCCCGAAGAATTTGGCGAAAAAGCAAAAATTGCCGTAAAAAGAGGGGTTACCGCCATGAAGTGGGATCCTTTCGGAAAATCTTACCTTGAAATTTCAAACAAAGATTTAAACACCGCTCTTGAATGTGTTGGAGCGGTGAGAGATGCTGTTGGCAATGATGTTGATTTGCTCATAGAGGGTCACGGCAGGTTTAATGCACCCACAGGCATTAAAATTGCAAAAGAGCTTGAACAGTTCAAGCCCATGTTTTTTGAAGAGCCGATACCGCCGGATAACCTTGAAGCTCTCAAAGCCGTGAGAGATAAATCGCCGGTTGCCGTTGCCGCAGGTGAAAGGCTCTATACCCTCAAATCCTTCAAAGACCTTTTTGAAATGAGAGCTGCCGATTACATTCAGCCCGACATTTCCCACGCAGGAGGCATTATGGAATTAAAGAAAATTGCGGCATCGGCTGAAAGCTATTACATTCCCTTTGCACCTCACAATCCGTCAGGACCCGTTGCCAATGCGGCAACACTCCAGCTTGCAGCTTGCTGCGCGAATTTCTCTGTTCTTGAAATTATGTATTCGGACGTTGAATGGAGAAAAGATGTCACAAATGAGGCTTTGGAATATAGTGACGGATATATTTCAATTCCTGACAAACCGGGTCTCGGAATTGAAATTGATGAAGAAGAATGTCTTAAACATCCGTATCAGGTTCACACTTTAAGGCACTACACAGGTGCACTCACGGACATAAGACCTGCCAAAACGGAATTTTATTTTTAAAAGGATGATTTTATGAACAAAGATAAATATGTTTTAATCACGGGCGCCTGCATAAACACAGGCGTTGCAATTGTAGAGAAATTTGCATCCGAGGGGAGAAATGTGGTTTTCACGGGAAGAAATGCCGAAAAGGTTCATGGCAGTGAAAAAAGCTACAGAGAAAAGTTCCCCCATGTGAAAATTCTGGGCTATCACATTGACTCTCTCATTGATGAAAAAACTGTTGATGAAGAAGCAGTAAAAATTATGTTTGAAGATATGGACAGCAAAGGAATCTTTGTTGAAACTCTTGTTCTCAATGCCGCAGACCAGGGACTTGACATGGAGATTTTTAAAAATCCTCTTACCGATTTTATGCGTGTGATAAACACAAACATGGTGTGGAACTATTGTCTTTCGGAGCATGGGGCAAAGAGAATGAAAGAAAACGGCGGCGGAAACATAATATTTGTTAATTCCAACACAGCCTACAGAGCCATTCCAAACCGAATAGCCTATTCTGCCTCAAAGGGCGGTCAGCTTGGAATGATGAGGGCAATGGCTCTTGATCTTGGGAAATATAACATCAGAGTAAATGCGGTGCTTCCGGGAATGATTGTGACCGAAAGATGGGAAAAGAATCCCGATTTCTATGCAAATGTCCCTTCACGCTTCACCCCTTTGGGTGATGTGGCACTCGGAAGTGATGTTGCCGATGCTGTGTGGTATTTTGCAGTTCATGCCCGAAACACCACGGGTGCAGAGCTTGTTGTTGACGGCGGAAACACAATTCAGCTGTATCCGATTATTAATGAATAACTGAAAAAAAGCATCTGACAATAAAACAGTGGTCAGATGCTTTTTTTGATACTTAATTATTCAAATCGCTCAAATATTTTTTCGGTGTGATTCCGTAATATTTTTTAAAAAGCGACTGGTAATATTTGTAATTTGGAAAACCGCTTTCATATGCGGCATCCTCGGGAGATTTTCCCGAGAGTATGAGTTCAATTGAATTTTGAAATTTAATTCTTTTTAAAAGCTCATTCACACTGCAGTCAAGCTTTTGTCTGAAGGTTGTGCAAAGGTGGGAGGTATTCACATTGCAATAGCGGGCAATTTCAGAAATTGAACGTATTGTTCTGAAATTATCCGACATATACTCCGTGGCAGTGTTAATTATTGATGGAGAACGCATGGGAGCGGAGGTTTTGATTGTGTCATGAATAGTGTGGAGAGTTTGAATGACATACGAATACAAAAGTAAATCGCTCTCATTTTGGTTTTTTTCAATGCGTTTAAATGATTCGATGATTTTTTCTGTGTCGGAGATATTATGTACACCGTAACATTTTTGTGTACTGTTATAGAACAAATCATATAAAAAATGCTTGCCTTTAAGTGATTTAATATAAGCTGAAGATATATCCATTCCGTAATATTCAATCACTCCGGTGTTGAATGTGTAGGTGCGGTGAGGAGCCTCTTCACTCAAAAAGAAGACATTCCCGTTTGTGGCATGGATGGTTTTGCCGTCTACGACCATATTCATATGACCGCGTATAAAAAAGAAAAGAGTACAGTAGGTATTTTTTCTCTGTTTTTTATTTGTGATATTCGGGGGCGCGGTTGTCTGCGAAGCACCGCGTCTGTGAAATATTGCAATACATTCATCGGGCAAATCAACAAAGGGATAAATAATTTTCCGCATAATTCTCCCTTTTTCGGATACCGGGTCATTTTTGCCGTATTGCTCAATAGGGTTTAAAATCTCCGTTTTGTTTACCGTATCATTCATGTATATCACCACACCTGATAAATACTATATCGTAATTATATATCATTAATCATTCCAAGTCAATGTTTCTTAATACAAAAGTTCAAAAAATCAAAATAACTACCAAAAAAACACACTTTACTTTTATTTTTAATTATAATATAATTTCAGTATGTAATAAGGGGCTTTGAGGTCAAATAAGACATCATAGTTCATAAATTCAAAATTTTTCCCAAAAAACATTGATTGTAGTTATAATTAATTATGCTATAATATAAGTGATTACAGGTGTTTTTAATGATATTTACAGAAAGGATGATATGCATGAAAAAGCTTTGCGCTTATGTTTTGAGCGGAGCACTTTTGTGTTCGTCTTTTTCTGCTGTTGCAAAAGATGTGCAAGGAGCAGAATATGATGATGCAATTTTTAATGTCAAGTCCTGCGGACTTATGCAGGGGTATGAAAACGGAGAGTTTCATCCCGAAAAGGAGATCAGCAGGGCAGAATTTGCAGCTGTTGCCACAAGACTTTGCGGTGTGTTGTCAGATCCCGGTTTGTCTGTGACACCTTTTAGCGATGTTTCGTCTGATATGTGGGCATCAGGATACATAAATTATGCTCATTCTCTCGGTCTCATAAACGGCTTTGAAGATGGTAGTTTCAGACCGGACGAAATGCTTACTCACGCTCAGGCATTAAAGCTTATTGTTTGTGCACTTGGCTATGGTATGATGGCGGAAGAATACGGCGGTTATCCTAACGGATATTTTGTTGTTGCATCAAATCTTGGCGTTACAAAGGGTGTATATGCTGATATCAACGCCAATGCTTTGCGAGGAGATATTGCAAAGTATCTTGACAATTCTCTTGAAATCAGACCTCTTGAAAAAGTAATCGGCAATTTGGACGATTCATATGAGATAAGCAGTGAAACATTATATGATAAAATAATTTCGGCAAATGAATCTTCTATAATAGAAGGAATAATAATCGATAACGGCATTACTTCACTTGCGGGAGAAAGCAGTCTTGAACCGGGGCAGATTGAGGTTAATGGCAAGGTTTATAACGCACAATCAGCCAATTGGAGAGATTATCTTGGTCAAAGTGTCAGATTAAGTATCACAAATATTCACAAAAAAATTCCGACGGTAAAGGCTATCGGTGTTATGGCAGATGTCAATAACGTGCTTAAAATCAAAGCTGATGAAGCAGAAGACATCAAAAAAAGCGGCATTACATATTATGTGAGCGAGGATAAAACAAAAACAATATCCTTTGAAAGCACCGACAATTTTATATACAACGGTAAAGCAGTTAAAAAATCAGAGCTTACCGATAGCTTCCTTAAAATATGTAACGGTGATTACATCTTCGTTGATGCAGATGATGACCGCAAATATGAAACTCTTTTCATAAATGAGTATGAAAGCTTTGCAATTGAAAGAGTGTATGCTCCCGGCAAAACGGTATATTTTAAAAATAACGAGCTCTACAACGGAAGAAGCGGTTTTAAGTTTTTGTCAGATGACGAGGATGCCTTCATCAGCCTCTCAAATGCCGACGGTACTCCCGCTGCCTTCGATGACATAAAGCCCGGATGCGTTCTCACTCTCAACGCAAGTCTTGACGGCAAGGTTTGCAGTGCGGTTATTTCAAATGAAGTTGTTTCCGGGAAAGTTAGCGAACTTTATTCTTCAGATAATGGGATTTCCGTTGACGGCAAGCGTTACCGCATTGCAGTTTCAAAGTCAAATGTTCCAAAGCTTGAGGTTGCTCTTGGTGACGAGGCAAACTTTGTTCTCGACTTTAAAGGAGACATTGTTTCAACCGACGGACAAAAGCTCTCCGGCGAAAAATATGCCTATGTAACGGATGTGAAAAAAGAATCCTTCTCATCTGATGCAAAGTTAAAAATTGCGTCCTGCGGAAGTTATGAGAGAATTGTAAAAAAAGAAAACAATACCGAAGAGATATACTATGAATACCGAAACGGCGATCTTAAAGTTCTGGAGCTTTCCCAAAAATCCAAGGTGAACGGTAGTAGCGATTTTAATGTGGCAGACCTTAAAGACCACATCATAGGCTACACAGTCGATTCGGAGGGCAAGGTGAAAAACATAACCGTCTATGGCAACACCTATGATAAATATTCCCTTAACTTTAATTCGGACATTGTTTCATTTGGCGGCTACACTAATGCCGAAAACTTCTTTATTGGTGAAAGCACCAATGTGATTTGTGTTCCGGTCCATGCCGATTCGGACGATGACTATTATGAGGTTGTAAAACTCACCGATGGCTCCGACTATTCGGTATATCCTGTAAACATTGATTCCGATTCACAGATTGCCGCGGCAGTTATGATTGTGGCAAACATGGATGCCGATGTTCAAAAGCCCATCGATGATGATGCAAAATTTTCAATTGTGGGTGAGGCATCTGCGGTTGTTGATGAGGAAGGAGCAGAGTGCGTAAAAATTAAGCTTCTCACCGGTGATGAGGTCAGCGAGGAAATCTGCAAAGAAACATCCGATTCATTTAACATTGCCAAAAACTTAAGAAAAGGCGACATAATAAAATATTCCCTTGAAAACGACGGAAGCGTAGATAAAATTGAAAAACGTGCCACTGTTTCGGGACTTAAAAAATATTATAACATCAATAAAAACAGCCCTGTTGAGGAAATATACGGAATGGCAAAATCCGTAAAGCTGAACAGACTTTCACCTCTTAAAAACGAGGTTGTGGATGAAGTTGAAATTATGCTCGGCTCCGATGAGTCTGTACCGTATTTCAAATATGAAATCCTCAAAAAAGACGGTCCCGAGGTTTATCTTTATGAACGAAGCCGTGGTAACATCTACACCGCAACATGTGACGACATTGAATCGTACCTTGAAGCAGGAGAGGATGCCTGCGAAATATTTATGCTCATTAATTCCAACAATCCCGAGGTTGTTGTGATTATAAAAGATTAAAAGGAGAGATGAAAATGAAAAGTTTAGTAAAAAAAATAACTGTTGCATTAATTCTTTTTGCAATGCTTGCATCAAATGTATATGCATCCGAAATTATTGACACTTTGTATCCCCATGATGAAGCGGTTTACACCGCAGATTTTACCGACAGTGAAATTGATGCCAACATTGTGGTTGCAGACAACATCGGCAATCAGCTTGTTGGAGATGTTGAAACCGATATCTTTGATGCATATGAAGAAAACGGCGAATTTGTTATGGACTGTGCAGACTATACCATGTCAACGGGTTCATATGCCAAAATATCTTTCTATGCTACCAAAGATCACACTCCCTACAAAATTCCCGAAGGCAAAAGCCTTGTCATTTCATTTGATATTACAAGATACCCCCTTGGTGAAAGACAGTTTATGATTGGTTATAACGGTCACAACGGCACAAAAGCCCGTTCCGGCCCATATTTCAAATGGATTAAATCTGAAGCCTTCTCCGGCAAAGACGGCAGCGGTGATTTCACTGTTGCAAATAACGGTCTTACTCTTCAGACTGATACCGACACCGATAACTGGCACGAGATGGTTTTTGTTATAGATTCGTCTTATGTTGCTGATTTATTCATTGACGGAAATCTTATGCGTTCCGGCATCACTATGAGAGAATCGGGTTCCACAATGCTGAGTGACTTCTTTATTTACTTTGAATCCTACAGAAACCGTGGTCAGGTGGTAAAACTCAAAAATTTTAAGATGTACACCGCCACAGAATCCGCAATCGGAAAAGACCACCTTACACTTGATGTCACAGACCTCACAGCCGAAGCACCCGATGCAAACGGAGATTATATCCTTGAAAATAACCTCACCCTTCCCCAAACAGGTGAAAACGGCTCTGCTATCACATGGAAATCCTCTGACGAAAAGCTAATTGAAACAAACGGCACAATTCACAGAGTTTCGGGCTATGCTATGTCCGATGCGGTAACTCTCACAGCTACCCTGACAAACGGCGAGGAAACTGCCGAAAAAAGCTTCACATTCTATGTTAAGAGAAAAGATGCTCCCGAAAATGCTAACATGGACGGAGACTACATAATCTATGACGATTTTTCAAATTCAAATCTCCTGTATTCCGACCCCGGCTCAAACGGAAAATATTATTTTGAAAATGAAAAGCTGGTTGTTGAAAACACATCGGGCAAGGAATGGACACAGTATCTGACATTTAACAAGAATAAATCAACCCTTCCGAGCGGTAAATATGTTCTTGAATATGACCTCACAAAATCCCAGAAGGCAATGCGTTCAAGATATGACATCATAGGTCAGTTCTATGGTACCGATCTTACAAGCACAAGAATGTTTGTCCGTCACGAAATTCTGAGCGAGAACAGAGACAAAGGCATTCTCACACAAGCAATAAATACCACCGATACAAATGCAAAGCAAATCAGCAATGTACCTGTTCTCTACACCACAGACACAGTTAAGGTTAAATACATTCTTGACGATACCAACAATCTGTACACTCTCTACATTGACGGTGCACTTCTTGCAAAGGATGCTCCCTTTGTAAAAATCAGCTCCGGCTACGAACAGACTCTTGCGGGACTTCGTTTCACCCTTTTCGGAAACGGTCACAAATTAACCGTGGACAATCTCAAGCTCTACAAGCTTGCAGACGGAGTAAGTTCAGCTTCTGAAGCATCTGTTAAGACAATTGAGCTTGGCGGTGAAAACGTAACAAAGCTTGAAAACGGCGGCGCATATGTTGCAAAACTCAATGTTACAGATTTCACATCTGCACTCTCGGACGGCACAAACTTTGTGGTTGCTCTCTACAACAAAGCTACCAATGAGCTTGAAAGCGTTCAATTTATTGATGCAAAAATTCTTCAGGCAACAGCCGGAGTAAACACCGAAGCTCCAACCGTGGAAAACTACGGTTATTATGCAAAAACAACCGTTGAAGTCCCCGAAGATTATGAAAATTATTATATTAAACTCATGCACTGGAACGAAGTGACACCGGTGTCCGTTTCAAAAGCAATTAATTGATTTCCAAGCGGAAAAGTCGAGTGATTTTTCTTGCTTGTGAGAATTAGAGAATCGAAAGGAATGGTAATATGATTTTAAGGAGAATATTTTCGGCATTGATTTCTTTGTCGGTGCTTTGCACATCATCTTTGAATATTGCAATGGCAGAAGATGCAAGCGTTTCCATGCCTCATATTGCCGCAGTGCTTGACTGTCAGGATTTTTCAGACGGCACAATTGACGGCCGCTGGAGCTTTGATTTTGAAAATTCGTCGGTTGAAGAATCCGATTCCAAGCTTAAAATTAATTATTCAGGTGAAGAAAACCTGAAAGCTTCATATTATCTTCTCAAAGATAAAAAGCAGATTTCTGCTCTCCTTGGCACGAAATTTGTAATAAAAAAAGACGAAGCGATTTCTTCTCTTAAATTTGGCGTGAACATTACCGGCACAAGCAGTTATTTTACGGCACGCGTAGACGGAAGCTCCCTTTATGCGTCCTATGCCAAACGTCGAAACGGTACGGCTGTTGAAGAGTTAATCGGCGACAGCTTTGGTGATGAAATAAAAGTGACTTTGGCATTTAACCCAATCACATATAAATTTTCATTTTGGGTAAATGACGAAATTGCCTTAAATGATGTTTATGCTTGTTCAAGAGGTGCATCGGGTGTTACGAGCCTTTGTTTTGAAGTGACGGGCGAAGAACCGGGCGTTTTCGAAATTCAAAGTCTTAAGTCCTTTTTCTGGATGCCTTCCGAAATGACAGATGCCGAGGCTGTGCGCTATGACGCTCTGTGCCTCATAGACGAGGTTATCTGCAGTGAAGAGAAGCACTCCACCTTTGGCACAATAACAAAAAATTTGAATCTTCCCCAAATTGGACCTTACGGCAGTGAGATAAACTGGTCATCATCCGATGAAACCGTAATATCATCGGACGGAACCGTTACCCGTCTCGGAGCAGATGCCAAGGAAAACCCCGCTGTAACCCTTGAAGCAACCCTTTCAAAAGGCGATGCCGAAAGAACTTGTACTTTCGAATACTCGGTTCTTCGGAACATAACCTCTCTTGAAGATATGCTTAATGAAGACTATGAATATCTTACCGAATCGGTTTTAACCTCCGAAGACATGAACTCTATAACCGAAAATCTTAACCTCCCGACCCTTGCACCCTGGGGCAGTGAAATCGAGTGGTCAAGCTCTGCTCCCGAATTTGTGGCAGAAGACGGAACCGTCACAAGACCGGGAGATGAAGCTTCTGATGTTACCGTTATTCTTGAAGCAAGGCTTACTCTTGGCGATATGAAAAGAACAAAGCTTTTTGTGGTAACGGTAAAATCAACCGGCGAATCTTTTGTATCCTCCAACCTTGAAGTTATTAACATGATTGCAGAGGATGATTTTGAAGACGGTGTTGTTTCAGCTAACGTAAACTCAAAATTACAGGATGGCGACAGCTTCTTTGAAGCAAACGGAATGCTGACCCTTTCAGAAAAAAGCGAAACCGGAAAAGCCGCCTGCTTCCTTGATTATAATTTCGATGAGCTTCTCACGGGATATAAGGGAGTTATATGTGTTGAATTTGATGTAATAAAATCAAATCCCAAAAAGCATGCTTACATAAGAGTTCTCGGAAGCGGTGAATGGACAGAATATGTAAGGCTTATCTGGCAGTCAAACGGTGCTTTGGGATATCTTAATCCCGATTCGGGAAAGAGCTACCCTTCCGACAGAATTAATCTTAAATTTTTGTTTGACACCTCAAACAGCCTGTTTTCCTATTGGGTAGATGGTAACCTGGAGGGGGTTAACCGCTCCTCCTACAAAGCAGGTGCATCCGACGTGCGAAATGTCAGAATAGGCATGGAGGGTGGGAGTGCACTTAACTACGAGCTTTCTATCGACAATTTAAAAGTGTATGAAACCGAGTTTCCCGACAACCTGAAAGTGATTTTTGATTGCAATTCTTTAAGCGGCGAAAAGTTCCTTGGTGCAGAGCCAAATATCATTGATCCCATGCTCATTAAAGATAATCTGATTCTGCCCCAATTCGGAAGCTTCGGAAGCGATATTGAGTGGACTTCTTCAAACGAAACACTCATTTCAAATGACGGTACCGTAAAAAGACCCGACGCAAATGAATACAGCGAAAATCCTTCGGTAGCACTTACTGCAAAGGTGTCTAAAGGTGACAACGTAAAATACAAAACATTCGTTTACAAGGTTATGCGTAATTTTGATGATGAAAACACGGTAAATAACGATTATGACATTTTGGATTATAAATATCTGACAAAGGAAGACCCGTTTTCTGTTTGCCAAAGCCTCAACCTCATACGGTCGGGGGGATATGGTTCGGACATTTCGTGGTCATCCTCCAATGAGTCGGTAATTTCAAAATCCGGCAGAGTAACAAGACCGAGAAGCGATGAAAGCAACATAGATGTTGAGCTTACCGCTTCAATTACTTCGGGTGATGTAACAAAAGAAAAGACCTTTGTTTTCACTGTGCTTGCAGATGAGGCATTCAAAGACCCTCAGCACATGACAGACGAGGAATTTTTCGGTGTGTGGAATAATTTAAAAGATAATTGGGACGTGCTCGGAAAGCTTGACTACGAATCATATCCCGATTTGTCAGCGGTTGAAGATGCAGCAAAGTCGGGAGATTATGCCCTTGCAAAAGAAGAACTTCTTTTGTATATGCAAAACAGAAAAACCGCTCTCACATCTTCTGCCTCAGGTCGTGACACCAATTTTGCAAATATGTCTGCGGCAGGGTTTTATCAGATGGGAAGTACGAGCTATTACCGCGGAGAGTTCAATGCTCCGGGCGGTGAAAACACAGTTTCGGTGAGGGTGTCTTCTTCGGAGATTGCTCCGGGCTCTTCGGTGAGCTTCTCTCTTGCCGCATGGCACAACGAAGCAACAAGCTTGCAGATTGCAAGCAAGGATAATGCCGATGAATCAAAAAGACCCAGACTGGAGCTTGTTGTAAACGGTATTACAAAAACGTATTATCCAGACAATGATGCAACCATCAGAGCAGGGGAATATGCCGATACAAATTATGGTTTTGAGCCATATCTCAAAGTAAAATCCTTTGGTGATTTTTTGAGTAACGAATACTACCGCAGTCTTTTGAGATTCAGCTTCCCCGATCTAAAGTCCGATGACAAGATAACAAATGCAAGGCTTGTTTTGAATGTCAAAAACGATTTGCTCGATGAAGAAAAGCGAATTGTTGTTTTAAAAGAACAGATAGGCTGGGATGAATCCACGGTAAGCTGGAATTCTCTCACCGGCTACATATATTTCTTTGGTGGTATTCCCGGAGAGAACAACTGGGAAAGACCTGCCCATTCCGAAGCGGAATACTACTATCAGGCACCACGTTTTTATGACCTTCCGGCACTTGCAACGGAATATGTTGTCACAGAGGATGAATATTATTCATACAAAGCCCTCAGGCGTATTCAGGACTTTATCACCGACAAGGGCGGAGTATTAACAAAACCCGACAATCCTCAAAGCCGGGGGTTGTTCCCAAGAACTCTTGATGCTTCGGCACGTGTGGATAAGCTCAATAACACCATAGACATTCTTGTTAATTCAAAATATATGGATGCCGAAACCTGCACGGCAATATTAAAACATATCTGGGATATATCAAACGCCCTCTACCACATTCATTCCAAAGAGGGTAACTGGCTTCAGTCCGAAATGACTTCAATTCTTCGCTCCAGCAACAAATTGCCCGAGTTTTATGACTCCAAAAAAGGCAACAACTGGAACGGATTTTCAAAAGAAATTCTTGAAGGCTTCATTTTTCTCAACAACTATGAGGACGGTTCCTACATTGAAGGCGTTGATTCCTACAGTGTGGGCGTGTGCAAGGGCATGGTGGGCTTTAAAAATTCTCTCCTGGAAATGGGAGACGATGTGAGCAAGGAATATGACGATTTGCTCATTAAATCCATGTATTATAACGCACTTCTTGTAACTCCCTACGGCGGAGGTCTTCAATACGGTGATGCAGGGTTCGGTAACCCTGCCACAAGACTTAAAACTCGCAATTTCTCGCAAATGGCGAAATATTACAAGGATGATGAGCTTCTCTACATCGATTCGTTTGGTAAAGAAGGAAAAGCCCCGAGTTGGACATCCAAAGCATATCACGGTGCAAATGAGGCAATTCTGCGTTCCGACTGGAGCAGTGATGCAATGTATCTTTTCACCAATGTTCACGAAGACGGCGGTCACGTTCATGCGGACGATAACCATCTGACCGTTGCGGCATTTGGCAGAACACTTCTCAATGATGCCGGAATCTTCACCTATGTTTCCGAAAATCCATTCAGAAAATGGGGCAAATCCACAAGAGCTCACAACACCGTTGAGATTAATGACACAACACAGCTCGGAAACGGAGTTGGAACGGGTGGAGGTTCAAACGGACCGGGAAGAATTGACCATTTTGTGACAGATTCATCCTTTGACTTTTTGTCAATGACAACCCGCAACAACACAGGCTTTGAACATACGCGAAACACAATGTTTGCAAAGCAGAACTACTGGATAGTTACCGACTATCTTGTTCCCGAAGATGTTGATGCCCAAAACAGCTATAAACAGCTCTGGCACATGCTCCCCGAAGCCAATCTTTCAATTGACCCCGAAACCAACATGGTGAAATCCAATTACCCGTCAGGCGCCAACATCATTGTTGCCTCGGCTGATGAAGATGCAAGCCTAACCGAAGAAATGGGCTGGTGGGATAAGAGCAACAATGAAATTTATGATGCACCTTACGGCTATTTTGAGAAAAAACAAAAGGGCATCACAACCTTTACAACCGTTCTTGTTCCTTACAAAGATGCCGAAGATGCAAAGGTATCTGCCAAAAAAATTGATGTGGGTGTTTCCGAAGACAAGGCAGTGGGGCTCAAGGTTTCAAGCGATATCAATCTTCTTCGCACAACAGGCTATTATTATCTTTCCTACGAAGAAAATCCGACCTCGGTCCGTACCTTTGACAAATATTCCACCGACGGTCAGTTGGCTTTTGTTCTTGAAAACAACAATGTTAACGAGATTTCCACCGTCAATATGAAATCTGCATCCTTTGTTAAGGACAAAAACGGAAAAATAATAGCAAAACTTCCTCAAAGGGCAGAGTCGGCATCCTTTGAATGGAAGGGTACAAGACTTGAAATTCAGACAGATGAAAACATGAACTTTGACGGAATTAAGGCATTGTCTTTTGACACAACCGAGGTTTTGATTAACGGAAAAGCCGCTGTCTTTGGCTATGACAGTGAAGGCTACATAGTTGTGGGCATGGCAGGCTCCAACACCAAACTTCCCGATGACGGCAATTCCGACAAAGGCGAAATAGGCAAGAGACCCGAAAAGGATTCGTCTTCAGGCGGTAGTTCTTCATCAGGAGGAGGCACATCATCAGGCGGTTTCGGAGGTGGATTTGGCGGTTATGTTCCTGTGTCAAACCCCTTTACCGACATACAAGGACACTGGGCAGAAGCGGACATTAAATATCTTTTTGAAAATGGTATTGTAACCGGCAGAACCCTCACACTTTTTGCTCCCGAAGACAATGTCACAAGAGCAGAATTTGTAACCCTTATAATAAGAATGCTTGCCCGTTCCAAGACGGCTTATGCAAATGAATATGCCGATGTTTCAAAAGATGCCTGGTATGCAGAAAACATTGCAACGGCACTCTCTCTTGGTTTGATTTCAAAAGATGTGAATTTCAGACCCAATGACCTCATCACCCGTGAGGAAATGGTTAAAATTGCGGTCAATGCATATGCTCTCGGTAAAAACTTTCCCGAGGCAGGTGAAACCTCATTTACAGATAATGACCAAATTGCTCCTTGGGCAAAGGCATATGTTTCCCGGGGAGTTATTCTCGGATTTGTAAAGGGAATGTCCGACGGAAGCTTTGCTCCCAAGAAAAATACCACAAGAGCCGAAAGCGCTGTGATTATAAAAAGAATCAGCGATGCAATAATATAAGAATAAAAACAAAAACTTCCTTTGCTTAGGTCGTCATTGACCTTTAAAACAGAGGAAGTTTTTTGTGTAAGAAATAATATACAAAACTCCGGACAACCGTATTGAGCATTGGTTGCTAAGGCTAATTTTTCCGCAATCCAATTATGCTTTGCATTCTTGGATCATCACCTGATTTTGAGCGAAGCAATTTGTTCTTCTGACCAGCTTCCGTCAGAACTTACGCCCACATCAACAGTGACAACACCGCCGTTTTTGTTTACGGCATTTATGTAGTTTTTCATATATTCGTTGTCATAGCGAGCGTTTTTCGATCCCCAGGTAGTGCCCAGGGGAGCAAGAATGTGGCTTTGAATTGTGTCGGTAAATCTTCCTTTGGGAATGAGCTCAAGTTCATTAAGTTCTCCCGAAGTGTAGTCTTCAAATTCATACCATTTGTAAAGCTCTTTTTTAACTCCGTTATTGAATGCTACACAGGCGTCGGGGTTTGCGGCTTTTACAACATCACAGAACGGTTTTATCCATTCGGGTTTAAATCCGAAAAAGTCATAGAATCCGTCAAACCACCAACCGGAGATTTTATTTGTGTAACGGTCGGCATATTCTTTCAAAACCGCTGACCAGTTGTCAATGAATGTCTGATTGAGCCGTTTTTCCAAAAGCACTTTGTTTTCGTAGGGTTCACGGTGACGGTAAATCCCGTCTGCAAGCTTGTAAACATCCTCGGTTTCATAATAAAATCCCATTTTCTTGCCGTGATCTTTGTCGATGTGGGGGCCGTCGGAAGGGAAATAGAGATACAGGTCTATGCCATATTTTGAAAGTTCGTCATGGAGCTCAAAAACAATGTCACGGTCGGTGCAGACATCGCCGGGCTTTGAACCGGTTATGCGATTGTAGGTGTCATTTGGTGCAAGGAGATGCCTTCCGCCCTGGCAAAGGGTGATGAAATAATATCCTGCCCCCACTTCACGAAGTTGTGCGGAGATTTTTTTGACATCAAACCTTTCGATGGCTTCATTCCATGAAATGCCTTCGGGTTTTGCGGTGAAGCCGTATAGATAGTGATTGAATACTCCCCATTTTTTGTTGTATAGCTTGTCTGTTATATGCATAGTTATTCCTTTCTCAAAAACCGTCAATGTTTTGACATCAAATCAACTTCCTGTGTACCGTCTTTAGATACATAATGCTCGCTGACACCCATATCATACATCCATTTTCGCTGATGCCATGTTCCCCAAAGTCCGGGTTCGTGTTCGATGTCTTCTTCTTCCCAAAGCCATTCGGGTGCATTCCACATGCATGCAGATGGGGCAATTGCACGGTATACATCTTCGTTTACACCGCTGTGTCCGTGGTGAGACATCTGAACAATGTCGCTTTTGAGCTTATTTTTGCAGTTTTTCAGAAGGTCCGCTCCGCCTTCGGGACCAAGATCTCCCAAAAACAGCACGCTCCTCATGCCGGGAGATGTTATTTTGAAAACAACGGAGCTTTCGTTTACGGCAAGGTTGGGACGTGGGGTGAGATAGCGTTCGCCACCGGCAAAGAGGAAATCAATTTCAAGTTCATCCACGTTTGTTTTAAGTCCCGGCTCTGCAATGACACATTTGTGCTCAAAATTTGGCAATGCTTTGTAAAAATCGCAAATAACATGAGGTAAAACCTCTGTGGGGCACGACACGGTAAATTCTTTTGAAGGAAAGTTATAATATATTTTTTCTATTCTGTCTGTTATTTCGTTCTTTTTCATTTCGTCAACGAACCCGGCAATATGATCAAGGTGAGGGTGTGTGAGAATCCATGCCGATATTTTTCCGGCGCCTATAATTTCTTTCAGATGAGGCATGTCGCTTTCTCTGCCACCGTCAATAACAACGGCATTGTCCGAGTCGGTAATGAATACATACGACATCATAAACGGACTGTGTTCGGTGAGTAAATATAGCTTTGGCAACAAAATCCCCTCCTATCAATATCCGTCTGGTGCATCTATCATGAGCGGTAACGGTAACCAGTTCTTGAAACGTTCATCTCCGTCAGAAACAGAACACATCGAAAAAATAAGTCTTTGTGCTTCCATGTGTGAAAGCTTAACAGCACCTTTTGGGGACGAGTCAACTTTTGAGACACAAATCTTTCCGTTTGAAACGATTAGTTCAAAGCTGTCTCCTTCTATGGAAATCTGCAATCTTCCGTCTTGCAACGCAACATACTTTGACTTGAAGTTCATAAAAGCGTCAATGGCTTTTTCCCAGTTCAAAACATTTATCATTTTAACCTGTTCAATGCTGCTGCTTTCGCAAATCCTTGCAAGTTCGCGGCTTCTTTCTCTTTGATGAAAATGTGTTTTTATTTTAACTTCTTTAAGAGCGTCATTTTCAAAAATCGCTTTTAAGATAAGCGGAAAATCGGACTCGTCTTTCAGCGCAAGCTCGTCCATGCTTCCGTATACATATCCTATGGGTTCGCCGTTTTGGAAGATTGTACGGCAATTTTTGTTCCATGTGTGCATTATGTCGACGAATTCATCTGTTGGTCGAATTGAGTGGAATTCATTTTTTTCGTATATTTTCTTTGCAAATGAAACATCGTCGTCGGTAAAATCGCGAAACTTGATGTTCGAAGTATCGAGATTGGAATAACAATGTCGAATGTTTGCCTTTGAAACAGTGTAGCAGTTGCATGCACCGGCGTTTTCGAATCCGAAATATCCGTAGCGTTGACGCTGACCAGCGAGAAGCATAATGTCGACACCTCGTTTTTTTGCGTCATCAACAGACATTTGCATTAGCTGTTTCATATATCCCTCCCCGCGGGAATACGGATGAACAGACACATTTCCTATGAGACCGTATTTAAGGTTTTTTTCGCCAACACAGACATCAATGATGCGCATTGCCACAAGAGCTTTTATTTTGCCGTCTTTTTTTGCCATATAGTGAACGGCACCGAGATTTTTGGCTCTGTCACCGTAGGATTTGGGCATGAGGGTTATAAAGTCGTGAGGACGGTGAGCTTGTGAGAAAACATAATTTATAAAATCAACAATTTCATCTTTTTCATCAATTGTTCCGATAACATATTCAACCATAATAAAACTCCTTTTCTAATCGCAGACATTCATAACTGTCGGTTAATGTTGACTTAATTATACATGTTTGCTATTATAATAGCAATAGACAAAACACATAAAAATCTTAACAAAACATAGGTGGTGTGATAATGGATAAAGCTTCTTTCTCTTACAAAAAATCATATTATGTTAAAAATGCCCGATTTCAAAAAGTAGGCACCGAATGGAATGCAAACGACTGGAATGCCGGACTCAACCCGACGGGATGCCATGTGCTTTACTATCGCACGGACTCGAATCCAACAAAGGCAGTGCTTCACATGCTTGACGGCTCTCTTGAAATTGAGCCGGGCAAAATATATTTTGTGCCGGCGTTTTCCGTGCTCAGGAGCGAAATAAACGGAGAAATAGAAAAATATTATGTTCACTTTCAAAGTGATCTGGTGGAGTTTGGTTTATACCGTCAGCTGTTTGAAAGTTGCTCGGTTCCGGCAAACTCTCTTACCAAAGAACTTTTTGATATTATTGTTGATAACTATGACAAAAAAACAATTTCTTCCGAGATGAAGGTTTCGGGCGCAATTGAAATTCTTATGGCGGATCTTATTGAAAACATTGCCGTTTTGCCCAGGGATGTCGAAAGGTTTAAGCCGGTTCTTCAATACATCGAAAACAACTATCGTCAAAAAATACCGGTGAGCACTCTTGCAAAAATTTTGAATGTTACCACCGTGTATTTTTCAAATATTTTCAAAGCTGCATTTCACATCAGTCCGAAACAGTATATTCTGGGCAAAAGACTTTTTGAAAGTCAGCTTCTTTTGTCGGGAACAGACATGTCTGTTCGAGAAATTGCAGAGCGTGTTGGTTTTGAAAATGAAAATTATTTTTCGGAACTTTTTTCTGCTAAAGTGGGAATATCGGCTTTGAGGTTCAGAAAAAATTTGAAAATGTAGTTTTTGTTTCGTGTTGTTGACAACAAAGGTTATCGGTGATAAAATAAAACATGGTATTTTTTGAAAATCACAAATGATTTGGAGGTGCATAGTTTGAAGACTGTTCTTAAATATCTGAAAGCATATTACGGACGAATGGGTCTGGGTCTGTCCATAAAAATTATCGGAACCGTTGCCGAACTTATGCTTCCGTATATTTTGAGTCATATTCTTGCAAATGTAATGGGCAAAAGCGCGTCGGATATTGTGCTTTGGGGTTGTCTTATGATTGGTTGCTCGGCAATTGCATGCATTTTCAATGTTAAGGCAAACCGTATGGCGGCAAAGGTTTCACGTGATTTTGCCGAGAGCATGAGAAAAGATTTGTTTGCCAAAACATTGAAACTTTCGGCTGCTCAAACAGACAAATTTACCATTCCTTCTCTGGAATCACGAATTACAACCGACAGTTATCATGTGTACAGTTTTATCAATATGATGCAACGAATGGGTGTAAGAGCCCCCATCATGCTTGTAGGCGGAATTACCATAACTCTTTTTATGGATGCATATCTTTCGCTTGTTATGATAGCGATAATTCCTTTTCTGTTTGGTATTGTGCTTTTTATCAGAAAAAAAGGGGTGGGACTTTATACAAAAGTTCAAAAATCCGTTGATGGCATGGTTCGGGTTGTTCGCGAAGATTCGCAGGGGATACGCGTTATAAAAGCTCTTTCAAAAACCGATTATGAAAAAAGACGCTATGATGACGTAAACAGGGAACTTGTGAAAAACGAAACCCGGGCAGGCATTATTATGGGAACTGTTAACCCCATAATGACAATGCTCATGAATATGGGCTGTGTTGCTGTTGTGGCTCTCAGTGCATCAAGGGTTGCAAATCATCAGTCGCATCCCGAAACCGTCATTGCCTTTATGCAATATTTCACTCATATTTCCATGTCGCTCATGGCTGTGACAAGAATATTTGTTATGTATACAAAATGCTCTGCGTCGGCAAAACGAATATCAGAAGTCCTTTTGACCGAAGAGGATATCTCGGTTATGCCCAAATCGGATTATCCGGATATTTTTTCATCAAACCACATTGTTTTTGATAAAGTTTGTTTTTCGTACAACGGAAAGCGTGATAACGCTCATGATATTTCGTTTGCCCTGAAAAAAGGGGAAAAACTCGGTATTATTGGTGCAACAGGTTCGGGGAAATCCACACTAATAAAACTTCTTATGCGTTTTTATGATGTAGACCGCGGAGCAATATACATAAACGGTGAGGATGTCCGTACGATTGAGAAAGATCGCTTCTACAAAATGTTCGGCTCAGCGCTTCAGCAGGACTTTTTGTATTCCGATTCCATTGAAGAGAATATCCGTTTTGGAAGAGACATTCCTGCGGAGCGTATTGTTGAAAGTGCAAAAATTGCTCAGGCGCATGATTTTATATCGGATTTTGCCGACGGCTATGACCATGAGCTTACTCCTCACGGAACAAATATATCCGGTGGCCAGAAACAGCGTGTTCTTATTTCTCGTGCAGTAGCTTCAAATCCGGATATTCTTGTGTTGGATGACAGCTGCTCGGCACTTGATTATAAGACCGATGCCGCCCTGAGACATGCTTTAGACAGTGCCATGAGCAACACCACCGTAATAACGGTTGCTCAGAGAGTCAGCACCGTGAAAGACTGTAGTCTTATTCTTGTTATTGATGACGGCAAAATTATAGGCTCGGGAACACATGAAGAACTTCTTGTTTCGTGCCTTCAATATCGTGAAATAAGCGAATCCCAGATGGGAGGTGCTTTTGTTGAATAAAAAAAATGATACTTTTAAAAGAAAAAGAGACAATAAAGGCATTTTCTTAAGACTTTGCAAATATGTTTTTGGCTATTGGTATCTTTTTGTTCCGGCAATTGTTATGACGCTTTTGTCAAATCAGCTTTCTCTGCTTGGACCAAAATATTCCGGTGAAGCCATAGATGCCATCGCAAACAAAGACGGGGTGCAATTTGACATTGTGTGGAAAAGTGTGACGTATATGATAGTATGTTACATAGCTTCTGCCCTGTTGTCTTATGTTTTGGCAGTTATTATGCTTAAAATAAGCCAGAAGATAGTCTACAAAATGCGAAAACAGGTGTTTGAAAAGCTTACATCTCTGCCTGTGGGGTATTTTGACACACATGCAACCGGAGATATAATCAGTCACATTTCCTACGATATTGACACGATTAACAGCACCCTCTCTCACGATCTTGTGCAGGTTATGACAAGCCTTTATACGGTTATAGGTTCTCTTGTGTTTATGTGGAACATTTCGAAACCGCTTATTCTTGTGTTTGCAATTACTGTTCCCGCGGCTGTTCTTTTTACACGATATCGTTCGAAAAAAGTGAGACCGTTGTTCTCGAAACGTTCGCGAAAACTTGGCGAATTAAACGGTTATGCCGAAGAAATGCTCACAGGGTGCAGAACAATTCAGGCATATGAACGTGAAGGTGAAATCTCAAACCGTTTCAACAAACGCAACAGCGATGCCATGGATGCTTATTATAATGCCGATTTTTACGGTGTTACAATGGGCCCGAGTGTCGGATTTATAAATAATCTCTCAATTTCTCTTGTAATGATTTTGGGAGGAATATTCTATTTGTATTCGCAAAACGGAACTGTTGCTTCAACATCTGTGTTTTTTATAACCCTTGGTGGTGTAGCACAGTTTGTTCAGTACTCACGAAAATTTGCGGGTCCCATAAACGAATTTGCCAACATTCTCAATGAATTTCAGTCCGCATTTTCTGCGGCGGAACGTGTGTTTGCTATCATTGATGAAAAGCCCGAACCTGAAGACAAGCCCGATGCAAAGGAACTCGAAAATCCTGAAGGTGAGGTTTGTTTTGATAATGTAAGCTTTGGGTATGTTAAAGACAAAACCGTTCTCCACGGAATTTCGCTTGTGGCTCAACCCGGAAAGACCATTGCTGTTGTCGGACCTACCGGCGGCGGAAAAACAACGGTAATCAGTTTGCTTATGCGCTTTTATGACATAGATTCGGGACGAATCACGGTTGACGGAGTTGGTATTGACGATATAAAACGTGCCTCTCTCAGGAAGGGCTATACCATGGTGTTGCAAGATACCTGGCTTTTTAAAGGTACAATATTTGATAACATTGCCTACGGAAAAGAGGGTGCAACTCTTGAAGAGGTAAAAAAAGTAGCCAAAGCCGCAAGGATAGATGCCTATATAGAAAGTCTCCCCGACGGATATGATACTGTTCTTACCGATGACGGCATAAACATTTCGAAGGGGCAGCGTCAGCTCATTACCATAGCGAGAGCAATGCTTTCCGATTCGGAAATGCTGATTCTTGACGAAGCTACATCAAACGTTGATTCACGAACCGAGATAAAAATCCAGCAGGCAATGGCAGAGCTTATGGAAGGAAGAACATGCTTTGTTATTGCTCACAGACTTTCCACCGTTCAAAACGCCGACTGCATTCTGGTTATTCAAAACGGACGCATAACCGAAAGCGGAAACCATGAAGAACTTATGAAAAAAGGCGGATTCTATTCAACTCTCTATAATTCGCAGTTCAGTTGACGAGAAATACATTATAATACCTAAAAAGGTTGTCACGGATTTAATTCAAAATCTGCGGCAACCTTAATTTTATATAAAGGTGGAAGCATGGCAGGCAATCTTTTTGTATGACAATATTGCTATTCGCTCTCATGCTTGTTCCGTGTCGGTGGCGGGTTGGTTTTTATATTTCCAAAATGCGATACCTGAAGCCAGTTGCAAAATTGCACACACCAAAAGTATTGCAAGGGAAGGAATGGAGTTAATAACAATACCTATTATATATGCGCCTGCCGCCTGGCCGATGGTAAGAATAATAAGTCGAACCGAGGTGTATGTTCCTATGTGGTCATATTCAACATATTCTGCAGGATATACGGCTGCCGCAACGGCGTTTATGTTGTAAAAAAGACCAAGAAAGAAATAAAACACATAAAATACCGCTATGCTGTAACCCAAAAGCAAAGCCGGCATAAAGAGAAAGATTGCCACACTGCTTACGAAATATACTGTTACGGTTTTCACCTTCTTTACAATCAACCTATAGAGAATACATCCGGCTATAGTCGAAATCGACATGATGTTTACCAGCATGCTTATTGCTGCGGAATTGGAGCTGATGCTTTTCACAAATATGAGAGGCATAACATTCACAGCACTCATGGAAAGCCCCCTTATCAGATTGGGAATATAAAAATATGTAAACTCCCGCTTTTTAAGAAGTGTAAACGAAAATCTACCTCTATTTTTTTCTTCGCGGTAACCGGTATTTGGTTTCATTGATGCAGTAAAAAATGCCGAAAGCAAACAAAACAGCATGCAAATGACAAATCCGCCGATCATAACATTGGAAAAGTCGGTCACATATGCCAGCTGCGAAATTATCATACCGATAATTATTGCAAGTATTCCGCTTACGATGGATATATTATTTGTAATTGCCGAATACTCGTCCATATTCACAACATGGTATGCCATTTTGAACGATAACACATTATACAAACCCATAACAGCGTTAACAACAAGGCACACAGCTACAATATATCCGAAAAGTTTGCCGTTTATGTCATGGGCGAGACACGCCGGAACAAGAGCAGCGCAACCAATGAAGCAACCAATCATCAGAACCTTCTGAAACCGGAGCACGTTTTTTATGCGGTCAACTGCAAAAATATTAATAATCATAACAATAATCTGTACCAGGCTTAATGCGGAGGTAAAGGTGCTTATTGCCGAAAGAGAAATCTTCGATTCCGACAAAAATGTCTGAATGTAACTGCCCGATGCAAAAAGTGAGACTGTGGGCATTAAAGCACTCACAACCTGATATTTTGTTGAGTTTGTCATGTGTATCACCCTAAAGTTTATTAATTTGTACAATTACAAAATATCACAAAATCAATGTATTTTCAATTGACTGTGTAGCCATTTTTGGCAATATTATGTCTCAAAATTCAATGTTAGTTATTTTGTCGATTGTTTAACGATGAATTTACAATTTAGTACAAACAGTTTAAAATTTGAGTCATTTTTCCATAAAAAGCGGAAAATAATCCATAAATATTTTCAAACATTTTCCGACAAAGATGTGGATAAAGTGAATAATTCGGTGGAAAACTCACTGTTTTACACCTTGAAATTGACATATTTACTGATTTAGAGTATAATATTGGAAAATGTGGATAACTTTTTTTACAAACAGATTACAATTGTTACAATAATGCAATATTATTCATGAAAGGTTGTTTTGATATGAAACGTTCGAGCGGAGTGCTTATGCACATTTCATCTCTGTGGGGCGAATATTCCTGCGGAAGTTTTGGCGATGAAGCGAAAAAATTTGTGGATTTTCTTGTTTCGGCAGGGTTTTCGTGGTGGCAGGTTTTGCCATTTTGCATGATTGACGAATGCAATTCCCCCTATAAATCCTATTCGGCATTTGGCGGAAATCCGTATTTTGTGGATTTGCCGACTCTTGCAAATGAGGGTCTTATTACTTCCGATGAACTTGAATCGGCTCGTCAGCAGACACCATACAGCTGTGAATATGTCCGTCTTTATCACACAAGAGTAGCGCTTCTTTCGAAGGCGGCATCAAGAGCCGACATTTCTCTGCGCCAAAAAATTGCAAAATTCACAGAAGTTCACCCCTACATCAATCAGTTTTGTAATTTTATGGCGCTAAAAAGTGCCAATGACGAAAAATGCTGGAACGAATGGGAAACAGACATTCCCGATAAAGAAATGCTTTATGTGTGGCAGTTTATTCAATATGAATTTTTTACCCAATGGTCAGCAATAAAAACATATGCAAATTCAAAAGGCATAAAAATCATCGGCGATATACCTTTTTATGTTTCCTACGACTCGGCAGATGTGTGGGGAAATAAAGAGCTTTTTGAACTTGACGACGGCGGCAATCCAAAATCAGTCGCGGGAGTTCCGCCCGATTATTTTTGCCCGGACGGTCAACTTTGGGGAAATCCGCTCTATAACTGGCAGGAGATGAAAAAGGACGGTTTTTCATGGTGGATAGCTCGAATGGAAAACATGTTTGAACTCTTTGACGGAGTACGAATTGACCATTTCAGAGCGGTTGAATCCTACTGGAGCGTTCCGGCAGATGCCGAAAATGCCAAAGGCGGCAAATGGATACAGGGGCCGGGTAAGGATTTTGTAGATAAAATAAATGAGATTAAAGGAGACCGACTTGTAATTGCCGAAGATCTTGGCATGATTACCGAAGAGGTTAATGACCTTGTGAAATATTCAGGCTTTCCCGGCATGAGAGTGTTGCAGTTTGGTTTCCCGGATTCATCCGACACCCCTCACAAACCCCATAATTACATTCAAAACTGTGTTGCCTACACCGGTACTCACGATAACAATACTCTTCTTGGATATGTATGGGAACTTGGCGAAAAAGACAGAACGGAGCTTTTGGAGTACTGCGGATATCTTTCACCGGACTGGAACAACGGCTACGACAGCATTGTAAGAACCGTGTTTGCATCTAACGCAGGTATAGTTATACTTCCCATCCAGGACCTTTTGGGCTATGGTTCTGACACTCGCATAAACATTCCCGGTAAGGCAGACGGTAATTGGCAGTTCAGAATAACCGCATCGCAACTTGGTGAAATTAACACAGAAAAATACAAACGGTTTAATTTCATTTATAAAAGATAACAAAAAAACAGCGGATTTTGCCTTTTTGAAAAATTTTTATTGACAAAATCCGTTTGTTAGTATATAATTTTAGATGGTTTGTAATCACTATAGGTTTTTATTTGCCGCTTTATTGGCAAAGGACGGCACTTAAAATAAATTTCAAGTGCAAATTGAGGAGGTGTAGCAATATGAAAAGAACATATCAGCCTAACGTTAGACACAGAAGCAAAGTTCACGGCTTCAGAGCAAGAATGAGCACAGCTAACGGCAGAAAGGTTCTCGCTCGCAGAAGATTAAAAGGCAGAAAAGTACTTTCAGCTTAATTTTGATTTTGAGAAGACCACCGTTGAGTGGTCTTTTTTGCCATATGAGATATTTTTGTGTGGCAAAATCCCGGAGGAATGCTAATTTATGAAAAATACGGTAAAACTCAACAGGGAATTTACTTACGCTTACAAAAAAGGCGCAAAACTCGTGACGGGTACCCTTGTTTTTTATTGGTACAAAAATCGTCAGTCCCTAAGTAAGCTTGGAATCACTGTGTCAACTGCACTTGGCGGCGCAGTGGTAAGAAACAGACTAAAAAGGCTCATGCGTGCGGTCTACAGTGCACGCAAGGATGATATCAAACCGGGCTACAACATCATTATTGCCGCAAGGTCAAAGGCGTTGAGGTCTCCTTTTGACAAAATTCAAAAAGATCTTGACGACTGTTTGAGAGAGGCGGAACTTTTGAAATGAAAAAGGTTGTGCTTTCGCTCATAAAGTTTTATCAAAGGGCAATTTCGCCTTACAAAAAACCTTGTTGCCGCTTTTTTCCCACTTGTTCCGAATATGCCGCACAGGCTGTTGCCAAATACGGGGCAGGCAAGGGTTCGTGGCTCGCGGTAAAAAGAATTTGCAAATGTCATCCTTTTCACAAAGGCGGATATGATCCGCTAAAGTAGGATTTCGTTATGGAGAATCCCACTCAATTACAGGAGGAATTTTAAAATGAGTTTTCTCAGAAAACCCCTTGGTATTCTTCTTGGTTGGATTTATGAATTTGTAGGAAACTACGGTCTCGCACTCATTCTCTTTACTCTTGCAGTAAAAATCATTCTTTTGCCGCTTACCCTAAAACAGCAAAAGTCCATGATTAAAACTCAGAGGATTCAGCCGGAAATTGCCAAACTTCAGGAAAAGTATAAAAACGACAAACAGCTTCTCAGTCAGGAGACAATGAAGCTCTACAAAGAATATAACGTAAGCCCCATGGGCGGATGCTTGCCTATGATTGTTCAGCTTTTCATTCTTTTTGCACTTTATGCAGTAATCCGCGAACCGCTTACAAACATGTTTAACCTTTCAGGTGCAGAAATAAAAGGATTCAAAGAGGCAGCTGTCGCAGCCGGAGAACCTTTGAAAAAAGGTATGGAGCAGATTGGTATTGCTCATTATCTCAACGGTGCCGGCAGTGAATACGGTATTAACTTCAACTTCTGGGGCGGTTTTGACCTTTCTGTTACTCCGAGTCTTAAAGAATGGACAACATGGTTTGTTCCTGCCCTTGCCGGAATCACAACATATCTTTCCAGCAAGGTGACTACATGGATGAACAAAAAACCTGCGGACAAGAAAGAAGAACAAAAACCTCAGCGTATTCTTTCGCCCGAGCAAAAGAAAACACCGGGAAGTCAGAACAACGAAGGCATGATGAAGTCCATGACATACATTATGCCCGTGTTTACAGTATTTCTCACATTCAGTTTCCCCATGGCTATGGGCTTTTACTGGATAGCTTCAAACGTATTTTCGATTTTACAGACTGTTCTCCTGAACGGCTATTACAACAAGAAATTTGCTCTTGAGCTTGACGCAAAACATGCTCAAAGAGTAAGCAAACAGAGTGCGCTTCACGGCGACAAGAAAAAAAGGAGATAATTAAAAATGACAATAGAAAAAAGTGCAAAGACAAAAGAAGAAGCTATTGCCCTTGCCCTCGAAGAACTTGGCATTGACGAAAGTGATGCCGTAATCGAAGTTATTGAAGAAGGTTCAAAAGGCTTTTTGGGAATAGGAAGCAAAGACGCAGTTGTAAAAGTTACTGCAAATCCCAACAGCTCAAAAAGAGCAACAGATTTTCTTTCAAAAATATTCGAACTCACAGGCGAAGAAGTGAATGTTGAAACAAGCACCGACGGTGATACATTGAGAGTAAATCTCTCCGGTCCCGATATGGGAATTGTCATCGGTAAACGCGGTGAAACTCTTGATGCGCTTCAGCACCTTACAAGCCTCGTGGTAAATAGAGGTGACAGTGATTTCATGAAAGTGTCACTTGATGCCGAAAATTACCGCGAAAAGAGAAATGAAGCTCTTGAGAGTCTTGCTCACAAGCTCGCAAATAAGGTTGTTCGCACAAGAAGAAACACAACCTTAGAGCCCATGAATGCATATGAAAGAAGAATCATTCACTCTGCACTTCAGGATCACGAATCTGTTACAACCTACAGTGTGGGACAAGGCATTAACCGTAAAGTTGTTATAGCTCTTAAACCCAGAGACAACAAATAATAACTCAAAACACAACCACAGGACTGTTGCAAAAATCATGCGGCAGTCCTTTTTTGGAGGATAACATGGATCTCACATCTACAGTAGCCGCCATATCCACACCCTATGGAACCGGCGGCATATCGATAATCAGAATAAGCGGAACAGATGCAATTGAAATTACAGACAAAATTTTCAAGGCTTCGTCAAGAAAAAAACTGAGCCAATGTCCAACTCACACAATTCACCACGGGAAAATTGTGTCATTGGATGATAAGGTCATTGATGAGGTTTTGGTTTCTGTTATGAAAGCACCAAAAACCTTTACGGGTGAGGATGTTTGTGAAATAAACTGTCATGGAGGTCTGGTGGTTACAAAAGCCATTCTTGAAGAGATTTTAAGGGCGGGAGCCTTACTTGCCGACCGTGGTGAATTTACTAAAAGAGCTTTTTTGAACGGTAAAATGGATCTTTGTAAAGCAGAAGCGGTAATCGACATAATCACATCAAAAACAGCTTTGGAACAGGAAATTTCGGTAAATCAGCTTGGCGGTGCTCTTTCGGATAAAATTAACAATGTTCGCGAAAGGCTCATAGCCCTTTGTGCGAACATACAGGTGCTTATTGACTATCCCGACGAAGGTCTCGAAGATTTTACCGATGAACAGTTTGAACAGGAGCTTCGTGACATACATTCCGAAATATCGACCTTGCTTAAGTCTTCAAATGCGGGTCTTCTCATAAGAAGCGGAATTCCGGCGGCGATTGTCGGTAAACCCAATGTGGGAAAATCATCGTTGCTAAATCTCCTTTCGGGTGTTGAAAAAGCAATTGTTACCGATGTGGAAGGTACCACGAGAGATGCCATTGAGGAATATGTTAATCTTGGTGATATTACATTGCGTCTTGCAGATACAGCAGGAATAAGAGAAACTAAAGATACTGTTGAAGCTATAGGCGTGGAACGCTCAAAGGAATATATTAAAAACTCTGACTTGATAATCTTTATGACAGATGCTCAGAAAGAGCTTGACAGTCGTGATTTTGAAATAATTGATACCATAGGTAATAAAAAAAGAATTGCACTTATAAATAAGTGCGATTCGGGGAATAAGATTTCGTCAAAAGAGCTTGAACCGTACTTTGAACATGTTATTGAATTTTCGGTGAAAACCGAAACCGGCGTTTTGGAATTGGAAACCGCCATAAAGAATATGTTCGAAATGGGTGATCTTACAAATGACGGCTCTTCGGTAATTACGAACGCCCGTCACCGAGATGCACTCATAAAAGCTCAAAATGCGATTTCTTCAGCAATTTCAACGGTAGAGGCGCTCATTCCGCCGGATACCACGTTTATTGATCTTGATGAAGCAATTTCGGCTTTGGGCGAAATTGTAGGGCTGACAGTTTCTGAGGAAATTGTAGATAAAATTTTCCACAAATTCTGCATAGGGAAATAGTTTTAACGGCCGACACTAAAGTGAATTAAACTTTAATTTTTGCCATATTCATTGTTATACTATCCGGAAAATTAATAGTTAAAAAAACCTCTGCACAGTCATGCTATGCAGAGGTTTTTGAATATTAATATTAGTTACATTCAGCCACGAGGGGACCTTCAAGCTCTTTAAGGTAGAAGAGTTTTCCGGGAAGTGTGGGAATGAAGCTGGATGTTACCCATTTGTCGGGACCGTAACGGAGAGTCATCCAGAAGCTCATGCCCTGCCACTGCATGCCACGACCAAAAGTACCGTCACAACCACCGATGATGAAATCAGCCTGGAACATGAGTCCGGGTCCAACGGTGTTAGCTGTGCAAGGAACGAGAGTTGTTCTTGATTTGAAGCTTGTGATAGCATTCTGTTCGATTGTGAGGGGATGGAGTTTAGCGCCAATGCGGTGTGTCTGGCTCATCCATTCTTCAACAGTGTCAAATTCGCCGCCGAACTGGGGTTCCCAGAAAGCGATGTGGCACATTCTGCCGATACCGAACACAAGACCGAGTTTTGCACCTTCAGCTTTGAGTTTGGCAATTTTTTCAGCATATGTGGGAAGGTTTTCTTTGGAAGCGAAGTTTCTCTGATTTTCGGGAACTGTGAGTTCACCAAGAGGATTAAAGAGAGCCTGCTTCATAGCATTCTGGAATGCGGAAGGATCGTCAGCTGCAAGAGTGTTACCTTCAGCATCTGCCCATTCGTCCATGTTGAATGTGTACACGTGGTCACATTTTATGTTCCAAGCTTTGAGGAAGTATACAGCCCATTTGTACATACCCATGGGGCCAACGGGGAGAATGAGAGCGAGTTTTTCGCCTCTGTCTTTTGCATTTTTGATCTGGAGAGCGATTTCGTGACCCATGTAGGTGTCGAATTCGCCGAGAGTTTCGCATCTTACTGGTGTGAAATCTTTGTGCCAGAAATCCTGTCTGTC
>JAFQHQ010000173.1 GCA_017397885.1 Clostridia bacterium | reverse complement strand
CCGCAAATTTTTGATAGAATGAAATAAAAACGCAGGGAATATGGTAATATTTTCGAGGCTTTTAGTGAAATTATATCAAAAATTTACAATTCTGAAACGGGTTCGGATAATCTTCCGACGGCTAAGTTGACAACATTGTCCTTGGAGGAGAAAGGGGAGCGCGTGAGCGGTGGATGAGGTGTCTCGCTAATAAGATACACTGAAATAACGCCGCTTTGCGGCTACACCTCATCAGTCAAGCTTAGCTTGACAGCTTCTCCTCGAGGATAAGCCTCACACATCAGCCCAATTCCATCTCCCCGACAAACTCCAATTTTACACTTCTTTTATCAAAATACAACTATGCACTTTCATATCAAAGCTCAGGTTATCTGTTGTTTCAACAAGCTCTCCGTCGTGCTTATCATCAAGGAGATAGATTTCATATTGACTGTTTTTTCCGAAATCAACACTGATTTCTTTATTCTTTGTATTGTCATCTTCCGAATAGTGAGTGATAACACAAAGTGTCTTACCGTTTTTGTCCACACCGCACAGAGTGTAGATGTTATCCTCCTGATTTTCGCATCTGACCTCGGCTTTCATATCATAAAACATGCCGTACCATTTAAGCGGATAATAGCCTTTTAAGGGCTTGTAGGAATAATAATCAAATGCACCGCAAAAAGCAGACGGTCTTGTATCATAATACATGAGCATATCGAGAGCATCGCATTTTTGCACCTCCGATATACAAGCCATCACAAAGGCTCCGCCTTTTATTGAATGAATGGCGTTTATGCTGTATTGAAAATCATCAAGCCATCCTCTCACATAGTTCCATTCATTGAGAATTGTCTCGGCATCGCCATATCCGTTTTTAACAAGAAGTTTTTTGATTCTGACTGCCTTTTCAATCAGCTCATGGGGTTCGGTGCAATATATGTGCCAGCTGAAAAAGTCAATGGGAACCTCTCTTCTTTTCATCTCAGAGAGGAAATCGTCTGCCCAGTCCTCTCTGAACGCAAGAGAAGGTCCGCCGATTTTAAGATGAGGGAAGCATTTTTTAAGATGCTTTGCAGCTATTTCATACATATCAAAAAACTGTGCCTTGGTGCCTCCCCATGTCTTTTTGTTTTTGCTGTCATCCTCGTCAAGATCTGCTTCGTTCCATATTTCCCAATAGGGCATATCATGCTCAAAGCCATCTGCCCATCCCTCGGTGTAGTGACGGATAATATGCTCGCAAATTTCAGCCCATTTATGAAAATCTTTGGGAGGGAGAGTATGGTGCTTTTTGATGTGATGCTCTATTGATTGTCCAAGTCGGAAAAAGGTTTTTGAACCGCCCTCCAACGTAACAAGAACAGATTCGTCGGTGCAGGCAAAATCATAAGAAGCGGGATCATTGACATCTGCATCAAAGTTTGGGAAAATTCCGGATATATCGTGGCTGAACGGATTTAAAATACCCTGATCGTGATTTCTGGAATAGGGAATTCTTGCGGCTTTGTAATCTTCAAAATTGCTTCGTATCTGCTGGTCTGCATGACGTTTGTGCCACGGACCGCCGTTTGTTGCATTAAGGATTTTAAAATCGCCGAGTTTTTTTGATAAATCAAATTTTAATGTTTTCATCTTTCGGTCTCCTTTTAAAAATGTTTCGCAGTTAGATATAATAAAACCTCAAAGGGAAATTGGGGTTTGTCGAGCTGACAGCAAACAAGGCTGAAGCGAAAGCCGCCCCTGCCTAAGGGGAGGTGGATTTGCCATTAGGCAAAGACGGAGGGGTACGAAACGCAGGAATATCAATGGTTTCAATAATACCCCTCAGTCAGTTTCGCTACGCTCACTGCCAGCTCCCCTTAGGCAGGGGAGCCTTTCGTCCTTGTGTACAAACTTCTCGCTAAACCCCAATTTACCATCCTATTGTTTTAAAAAGCCCGCCCTTGCTTTGTAATTCCCAATGCAAAGGCGTGCAAAAATTGTTTGTTCGCTATTTAATGATGATTACATCAATTTGTGCTTGTGCTCACAAGCTCGGGAGTGATTCCGTCTGCTTTCCATACAAAGAGCTTTGCAACATTGCCCGAAGCAAATGAAAGTGCAGGAGTTGTAAATTCAGCTTCTGTTTTATCTGCATCGGCAACAAAATCGGAAGATGCAACGCTGATACCAACAAGCTCGTGACCGTCATAAACCGCAAGGTAAACCTTGAAGCTTTGTTCATCACCTGTGTAGTTTGTAAGTTTAACATTACCGGTTACTGTTTCGGCTTCACTGTCAACAGTGATGGTAGGCTCGTCAAAAATGTAGCTGTCCGGAACGATGTCATAGTAGGTATAAACATTTTCCTTCGTTACGGTTGCGGTAAGCGCTTCACTTCCTGCCACAACTGCTTTCGCACCAAGCGCCGATGCACCATCTTCAAGTTCTTGGCTGAAGTCGGCACTATATATTCTGACTGTTTCTCCTTCTTTAAGAGATGACTGTACTGCAGCTTTTACATCGCCTGCAGTTACATTTGATGACTCAACTTTAATCATATCTTTGTTAACACCAACTGCAGAAGATGAAGAAGCCAGCTCTGCAGGAGCTATACCCGGTTCAAAGGTTGCTGCATCATCAATATTGTATACCATCAAATTATCCCAATACATTTCTGAGCCGAAGGCAGGGGACCAAGTAAACCAAGTATTATTGAACTGATAAAATGATTGGGTTACTGTTTTTTCACCGAGTTTGACACCGTTAACATAAGCGCTCCATTTGTATTCACTTTGAAGATTTTCATCGGTAGAAGCTGCTTTGTTTTCAAAATCAAACACAAAATCTACATTATACCATTGGTTAGGATTAAACTTATAATTGAGGAAATAATCGTCTTTTAAGCCTGTCAGGTCATTTTTTGAATTGTCACCAATTCGTATGCCGTCCGTTCTTACGGCTATAGGATTGTATATATCTATTCTTGAGGCAGAGCTATATGCCTGTGAACGCACATACGACTTCACAAGAAGTCCGTCAGAATATTTATTTGATACTACAGCTCCACCGGCTTTATCATAAGCAAAAGAAAAAGACAACACTACATCCTTACCGGCTACCAAACTAACACTTTGTCTGGTGTCAATAACAAATCCTGCACGTTCATTAGAAATAAAAGTTCGTGAATCCGCATCGTAAGTTTTGTATATTGTATCAGTTTCATCTTTTCCATATGTACCCGCCATAGAAGTAATTATAGGAGCGGTATTATAGGTACTATCACTCTCATAGTCAGTAGTCAGGGAAGTTCCGTCGCTGAGTACCGCTGCTGCAAGGGGATTATTGTCACCATGCCAAGGCATTGCTGCACCACGCTTGGACTGAGTCAAATCTGCCAAAACACTTGTTGAAAGGGAACATAAAACAAACACAGTTGTTAAAACAATTGAGAAAAGTTTTTTAAATTTTTTACTAATCATTTTTTCATCCTCCTGAAATAATAATTTATATAATCACCTGTCGGCGGTTATATCAAAAATGTCCTACATCCAAAAGAGCTTATCAAAGCCTTTCAGCTTATACATTGCTTCAACATAGAAGTATTCACCGTAAATGAGAGAACGGTGCACATTGCTGTTATAGCATGCCGAAGAATTTTGCAAAATGCTTTGTTCTTCTTTTGTCCAGTTGCAATGATTCTCGGTGAGAGCTTTCATAACATTTACCGCGGCATTCATATACATTTTTTTCTCAAGCTCGGGCACAGCCTTTGCAATTTCAATGAGTCCGCATGCGGCAATTGCCCCTGCCGAGGTATCGATAATGTCGGGTTCGTCGGGCTGACGGAAATCGTGACGCGGAACATAACCCGTAGCACACACATTTGCAATGAAGTAGTTGGCACATTTTTTGGCTGTGTCAAGATATTGCACATTTCCCGTGTGGAGATAGGCAAGCGCAAAGCCATATATAGCCCAACCCTGCCCTCTTGCCCATGCAGAGTTATCCTTGTCATAGCCCTGAGTCCACGGATATCCCAAAACCTCGCCGCTTGATATGTCATATTCCACAACATGATAGGCTGAACCGTCGGGACGGATGTGATGCTCCATTGTCTTTTTTGCGTGGCGGTCGGCAATCTGACGAAATGCCACGTTGTTTGTTTCCTTTGCCGCCCAATACAAAAGCGGTATGTTCATCATACAGTCGATAATTGCCCAGCCGTCGGCGCCTTCATCGTTCCAGGCTTTTATGAAGCCTGCATCAACATTGTATCTTGATGCAAGAACCGACGCGGCGTGAAGATTGCGGTTTTTGGATTTTTCACTTCCGGTAAGCTTGTAATTTGCTCCCGATGAAATGTGCCACATAAAACCAACATCATGGTGAAGAATTTTGAAATTCTCCAGTGCTTTGTCGAGAATATTTTCGGCATTTTCTGCGGCAATTCGAAAGGATTCTTCGCCGGTTGCATCATACATAAGCCACATAATTCCCGGCCAGAAGCCGTTTGTCCACGCTCCGGGTGCTTTTGATTTGTCATCATAGATGCCGTCGGTGGTAACAAAGGGGATTGTATCTTTCAAAAGTATGCTGTTATCTCTGAGCTTGGAGGTGATTTTTTGCCAGGCATCATCAATCCATGCTTTATTTTCTTCTAAAATTCTGTTCACCGGTCTCCTCCTTTGAGATATATTTTTCTGTATTCTGTGGGGGTTTTTCCTGTTATATTTTTAAATGCTTTATTAAAATTTGTTGTGTTGTTAAATCCGCACATATCTGCAATTCGTGTGATTCTGTAGTAGGTTTCGTTGTCGGTGAGATATTTGATGGCAAGATTTACTCTGAGCTCCAGGAAATATCTCCATGGCGAAATACCCATAAGTTCTTTAAAAATGGCACTGTAGTGAGATGTGCCCATCTGAGCAACCTCTGCCAATGTCTGAAGCGTGAGCGGTTCGGAAAGATGCTGATTCATGTAGATTATAGAACGGCTGATGTCTTTGTGATACAAATTGCCCATTGGGCTGTGGGGCGCGGCAACATAATTTGACGCAATGCGTGTTATTATTTCCAGAAACTTCGCCTTCAGGACATAGCTGTTTGAAGCATCAGAATCATTAAGCTCTGCTTCAACCTCGGCAACAAGTTTTTTGATTGTTGTCTTTGTCTGAGTATTCAGTGCAAGCTTGTTGTCAAAATGCTCACTGCCATCCTCAATGATTCCGAGAAAGGATTTGTCGAGCCAGCCTTCCGGCTCAGACAAAATGATGTTTTTTGAAAAAGAAAAGCTTACATATTTAAGCGGATATTTACTTTCTATCTCAAAAATGTAATGAGGCTCCATACTTCTGAACAGAAATATATCCCCCGAGCCAATGGTGAAAATTTCATCACGGCATTTGAGCTTCCCTTTTCCGGATTTTATTATCATAATTTCATTGGCAATATGAAAATGTGTCGGTTTGAGACGATGGGGAGTATATGTGTTATTAACAAAAATCTCAAACATGGGTCTTTTTGACGTTTCAGATGTAATGACATGATTTTTTCTTTTTTCAATACGCTCGCTCATCTCATCACCTCGCATATTATCTGTTTGCCGTCAGAGTACTGTCCGACAGCTAAAATATTTTAACCTCATCGTTAAACTCTTTACCCGCGCATTCTATGGAAACGGAATTCTTTTTGCCTTTCATGTGAGCATCGGAATCGGGGTTACCCTCGTGGTTAACATATTCTCTCGGGTCGATTGAAAGATTGTTGATTGCAACGGTTTTCTTTTTGCCGTTCACACTGATTTCAAGGGCTGTGGCTTCAAAGGAGGAAAGCTCTCTTCCGTCTTTGAAAGCGGATATTTCTTTTATTTCCACAGACGGTGCCTTACTTGCGTAAGGAATAACCAGTGTTGCAAAATATTTGTTGCCCGAACATTTTGAAGAAATTTTAACCACGGGCTTCATATATGATTCCATATGTTCTCTGTAGAAGGGAGTGTTTGTAAGTTCAATGGTGTTATCGGAACACACAGCGGGGCAAATCATAACATTTGCATCGTCAAACACGGTGCGAACCCTACCCTCTGCCGGATTAAACACAACCTCTCCCACGGGAAGATGATAGAACACTTCGTAGCTGTGATATTCCTCGGCATTCATGAGGTCAAGAATTATATAGTAGCCGCCGTCTTTGACATAAATCAGCTTTCTTGTGTGAACAACGGGGTCTGTGAGGCGGTGATATCCGTAGTGACTTGCAAAAAACAAAACATAATCGTCGGTTTCTTCACAAACCCATATTTTGCATGGAGCTGTTCTCATGGGAAGCCAGTGGAGCATTCTCACATGGCTGTCCTCACCGTCCACCCTCACTGTGTTGTGAGCGGCAGTGGACAAAATATATTTTCTCTCTTTATCCCAGTTATATTCCGCAACTCCGGAATCAAGCAAAATATTTCTGCCATTTGCATACAGAATCACAGACAGTGTATCTGCATGAGCGTGACCGTTTATTCCGTCACCTGCGTGCATAAACATGAAATCGGCATTTTTGCCGTCGTCGGATTTGTAGCTGAGATAACCGCTATCTTCAAGCACAAACATATTTTTAAACTCAGCATTTTTGCCGGGCTTACTGCACAGCTCCGCTCCAAATAAGCAAAGATGAAGGAAAGATATTCTTGCCTCGGGCACATCTCTGAATTCATCGGGATACATGCATGATGCAAGCTTCAGCAAAGAGCTGCTGTTACGGATGCTTGGTGTATCACCAAGATTCACGAGATAATTATCGGGTGCGCACATGGCTTTGAGTGCCGAAAACATTTTGTGGATTCTTCCGGTGAGACTTTCGGGAATACCGTCACATCCGTTAAGACTGAGTGCCTTGAGATTGAGCATGTTCGACATCACACCCATATGATAGTTTGGTGATGCTTCAGCCTGAACACCATCTTTATACACACTTACATCCAGTTCTTTTTCTATCTTTTGGGTTGCATAGCTCATCCATTCGTCCGATTCATTCAATTCAGCAAGGAATGCCGCCGCACAGGTGAGCCCGCCCATTTGAGTGTTAACGTGATTGCCGTCAACAGCATGATATTTACGAATGTATCTTGCCGCCTGAACAAGATATTTGATTATTCTCTTTTTGATATCGGCATCAAAAGCTTCACTGTCAAACATTGCCGCAAAATTGCTTGTGATATGGGTAAGTCTTGAGCCTGCACCAAAACGTGTGTAAGTTGAACATTCATATGCAAAATCATCGGCTATGGGAACAGGACAGTGAGCAATAAAGTCGTTAATCAGTGTTGCAAAAAATCTAACATATTTATCGTCTCTTGTGACAATGTATGCCGAGCCAAGCTGCCCAAGATAACCCATGTAAGTTAAAATCAGCTGGTTATAGGGCGAATTGCCAAGGTCACCGTTCCACGGAACTTCGTTTTCGGAAAAATCGAAGGGGTCATCCTCGTGCAAAGCAAAACGGTAATTTGTCAGATCATCGGCAGGCTTTAATATTTTTGATTTTTCCTCATCGGAAAAGTTTTTTTCAACATATTCCTTTATGGCATCTGCCTCGGTGAGCCTGTATATGCATCTTTTGTCGATATTATCGGAAAGCTTTTTTAAATAAAGCTCCCATGCCTTGTCATAATCCTTTTTTGATGCACAATCAACAATATCGGTTTCGGATTCTTTTATACACGAAAAGAATTCTTCGTCTGTAAGTTCGTTTTGAACATATTTTGGATTGTTACAATATTGAGGATACAAAAAATTCATAATGAAGCTCAACCCTTTCTGTAAATGTCATACCATAAAGTTTTCATATTTTACAATTAAATTTTATCATTAACATTGATTAAGTTTCAACAACTATCTTCCAAAAAAACTAAACTATTTTTCACCGAAAAACAATTGTAACGTGCCGCAAAGCCTTGAAATAAGCGGTTTTGGCAAAAAAGCAAATATACTTTTATTACTCCATCAATTAAGATCTGCCGTCATTCTTTTTATGAATGCATCGTCTTTAATAAATTCGTGGTCACCGTGAAAGATTTCAAAATCAACCCAGTCTGTTCCGACTTTGCGGCAGATTTTTTCAAGTCTGTTAAATTCCTTTTGCGATTCGGTGAAAGGAAAAGAAATATCCTTATCTCCGATTGCAAGATACATTTTACGCGGATAAACAAGAGAAACGATTTCTGCCCAGGACATTTTGTTGCCAAGATCAAAATAGTGTATGTCACAAAACTCTCTCAAAACATCTCCGCCGCAGAAAAATGAACATGATATTGCCGATTTTATTCTCGGTTCGATTGCCGCCAGGAGCATTGTATAATATCCGCCATAGGAAAGCCCTGCCATGCCAATGCTTCCCACATAGCTTTGTTTTTCAAACCAATCGATTATCCGCATGAGACCGAAAAGCTCCACAGCGGCAATTGAACTGCCCACACGCTTGAGCTTTGCATCGATTACACTGCGGCTAAATTTTACATCATATTGGTTTTCATCCCACAAGAGAAGCTGAGGAGCAAATATATTCACATCTCTGTTTAATATTCTTTCTGCAAAATCATTGTAGTTGCCGGTGGTTTCATAAAATCCGCATATGCATTCGGGGCTTCCGAGTGCACCATGTTGAGTGATGACAAGAGGTCTTTTTTTGTCGTCTTTTTTTATGAGAATACCGCAAAGCTTTATGCCGTCGAGAATTTCGAAGCTCATGCGATATGCACAAAGTCCGTCTTTTTCATAAAGAGTTTCACTTGTGCACGAGGCAGGTTTATCCACAACATTTTCGGTTAGCGGCCAACCAAGAATTCGTTTTAACTCCTCACGGTATTTTTGAGGATTATTTAAAATGTCTTTGGAAAATTCATCCCTTTTTGCATGAGATTCTTTTTGTCTCTTTTCAATAAGAGCATTTATTCCCCTTAAATATATCTCTTTGTGCTGTTTTGATGCTTCAAGGCTTTCTTTATAATTCATTCTGTAGTTCTCCTTTAACCCCAATATCGTCAACTTAAGATTTCTGAGAATTTCATATTTGGAATCCGATGTCCAAATTGTCATTCTGAGCGAAGCGACAGCGAAGTCGAAGAATCCTAAAAACAGATGTTTCGACTACGCTAACGCTTCGCTCAACATGACATTTTGGTGCTTTTAACCATCTCTGTTATTATCGTTTTTTCTTTAATGTTTCTTAAGCTGATTACATCGCCTTATCCCCGGCAAATGTTTTCTTCAATAAAATCAATTATAACAGACGGATCATCCAGCCCGTGAGGATGATGGGGACACATGGATCTTGAAATAACCTTTATTGTGCCTCCGTTTTCAAGGTAGTAGTTTTCCAAAACCTTGCCGTTTTCTTCATAGATAACTGTTGTGTCTGCATTACCGTAGAGCATTATAACCGGAATATTGTTTTCAATGAGGGGCTTCATATTGTCGATGGGACTCTTTCTGAAATTTACAATTGTGGAAGAGCTCACACCGTAGGTTGCAATAATCTCTCTCTGAAATTTTTCCAGTCCTTCACATTTGCATTCACCAAGCCCAAACATACTGAGAATGTTAAGCACCGGAGCATCAAGATACAAAACCGAAACTGTTTCGGGATAAAGCTCGGCAAGCTTTGCCGCCTGAAGTCCTCCGCAGCTCAGCCCCTCAACTACGCACTTTGACGAAAGTCCGAGCTTTTTTGCACAAAATGCAACAAATTTTGCCATTATATCCGTTTCGGCATCGGGTGCCCAGCGTGACTGATGAGATATGTGTATAAGGCAATATCCCCTTTCAAGCATTGCTGTGTCAAATCCCGGAAATGCATCAAGATATTCTGTTTTCAAAAGCATTTTTCCGTTTTTGGGGCATTTGGGGTATACAATAATTGCCTGTCTTTCTTCAAAAATAAATCTTTCACATTCAAAATCGTTCCACATAATTTGTTAACACCTCTTTGGTATTATTTTAATTTAAGTTTTCTCGGAATTACTCTTCAAATTTCCATACAACCTGCATAATTTCAGCCGGAGCGCCTTCTTCGGGTCGGGCATAAAACAC
The DNA here is from genome assembly GCA_017397885.1 of Clostridia bacterium. GTDB lineage: Bacteria > Bacillota > Clostridia > UMGS1810 > UMGS1810 > RGIG1828. Next base: position 6,969 of record JAFQHQ010000173.1, on the reverse strand, counting down.
AGTGAGTATGTCACCGTTTTCAAGCTCAACCGACGATGGATAGCCAATGTCGAGAGCAATGGAATTGTTGTTATATATCATACACGGCTCACTCCAACTTTTTCCCTCATCAAAGCTACAGATAACCTTTATTCCGTATGGCTCGCTTCTGTAGCCAAAGGCTGAAATGATTGTGCCGTTTTTGAGCCTGAGAAGATGCGCAGGCGCACCGCAGTTTATGTCGTCAACAATGAGATGAGGTTTTGTGAAGGTTTTTCCGCCATCGGTTGACTCGCTCTGATAAAGCGTGAAAATGGAAGAATGGTCTTCGTTTTCGCCCGGTTCGCTTTGAACCCTTATGTGAACAATAATTTTTCCGTCGGGGAGCACAAGGCAGTGAGGCTCACATGAGCAAACTTCCTTTCCGTATGCAAAGCCCACATCTTCTATTTTGCCTGCAAGATAAAATTCACCGTCATCGCCCTCAACGTAGCACGCTAAATTGTTGTCATTTCCGCCTTCGGGGTTGAAGGTGGTGCCAACATACACAAACCGTCCGTCGGGAGCAACCGAGGGTCCGTGTGGTGCAGTAACCGGTATTTTTTTTATATCTCCGAAGGTATATCCACCGTCTTCACTCACAATGTACAAAGAGCCGAGAAAATCTCTTTCGGCACTTTCGGCATCAACGGAATTCAGATATTCTTCTATATAACCCTTGGTGCAGGCATTAAGCTCTTCTTTGGAATAGAGTGTTGGTCTGCGGTTGCCGGGATGATACTGAATCTGATGAGAATCCGCATTCCGGTCTCTTTGCTGTTTGATTGTATTATTAAATGATGTTACAATAACTCTCTCTCCCGACACCGCAATGCCGGCATCACGGTCATCAAGCGGAGTGTCGATGAGTATCATGGGGCGTGTCCAGCTTTTACCCTCATCACGGCTAAGGCTCATTGTAACCTTGCCAAATGGACACACATGTCTTGCTCTCATTCCCGATGAAACTGCCGCAAGGCTGCCGTCCGGAAGTTTTGCCACTGTTGGCCAGCCGAAATAGTTATGAATACCTGCGCGATTTGAAACAATAATTTTTGCGTCTTCAACAATTGTGATTTTCATTATATGTACCCATCCTCATTAAAGCATCAGTTTGCTGATTTTTCATAAACCTGCTCAACAGCTTTTATAACGGCTCTGCCATAGTGACCGTCGGGACACATGGATTTTTCACCATTAACATATTTGCAAAATTCCTCAAGCTGCCAAAGCATTGGAAACTCGGGATATTCGGAGCAATCAGCCTCTGTTACACTGCCGTTTTCTTCATACACTGTGCAGGTGTCACTCACACGAATAATGCCTTTTTCAAAATAATATGAAACATCATATGAACCGGCGCTGTATCCGCAAAAGGTTACGGCGGCACTTACATTATCCGAAAGTTTTGCAATAAACTGTGCCTGACCTTCTATGTCGGCACCGTTTTTGATGTTGGCAACGGAGGATGCAACCTCCACATCCTGCAGACCGAAAACCGAGAAAATCTTATCAAAAGCATGAGCACCAAAATTCATCATGATGCCGCCGCCTGCTTTTTCTTTGCTCAAAAACCACTTGGGACGAGTCTCGGCAAAGTAATTTACACTGCGTGTTTCGCTGTACATACAAAGTCTGCCCAGTTCCCCACTCTTTGCCTTGTCAATAACAAACTGAGTTGTTGGAAAAAAACGTTGAATGTGTCCCACGGCAAGCTTTTTGCCACTTTTTTCGGCGGCTTCTATCATTTTGTCGCACTCTTCAACCGTGTTTGCCATGGGCTTTTCCACAAGAACATGAACACCGTGTTCAAGGAAAAACACCGTTGCTTCACAGTGAAGAAAGTGCGGAAGATTGAGTATTACTGCATCAACATCAACCGATGACGGTATTTCTTTGTAATCTGTAAAATAAGGAACATTTTTTTCTTTGGCAAGCTCTCTAACCTGAGCCTCGTTAACATCGCAAAGCGCACAAAGACTGCACGAATCAGTCTTTTCCATCATTTCAAGATGAGAAATGCCAATAATGCCTGTTCCAACAACAGCAATTTTTAACATAATTATTCTTCCTCTCCGTTCAGGCTAAAATATATTTTACAAGAACCTCATATATATGGTCGGCTCTCTTTTCAAGCTCCGCTTGTATGCTTAAATCCTTACCAAGGAGTTTGGACATGGTGTGGATATTGGAAAATGCCGAAAAGCAGAACATATTCAAAGACATTGCCGTCTGTTCAATGTCAAGGTCTTTTCGAAGGAACCCGTTTTCAACTCCCTGTTTAAGGAGCTTTTCGGCACCTGCAAACAGACTGATTTTTACATCGCCCACATATGCGGCACCATTTAAGTTTTCCCAGAGCATAAGTCTTACAAAGCTTGGGTTATCCATAAGAAATTTGAAATATTCCATAACAATCATACGGATTGTTTCCATGCCGGTAAAGGAGCTTTCGGAAAGAACCTTTTCATATTCCGAAAGTCGGGTGTATACTTCCGAAAGAATCACGGAATACAAGTTTTCCTTGCTTTGAAAATGTGCATATATAAGCTGTTTGTTTACACCGGCATTCTTTGCAATTGCATCAACCCTTGCGGCGGCAAGGCCGTTTTGCGCGAACTCCGCCTCTGCCGAATCTAAAATCTTTTGTCTTGTGATTGCCGATTTTTTGCTCTGTTCCATATTTTCACACCCTTTTTTTCCATTTGTCAATATGTTCTTTTACAAATTCATCATCGCTTAGATGAGGATATGATTTTTGTATGCGGTCAATTTCTTCAATCTGACCGGGAGAGAGAGTTTCATCGGGATTAATACAAAGTATGTTTTCCATAAGTCCCTGACGACGAAGCACTTCGTGCACTCCGGGAATGCATCCGGCAAAGTTGTGTGCGGCATCAAAGAATACTCCGTTTGCATCGGTAACCTGAGCTGCAAGGGTGAGGAATTTTGAAGATATGGCATCTTTTTCACGTTCCTGCTTTATGGAATCAAACATCTCACAAACCTTGTTTGTCCACATTGTCCAGTGACCGAGAAGTCCGCCGTCAAAGCATTTTGTCACCTTTTCACCGTCTTTATCAAATTCATATTTGGTAAGCAGGTCAACAACAATGCTGTCGTCATTACCGGTGTAGAGAGTTATTTTGTCCGAACGGGGAGAAAACGCCGCCGCACGCACAACATCAAGGGTTGTGTAGCGGTTGAAGGATGCACATTTAATGGCAACAACATTATCTATTGCACAAAGCCTTTGCCAATAGTCATAGCTAAACACTCTGCCTCCTACTGCAGTCTGAAGGTAGAAGCCTATGGTGGGCATAACCTTGGCAACAGCCTTTGTGCGTTCAATCATTTCTTCTTCGCTTAAGTGGTTAAGACCGCCCGGGCTTAAAAGAACTGCATCATAGCCATATTTTTTTGCAAGCTCTGCCTCTTTCACTGCCTGAGAAACAGGTCCGCAAACGCCGGCAACCTTAACTATAACCTTGCTGTTTGCTTCTTCATATTTTGTTATTTCATCAGCCACAAGCTTTAAAACAGGTTCAAGAAGGTTTACTTCGGGATCACGGATTTCAAACTGTGTGGTATGTACGGCAGTGGCAATTCCGCCAACTCCGCTGTCGAGATAATAGTTCATCAAAAGACGCATTCCTTCTTCGCTTAGCTTACGCTCATCGGTGAGAGCCAACGGCGTTGCAGGAATAACCGTTCCTCGGGATAGTATTTTTAAGGCTTCTTCATGTCTTGTCATAAAATAATCCTCCAATCAATAGCTTCCTTTGCGTTCTTCAAAATGAGTGGGTTTATCAAGAGTTCTTCCACCGTCAAGAATCCATTCTGCCTGCCATCTAATAAGTGTTTTCGCACTGACCTGAGGATAGCCGAATGTTTCCATGGCAAGTGATGCATCATTAAGGTATGCATCATTTCCGCATTCGTTTTCAAAAACGGGTTCTTTGCCAAGGTATTTTCCCAGCTCAAGAGAGGCTTTCTTAATGGAAACGGTTTCGGGACCCGTAACATTCATAATACATGCAGGAGATGCCGCATGCAAAAGGCCTCTGATTGCAATTTCATTTGCACTGCCCTGCCAGATGAAATTAAAGCATGGGGTGGAAAGACTTATTGGCTCACCTTTCATTATTTTGTCGGCACAGTCAAACAAAACACCGTAACGCAGATCAACGGCAAAATTCAAACGATATATAAACACCTTTGTGCCAAAGGTATTTGCGGCATATTCAAAGGCTCTTTCTCTTGCAAGACAGCTCATTGCATATTCACCGTTTGGAAGAGGACGGTCAGCTTCGGTGCAACCACCTTCCGAAACAGGAACTATGGGATATATATTGCCCGATGAAAAAACAACAATATTTGAATTTTTAAATTTGTCGGCAACAAAAGCCGGAAGTGTGGCATTCATAGCCCAGGTCTGCCACTCATTGCCGTCTGTGCCAAATTTTCTTCCTGCCATATAGATTATGTTTTCCACATCAGGCAGGCTGTATAGCTTTTCTTTATCCAGAAGATCTGCATTGATAACCTCAATACCGTTAGAAATCATAAGTTCAGCCGCAATTTTATCGCTTCCGCGGGAAACGGCATAAATCTTTTTATCAATTCCGGCAGCCTTGCAGGCATTTTTAGCAAGCACACAAAGTGTGGGGCCCATTTTGCCGCCTGCACCGAGAATCATTATATCACCTTTGATTTTTTTCATATCATCAACAAGTGCCTGCGATGGCGTTGTGAGCAGTTGATTAAGCTTTTCTTCAGTCCACATAATAATTAAAAACTCCTTATTCAAAATTAAAAACCAACCAGTTGGTTACTTTTTTGATAATTGTATCACATTTTATTTGTAATGTCAATAGAATAAATCGTTCAATCCCATCATATAATCTTTTCTTTAATTATAAATCCAGCTTCGATAGCCCCGCCTCCGATGTTTCTTTGTATGACTTGTGCATATCTCTCCCTGTTTCTTTCATGGTTAAAATAACCTTGTCTAACGAAATCTTTCTTGTATCCCACAAAAAGCTTGCAAGGCTTACTGCGTTTATTGCGCGCATTGCCGCAACCGCGTTTCTTTCTATACACGGAATCTGAACAAGACCGCATATGGGATCACATGTAAGTCCGAGATGATGTTCAATGGCAATTTCAGATGCATATTCAATTTTTTCAATTCCGAGCCCAAACAATTCGCCAAGTGCTGCCGCCGCCATTGCGCAAGCACTTCCTATTTCAGCCTGGCAACCGCACTCTGCCCCCGAAATAGAACCGTTTGTTTTAATCAGATTACCTATTATACCCGCAGTAATAAGCGATTTTACAATTTGTTCATCACTATAATTATTGTTTTGTTGCTCGTAGAAAAGTACTGCAGGCACAACCCCTGCCGCGCCACACGTCGGTGCAGTCACAATGGTCTCACCGGAAGCATTTTGCTCTCCAACCGCAAATGCATATGCACAGACCATTCTGTTCTCCCTTGTTTGTGCTGTTTCATCTATGTGTTGACTGTTAAACAAAATTTTAGCTTTCTTTTGAACACTCAATCCTCCCGGAAGCACGCCCGAATCTGCCAAACCGTTTTTTATTGATGCTTTCATTGCATCCCATATTTTAAGCATATATTCCATAAACCCGTCGTTTTCGTTTTCCAAAGCATATTCCCAAATTTTAATATTCTTATTTTTACAATAATTGCATATGTCATCAAACTTGCTTAGTGCATAAACTCTCTCCGGTGGTTGAAAATCACGGTTTTCAAAGCTTATGCTTCCGCCGCCCACACTAAGAGCTCTCATTTTGTCAATTTGCTTTCCGCTTTTAAAGGCAATCATGTCCATAGTATTGGGATGAGGTATATCCGCACTCGCAAAATCGAATTCAACACTGCATTCAACAGGATAAAAAGTCTTCTTTATTACAGTGTCTGTACCGTGTCCCTTTCCGGTTTTTGCAAGAGAACCAAACAGAGTCACCTTAAAACAATCTGCATCTGCATTTCTTTTCTTAAAAAACAAGCACGCCTTTTCCGGTCCGATTGTGTGCGAGCTTGACGGTCCCCTGCCTATTTTGTACAATTCCGTTATTGACTCCATACCTTCCGATTTTTCCTCATGAGTCAAAATGTCATTATCAAACAAGCATTCTACGGGCACGTTAAATATTTTAGCAATTTTGATTAAATTTTGTCCCGATGGATTCGACAGCCCGGATTCCCATTTTGAAACTGCTCTGTCGCTGATTCCCATGTATTTGCCAAGCTCTTTTTGAGACATTTTGTTTTTTATTCTGAGTTCTTTAATTTTAGCATGATTTAAAATCCCCATTTTTTACACCTCTCAAAAATAATTATGATGCTAAAACGTTAGTGAATAAGACTATTATAACCCAAAATTATCCAACTATAAAGATAATTTAAAAATTCCGCGCACAAAAAACTCAACCGCCGGTTGGATTTTGCTTGCGTTCATATATTTCCGAACCCTGTTAAATATGGCTTTAAAATACAAAAACACACTTTTTAACGAACACTATTGCCTTGAAACACAGGACGTTATCACTTTAAAATAAAGACTTATTTCGCAATTAATGTCCTTATTTTAAAGTTGCAAATTCTTTACAAAAAATATAATTTGATATACAATATAAATAGCAATTATATGAAAACAAAACATTTATTCTACATTAGGGAGGTTTAAAATGTATACATATTCAATCGTTCAACTAAAAAATGATCACTTTGAGGAAAGATGCGAGGATATTATTGATCAATATAAACGCGGAATAAGCACGTGTCCGCTTTTTTCCATGCAACTTGTTCCGGAAGGTAATCCTGTTTGGGATAAAGTTGGTCCTCTGGTGGAGATTTACAAAAAATATCGTGATGCATTGGAGCCTCACGGTGTAAAAACCGGAGTACTCATTCAAGCGAGT
>JAFQHQ010000172.1 GCA_017397885.1 Clostridia bacterium | reverse complement strand
CACGCATCTGGTTGATGCGGTGCGGAGCGGTTCGTGTGGGACATCAAATTTTCGAAATTCGCTTACGAAAGTTCGTATGTGTTTTCGGGAAATGCCCCGTGGTTGATTTTCATTATTATTTTTCAAACAGCCCGATAAACTTCAATTTAAACATCATATGTTTTACAGCCTTTCAAGGACACCAAGCCAAATTTATTCGTTTGAAGTGTCTTCTGTGTTTGTTGTTAACTCTACACGCTTTCTGTATTGCAGCGGTGTAATCCCTGTTTCTTTTCTAAACATATAAACAAAATAGCTAACATCTTCAAAGCCCGTGTCATATGCAATATCCGACACTGAAAGGTCGGTATTTTCCAATAAATTTTTAGCATCATTTATTTTAAGTATATTACAATACGCTCTCACAGACATTCCGTTTTCTTTTTTAAACATATGGCTTATGTGAGATTTACTTCTTGAAAATTTTTCCGACAAATCGCCGAGAGTTACTTTTGAATGATATTCACCGAGATATTGAAGTATCAGACTGTTTTCATTCATCACCGTTGCACGGCAACCCGAAAGAAGCTCTTCAAACATAACAGACAGCGGAGGAATTATTTTCTCTAAAAGAACCGTAGGAATTTTTTCGTTTTTAAGTCCTTTTTTCTCATAATCATTATCATTTTTTTCTTTTGCATAACCGCTTACTGCAACAAAACCTACGCATTTTTTGTCTTTAAAAATCGGATATATATATTCACATACCCCTGCATGACAACAATGGCAAAAAGATTCATCACTCTTTGATTTTTTAATAATATTTTTCTGATTCTGAAGGCACCTGTAATGCTCCTTTGTCTTAACCTTTACACAATATGATGCACGGTGAATGTTATAGGGTAAAATTCCCGTTACAAAATAATCCGGAAAAAGTGAGAATGTTTTTGCATCAAAATGAACGGATACATATAGATTGCAGTCTTTATTCAGATAGTCTAAATATGACAAGATTTTTTGTGTGAGTTTTTTCATAATTTGCACTTTCTTTATATTTTATTGCATTTATCCCATAGAAAACCGATGATAAATATAATATAATTATACAGTAATCAATCATTTATGTCAAGAAAGGTGATTTTATGCTTCAAAAGAAAATCTTGGAATGCGATTTATGTGTAATAGGCGGAGGAATGGCAGGTCTTACCGCTGCAATATCCGCCGCAAGAGAAGGTATAAATGTTGTGCTTATGCACGAAAGACCGATTCTCGGAGGTAATGCCTCTTCGGAAATCAGAATGTGGATATGCGGTGCTTTGGGTAAAGACAACCGTGAAACCGGGATTCTTGAAGAAATTGCTCTTGAAAACCTCTACCGTAACCCCACCAAAAACTATGCCATTTGGGATACGGTCCTTTATGATTTTGTTAAACGGGAAAAAAATATTACTCTTTTGCTCAACTGCACCTGCATGGATGCCCAAACCGAAAAAGGCGATTTTAAAGATGACAGAAACATAAAAATAAAATCTGTAACCGGTTATCAGATGACCACACAGTGTTTTTATGAAATAAAATCCGCCCTTTACTGTGACAGTTCGGGCGACAGCATTCTTGCTCCCCTCACGGGTGCGGAGTTTCGCATTGGACGAGAAAGCAAAAATGAATTTAATGAGGCTACCAATCTTATGGAAGCCGACACAATGACAATGGGAATGAGCTGTCTCATTCAGGGAAGAGAAACAGACAAAAAAGTTGATTATATCCCACCCTCGTGGAGTACAAAGCTTACAGAAAAAGATTTTGAAAACAGAAATCCCGATTTGTATAAGGAAAACGAAAATTTCTGGTATCTTGAACTCGGAGGCAACAGAAACACCATTGATGACACAGAAACAATCAGAGACGAACTGATTGAACTTGCAACGGGAACATGGGATTACATCAAAAACTCCGGAAACCACAATGCAGACAACTGGGAACTCGATTTTCTGGGATTTTTGCCCGGAAAAAGAGAATCACGCAGAATGTGCGGAGAATATATGATTACGCAAAAGGACTTGTCTGAAAACTGTGTTTTCGAAGATGAAATTGCCTATGGCGGATGGCCCATTGATGACCATTTCCCGGGCGGGTTTTATCACAGAGGCACACCAAACACCAATATTCCAACCCCCGCCCCCTATTCACTGCCCTATCGCAGTCTTTATTCAAAAAATGTTGAAAATCTGTTTTTTGCGGGGCGTAACATCAGTATGACTCACATGGCAATGAGCAGCATCCGGGTTATGGCAACCTGCGCACTCCTTGGTGAAGCTGTGGGAAAAGCGGCATCCATAGCCATAAGAAACAACCTTACACCTCACGGAATATACACCGAAAAAATTGACGAACTGAAAAAACTCCTTTTAAATGAAGATTGTTTTCTTCCGTCAAACAAAAGGAGAATGTCTGACAAATGTTTAAATGCAAAATTAAACATCAACTCCGATGTAATAAGAAACGGAGAAGACAGAGCCCACCGTCTGTACGGCACAAATGAAAAAAATTATGCGTATTTTGCAGGTACTTGCGAAGAAATAACATATGAGTTTGACGAATCGGAGATTTCGTCGGTACACATTGTATTTTGCAGTGATTTAAACCGCGAAACCCTTCCCGGAGGAATTTGCGAAAAGACTCACTCCACCCGTGCAAACACGCTTCTTTCAAGCCCTGTTATGCATATGCCCCACACCCTTTGCAAAGAATTTGTTCTCACAGGAAGCTTAAACGGTGCAGAGACCGAAATTCTTCATATTAAAGATAACCGAAAAAGAGCATATCACATTGAACTAATGCAAAAATTTGACCGGCTTATTTTAAAGCTCGTATGCAATTGGGGAAACACCGAAGAAATACCCGTAATATCATTTGATTTCGAATAAAATATAACCAAAAATAAAGATTATCTATTGTATTTGAAGCTATTTTGAGTTAATATTATTTTTGTTTGTCAAACAAACTAAAGGAGAACTCAAAATGCAACAGTACATATGGATAATCTTTGTTTTTATATACAGCTTTTTAAAAGGCTCCCGTGACGGGATGAAAAAGGCGGCACTGAAAAAAAGCAGTGCCGATGAGATTTTGTTTTTCTATTCCCTTTTCGGATTCATACTGATTCTGCCGTTTTCGCAAAATGCATTTTCAACACCGCCAATATATATTTTTTATTGCTTTTTAAAATCTCTTGTAATATGCATAGCGTGGCTTTTTGCATTCTTTACACTAAAAGAAATGACAGTCAGTCTCTATGGAATTATGGACCTTTCAAGAATGGTTTTTTCTACCATGCTTGGAGTAATAATTCTCGGCGAAGATTTAACCTCGGCAAAATTAATTGGTGTTATTCTCGTAATTACAGGTCTTGTTTTGGTTAATACAAAATCCGATTCTAAAAATAAAAAGCTGAGAATACCAATTCTTTTTGCGGCACTGGCAGGATGCTTGCTGAATGCAGTATCGGGAACAATGGATAAAATTCTTATGAAGGATATGGAAGCAGACCAACTGCAATTTTGGTTTATGCTCTTCCTCATTATACTTTACGGGTTAATTTTGATTGGCAAAAAAGAGAAGATTTCCATAAAATCAGTTAAAACAAACTACTGGATACCGCTTATGAGCTTATCTCTCGTTTTTGGTGACAGATTACTTTTTATTGCAAATGCAAATCCCGATAGTCAAGTTACAATAATGACGATTATAAAACAGTCTTCCGTTATAATCACAGTACTTACAGGATGGATATTCTTTAAGGAAAAAAACATCGCTTTCAAACTAATGTGCTGTGGTATAATTATTGGCGGAATATCAATTTCAATTCTGAGTATATAATAGCCTTGTCAACCGATATCAAAGCTATTTTAAATGTCTATATACAACAAAACCCTGAACACTGTTGATGCTGCATAGTGTTCAGGGTTTTTGTATTATGAATTAAATTCAGTCGGTTTTTCGGCACTTTCACCAAAATACCATACAATAGCATCGACTATTCTCTTGGACGCCAAACCGTCACCGTAGGGATTTGCAGTGTGTGCAATCTTGTTATAAGCTTCATCATCTGTAAGAAGCATATTTGCAAGATTAATGATATTATCTTTGTCAACACCACCCATAAGGACGGTACCGGCTTCAACAGCTTCGGGGCGTTCGGTTTCGTTACGCAAAACAATAACAGGTTTACCAAGGCTCGGTGCCTCTTCCTGAAGTCCACCGGAATCGGTCATAACCATGTAGGCTCTTTTCATGGCATTGTGAAGTTCTTCAACGTCAAGAGGTTCAATAAGATGAACTCTATCCATTCCGCCAAGAATTGATGTAGCTGTTTCACGAACCTTTGGATTCATATGCATGGGGTAAACAAGCTCAACATCTTCATGGGATTCCACAACCACTCTTGCCGCTTTACAAATATTTTCAAGAGGTTCGCCGAGATTCTCTCTGCGGTGAGCTGTCATAAGAATAACTTTTTTGCTTTCAAAATCCAAATCAGCAAGTGTTTGGTCAGCAAAAGAGTAGTCGTCTCTTACGGTTGTTTTGAGAGCATCGATAACCGTATTTCCTGTTATATAAATATCCTTTTCATCAATATTTTCTTTAAGAAGATTGTTTTTGTTGGAAATTGTCGGTGAAAAATGCAAATCTGTCATTGCACCGGTAAGCTTTCTGTTCATTTCTTCCGGGAAGGGCGAATACTTATCATATGTACGAAGTCCCGCTTCAACGTGTCCAATCTTCACCTGATTGTAAAATGCCGCCAATGCTCCTGCAAATGTGGTTGATGTGTCACCGTGAACAAGAATAATATCGGGTTTAGCTTCTTTTATAACTTCATCAAGGCCTGTAACCGCTCTTGTTGTAATTTCGGCAAGCGTCTGACCGGATTTCATAATATTAAGATCATAGTCAGGAGTTATGTTGAAAATCTCAAGCACCTGATCGAGCATTTCACGATGTTGTGCGGTAACTGCAACGATTGATTCAATTTTATCGTTGGCTTCAAGTTCTTTAACCAGTGGAGCCATTTTTATTGCTTCGGGTCTTGTCCCAAAAACGGACATTACTTTAATCATTTCTGTTTATCCCTTCTTTATTTAGATTCATTTTTCATAGCATTAGCAGCTTCTCTTTCTTCGCGTTTCCTGTTAAATCGCTTTCTCATAAGCTTGTAGGTTCCAAACGCTACACCAAGCGCAACAAGAAGCAAAAGTACGGCAACATATGCGCCCTTTTCAAGTATGAGAACAGCACTGAGACCGAGAATTGTGGTTATTACATACAAAATTGCCACAGTTTGTTTCTGGCTGAATCCGCTGTCAAGAAGTCTATGATGAAGATGACCCCTGTCTGCCTCCATAATAGGTTTATGGTTCCATGCTCTTCTGACAATGGCAAAAACAGTATCAAAAAGCGGAAGACCCATAATAAGAAAAGGTACTATGAATGAAATTATTGCATATCCTTTAAACAAGCCTTGTATACATATTACAGACAGCATATATCCAAGGAACTGTGAACCTGTGTCGCCCATGAAGATTTTTGCAGGGTTGAAGTTATAGGGCAAAAATCCAAGACAACCGCCCGCAAGTGCCGCTGCAATGATTGCAACACTTTCTTCACCGCCGAGAATTGCAATAAAAAATAGCGAAAACGATGCAATTGACGAAACCCCAACAGCAAGACCATCGAGACCGTCAATAAGATTTACGGCGTTTGTTACGGCAATAATCCACACCATGCTGACCGGAATTGACCAAAATCCAAGATCAAGATATCCGCTTTCAACAATAAAAGACGGAACACTTATGGCGTCTATTCTTATATCATGCCAAACTGCAACACCCGCAGCAAGGATTTGTGCACCCAGCTTTATGAGGGCACGAAGCTGTTTTACATCATCTATGATGCTTACTCCAACAATGATAAGCGAACCGATTATAAGACCTCGGGTTTGGGTATCGATGGGATTGGCAAAGCATAGAAGCGAAATCAGGAATCCATAAAAAATTGCAAGCCCCCCAAGACGCGGAATGGGTTTTTTGTGTACACGGCGTTCGTCATTGGGAATGTCAATAGCACCTATTTTGTATGCAAGATTCTTCACAAGAGGGGTAGCGGCAAGAGAAATTGCAAACGCCACCGAAAAACAAAGAACCAAAGTTTTAATATCCATAATATCTCCTCACAGATTTATCTGTCAACGTATCCGAGTTTGCGATGGACCTTTCTGAGTGTTTTTGCTGCCATGTAGCCGGCGCGCTTTGCACCCTCGGTATAGATTTTATTAATATAGTCTTTATTTTTGGTAAGATCGGCATAACGTTCCTGCATGGGACGAAGCTCTTCGATTACTGCTTCTGCAACACGCTCTTTAAGCACGCCATAGCCAAGTCCTGCAAATTCGTTTACACTTTGCTCTACGCTCTGACCTGTAACGGCAGAATAGATGTTAAGCAAATTATTGATGCCGTCTTTACCGTCGCGAAAGGCAATTTCCCCTTCGGAATCTGTAACCGCACGCTTGAATTTGCGTTTGATTGTATCGGGATCGTCAAGAATGGAAATAAATCCGTTAACATTGGGATCGGACTTGCTCATTTTTGAAGTAGGATCCTGCAGACTCATAATTCTTGCGGCTTCTTTTGGAATGTAGCCTTCGGGAATTTTAAACACGTCACCGTAGATACCGTTAAAACGAATTGCAATGTCACGGCAAAGTTCGAGATGCTGTTTCTGGTCTATGCCTACGGGAACAAGGTCAGTCTGATATAGCAAAATATCTGCTGCCATAAGCACAGGGTATGTATATAAACCTGCATTGATGTTGTCGGCATGTTTGGCAGATTTATCCTTGAACTGTGTCATACGATTAAGTTCACCCATGTATGCAAAGCAGTTTAAAATCCACGAAAGTTCTGCATGGGCAGAAACATGTGACTGAAAAAATACAATGTTTTCTTCGCCGTCAATTCCGCACGCAAGATATTGGGTGAGAAAATCCATACATCTTTTGCGAAGTGCTGTTGCATCTTGTCTGACGGTTATTGAATGAAGATCAACAACCGAAAAGATACAGTTGTAGTCATTTTGCAGGTCAACCCAGTTTTTTAGTGCACCGAGGTAGTTTCCGAGTGTACTGCAACCTGTGGGCTGAATACCTGAAAAAATAATTGGTTTATCGCTCATGATTATTACTCCTTGAATGTTATTTCACATATTTGGCAAGAACTTCGCCAATGATTTTTATACCCTGTTCAATTTTATCATCGGGCATTGTGGAATAGTTGAGTCTGAAGCAGTTGCTGGGGGCTTCAATGTCAACCATGCATGTGCTTCCGGGAACAAATGCAACACCGTTGTCGATGCATTCTTTGAAGATGGGCTGAGTGTCAATTCCTTCGGGAACTGTGCACCAAAGGAAAATGCCGCCTTCGGGACGGGTATACGAAACATTTTCCGGGAAATATTTGTCCATGCATTCAAGCATGAGAGCACATTTGTGACCGTAGAGATCACAGCCTTTTTTGATGTGAGCATCAAAATCATATCTTTGAATATACTTTTCAACAAGCATCTGATTGATGAGAGGTGTGTGAACATCGTTCACCTGTTTGCACACAATAACTCTGTCTATGATTGCTTCATGACCTGTAATAAAGCCAACTCTTATGCCGGGAGAGAGGGTTTTGGAAAACGATCCCACATAGATAACTCTGCCGTTTGTATCCATTGACTTGATTGTCGGAACAACCTCACCTTTGAAACGAAGATCACCGTATGGGTTATCTTCAAGAATGTAGCAATCATACTTTTCGGCAAGCTCTAAGAGCTTCTTTCTGCGTTCTACAGTCTGGGTAATACCGGTAGGGTTTTGGAAGGTGGGAATTGTGTAGATGAGCTTGATTTTCTTTTCTTTAAGAATTTCTTCAACAAGATCGGTTCTGATTCCGCATTCATCCATTGCCACTCCGTGAAGCTCGGCACGGTATGAACGAATGGAGTTGAGTGTTCCGATGAAGCTCGGGTCTTCACAAATAACTCCGTCACCCTCGTTTATAATGGACTTTAAAAGAAGGTCTATACCCTGTTGAGCACCGGTTGTAATTATTGTTCTGTCAAACTCTTTGCCAACATTCATTTTGGCATTTGATTCTTCAACAATTTTAACAAGAGGAGCATAGCCCTCGGTAACACCATATACAAGTGCTTTTGAACCCTCGGTGTCGAGGATTTCTTTCATGAGATCTCCCCATTCTTTTGTAGGAAAAAGTTCGGGCGACGGAATACCTCCGGCAAAGGAAATTATGCCGGGTTTGCCCAAAAGTTTAAAAATCTCTCTTATTGCAGACGCCTTAAGATGTGTAACTCTGTCTGCAAGTGCATTTTGTATATTCATTATACTTTCCTCCTGAAATTATATTTATTCAAAGCTTCTGAGTATTTCGCAAAAGCCGTTTATACTGTAGTTTTTCATTGTTGCCGGAATAAAAAAGCTGTCTCCGGCTTTTATCTCCTCTGTTCCACCGTCATATACAAGCGTTCCCTTTCCCTCTGTACACACAAGCATTTCAAAACGTGTGTCCGGCTTTGAAAACAAAACTTCTGTTTCTATATCATATTTAATAACAGTAAAATATTCACATTTTGCAAGAGTTTTCATCCTACCGCCGGGAACATCTTCAACATCATAACAAGCTTGTCCCAATGGCGAAGCCGAATAATCGGTTGCCATAACCGCTTTCTCAATGTGAAGTTCTCTTTTGTTTCCGTCTTTGTCGGTACGGTTGTAATCATAAACTCTGTATGTAGTGTTGGAGCTTTGCTGAATTTCGGCAATGAGAAGTCCGTCACAAATTGCATGAACCGTTCCTGACGGTATAAAGAATGCATCACCCTTTTTTGCAGGAACAAAGTTCAGATGCTGTTCAAGAGTACCATTTTGAGCAGATTCACAAAAAGTTTTGCTGTCTGTTCCCTCTTTGAGACCATATACCAACACAGCACCGGGTTTGGCATCGATTACATACCACATTTCTGTTTTTCCGAGCTCTCCGTTTTCATGCTTTGCAGCAAATGCATTATCGGGATGAACCTGAACGGAAAGTTTGTCTTTGGCATCGAGAAACTTAACGAGAAGCGGAAAAATGTCGGTTTCTTTTCCCAACATATTTTTCGTATCCGAAAAAATAACCTCTTTAAGGGTTTTTCCTTTAAAAATCCCGTTTGCCACGGTGCAAAGGCCGTCATCATGGCACGAAACCTCCCAGCTTTCCGCCGCAAAAGAACCGGGAATATCTTTTTTGAATTTTGTTTTAAGTGTGTCTCCGCCCCATAAATACTGTTTGAAAACAGGAACGGTTTTTAAAGGATAAATCAATAATATACCCCTTTCATACTGATGATTGTAATATAATGTGCCATAGATTCAACTACTATGCGCAAAAACAATATCCTCATATAATCATATTCTTTTGAATTATAGCACAAATACCAAAAAAAGTCAATTTATAAAGCAAGAAAAAACATCGTTTTAAAACATTTTTGCAAAAACTTATATTTGACAAAAATCTGCAAATATACTATAATCAAATAAATAAACTTTAAGAGGAAAAACACATGAAAAAAATTCTGCTAATTATAAATCCAAATTCCGGAAAACTTAAAAGCAAGAATATACTTTTCGACATAGTCAATACCATGGCGGAAAATGATTGCCTTGTAACTGTGAGAATAACCCAAAAACAGGGAGATGCAACCGATTTTGCCAAAGAAGCGTGCGACTGTGGGCTTTTTGATCAGATTGTATGTTCGGGCGGAGATGGTACTCTCAACGAAACAGTGTCAGGGATTGTCCGGTCCAAATCAAGGTTGCCCCTTGGCTACATACCGTCCGGAAGCACCAACGATTATGCAAAAAGTATGAGGATTTCGCCTGATGTTATAGAATCTGCACGTTGTGCCGTAAACGGCGAGCGTCATCCTATTGATATTGGCATAATCAACGGGAAACATTTTAATTACATAGCTTCATTCGGTGTATTTACTGCAGTTTCTTACAATACATCAAGAAATCTGAAAAAGGTATTCGGACATTTGGCATATGTACTTTCGGGAATAAAAGATATAGCCAAGATTAAGTCGTGTCATGCAATCATCGAATACGAAGACAAAACAATTGAGGGCGATTACATTTTCGGTGCAATGGCAAACACAACATCTGTCGGAGGAATGGTTCACATTAAAGAAGCTTTAGTTGAATTTAACGACGGACTCTTTGAAATTTGCTTTGTTAAAAAGCCCAAAGGTCCGGGTGAGCTTTTAAAGATTATAAGCGGTGCACTTCATTCTGATTTTTCATCAGAATGCTTTGAAGCATTTAAAGCAAACAAGCTGAAAATTACTGTTCCAAACGAAACGGCATGGTCACTTGACGGTGAAAAATTTGTAAGCGGTGAAACACTGGAATTTGAAGTTATCAAAAGTGCAGTGGAATTGATTTTTTGACTTAAAAATTTTAATGCCGGGAGAACGGTTATTTCGTTTGTTATCCCGGCATTATTATTTAAAATAAAACTCTTGACTAATTGTGGGTTTTGGAGTATAATAGTTTGGTGCACAAAATCAAATATCCGCTGGTGTGGCTCAGTCGGTAGAGCAATTGATTCGTAATCAATAGATCGTCGGTTCAAGTCCGATCACCAGCTTCAAAAAAGAACGACTGTTTCTGATGGAATGGTCGTTCTTTCTTGTTTTTAATCCGTGATTTCCTGATTTCAATTATTATCCTTCCTGAATTTAAGCGGTGTTATCCCCTTTTGAGCTTTGAAAATACGGCTGAAATATGATGTGCTCACAAAACCAACCTTTTGAGAAATAATTTCAATTGAAAGGTTGGTATTCTTCAGCATATCAACTGATTTCTCCACACGTCTGCGATTCACATATTCACTGACGGTGCAGTCAAAGTATTCGTGAAAATATTTGTACAGTGCCGTTTTGGAAACACTCACACCTTTGGATATTTCCTGTATGCTGAGTGGATTTTCAATATTATTTTCAATAAATGCTACAGCCTTTTCGACATATGCATTTACCCCCGGCTTAAGCATACTCTCAAGCATGATATATTTTGTGAGCATTGTTGCAAGATTGGCAATGCTTTTGAAACGCTGCTCATCATACACGGTCATTTTATCATAATTCTCTTTGAGAGCATCAATATCAAGCTCCAAATCGGATATATATTTTTCAACCGCAGAAAAATCTTCTTCTTTTTTCATCTGACCGAGAATCAGATATGCAATAACATCCCCATTGTAAACAACAGGTGCCGCAACATCCACAAGACCTGCGTGACACACATGAACTTCTGCTTTTTTAGACAAACTGCACTTCTCAAGTATACATTTGTCGGAACGCATACATCGGCTTCTGCCTTCGGAGCTTCGCTGGATTATACTGCAATAGCCTTCACGCCACGGTGTTCTGTCACTTATTGAAGTGAAATCCTTTTTAAGGAAATTTATATTTACTCCTGTCGAATTGTAAAAATCGCTGATTACATTTTTAAGTTTTTCAACATCATAATTTATAACTGCCATTTCAATCACCACAAAAATTATACTTTTTCCAATTGTTTTTGTCAAGATTTTTCGCACAGCGCGGAATATATTTAAAAAAATGCGAAAGATAATGAGTTGTTGAATTATGTTTTGTATGATATAATCTTTTAGATGATGATAAATAAATTTGGAGTTTATCGGGCTGTTTAACGCAAGGAAGTTGTAGGGGAGGGTCTCCGTGCCCTCCCGTATATATCGATGTTTTCTCACCGGGAGGGCGCAGAGACCCTCCCCTACGAATTCATCTCAACCATCCCGACAAACTCAAATTTAAACTTCCAAGGAGGAACAATATATGTACAAAATTTCAGTCCCTGTCATATCGTCAAAACTAAAAACAGACGATGACAGAAAATCTACTCTTGCTCAGTTGAACCGAATGGGTGCAAAAAGAGTTTTTCTTGCAACAGGCACTCTTTGCACCGACAAAACAGAAAGAGAATTTGAATTTAAATATTTAAAAGAAAACACAGAGTTTTTTAAAAGTCACGGCTTTGAGGTTGCATCGTGGATGTGGTCATTCTGGATAAGAGAAAAAAATGATTTCACAAAAATACGCGGAGCCGGTGAAAAGTCCGTTGACCTTTTTGCTTGTCCTCTTGACGAAGATTTCAAAAAATTTATTTATGAATATATAAAAGGCATTGCAAAATGCGGTGTTGACATAATTAATTTTGACGACGATTTCAGATACGGATATATCGGCGGAGCTCATATTGCCTGCACGTGCAAGCTGCATATGAAAAAAATCTGTGATATTCTCGGTGAAGAGCTAACTCCGGGCGAGCTTGAAGAAAAGGTAATGACAGGCGGCAGAAACAAATACCGTGATGCGTGGATGAAAGTTAACGGCGATGCTCTGAAAGACTATGCAAAGCTTATTCGTGAGGCAATTAACGAAGTGAACCCCGACATAAGAGCGTCTCTTTGTGCGTGCATGCCATCCTGGGATGCAGACGGTGTTGACAGTGCCACTCTTGCAAGAATTATGGCAGGAAACACAAAACCGCTTCTCCGTTTGATTGGTGCTCCCTATTGGTCTGTGAACAAGCTCTATCAGACAAGCAGATTGCAAAATGTTATTGACCTTGAGCGAATGGAAAGAACCTGGTGCGGTGAAAATATCGAAATTTTTGCAGAAGGAGACTGCTATCCGAGACCGAGAACAACGTGCCCATCATCTTATCTTGAGCTTTTTGATATGGCAATGAGAATTGACGGAAGACTTGATGGTATTATGAAATATTCCATTGACTACTTCTCGCCTGCCGGATATGAACCCGGTTACATTGATGCACAAATCAAAAATCAGCATATCTACGACGGAATAGACAAATATTTCTCGAATAAGAAAACATCAGGAATAAGAATATATGAAGCATTGAATAAAATTCAGGATATGGAAATAACCCAAAGCATTAAAGAAGGAAACATCTATGACACCTTCTTCTCCCCTGCTTCAAGACTTCTGGCAGATAACTCAATTCCCTCAACCTATGAAGGCGAAGGAATCGGTTCAATTGCATTTGGTGAAAACATCAAATATGTGCCGAGAGAAGTTTTTAAAAACGGTATTGTGATTGATGCGAGAGCCGCAATTATCTTAAAAGAAACAGGAATTGACACAGGATTTGAAACTATCGGCGAAGAGGTTCATTCATCAACAGAAGAATTTTCTGACGGTTCACGCTGTGGATATGTTGGAAACTTCATAAGCTACAGATGCACTTTGAAAGAGAAAGCAGAAATTTCGTCATATCTTATTCTTAATGCAGAAACAAGAAGTGCAAAGCCGGACAAAAACCCATTTGCATTTATGTATGAAAATGCTGAGGGAGACAATTTTTTTGTGCTTAACCTTGAAGCATATTTCTGCTCCGACGCAATTCTTCGCGGATATGCACGTTCAAAGCAGGTTAAAGATGCAATAGAAGAAATGTCGGGTAAAAAGCTCCCTGCCTATTCCTACGGAAATCCCGACCTTTATGTAATGTGCAAGGAAGCCGAGGACAAGAAAGCGGTCGGTCTTTTCAACATTTTTGCAGACGGCATTTATGACGGTGTGGTTGAGCTTGATAAAGAATATAAGACAATAGAATTCATTAACTGCAAAGGAGAGCTTAAAGGTGACAAGGTTCACATTTTTGAAATTCAGCCCTTCTCATTTGCAGGATTTGAAGTAAGAAATTAAACAAGGGGGTACAGCTATGGACATTATATTTTTGGCATTAATTGTTATATTTCAAACCTTTCAGGGATGTATGACAAAGGAATACAGCAAGCGAACACAAGGCGGCACAATGATGTTTGCCGGAATAACCGTATTCTTTGCAATGATTGTTTTTGTCATATCATTTTTAGTTACAAACGGACTTGATTTTAATTTTTCCGTTAATACCCTATGGTATGCAATTCTTTTTGCACTCACCTATGGTAGTGCAACAGTAGGAAGTATATACGCAGTGAAAACAGGTTCACTATCGCTTACTTCGCTTTTGACTTCTTTTTCACTGCTTATACCCACATTTTACGGAATATTTGTACTCGACGAAGAAACAAGTGCTTATCTGTATATTGGTCTTGTTCTTCTTTGCGCATCGCTTATTCTTGTTAATTTTAACGGTAAAGAAGACAGCGGAAATCAAAAAATAACCTTCAAATGGCTTATATATGTTCTCATTAGCTTTGTGGGAAACGGTATATGCACAATAACACAGAAAATGCAACAGATTAACCAAAACGGAATGTATAAAAACGAATTTATGATTGTTGCGCTGCTTATTGTTTTTGTTGGTGTTATGATTATATCGCTAATCACTGAAAAAAATCATAAATCATGCTTTAAACCGGCTCTCATAACCGGTGGTGCACGAGGACTCGGCAACGGAATTGTAAACCTTCTTGTTATCTCACTTGCAATAACCATGCCTGCATCGGTACTCTTCCCGGTTGTGTCGGGAGGTGGAATCGCTCTCACGGCAATTCTTGCAATGACACTTTACAAAGAAAAACTCTCAACACAGCAAATTCTTGCAATGATATTCGGTATTGCATCGGTGGTATTTCTTAATATATGATTTATGTATAGCAAACCTCCGCATATTTACTTTAAAGTGCAAATATGCGGAGGTTTTGTTGTCATTATATTCAAAGTCTATAGCTTTCATCGAAAATTTTGTCTGACAGATAATTCGCAAAATATGTAATATCTTTCCTGTCGATTCTTAAATCGGCACATCTTTCATTCTGATTTAAAATCTTGTCACATCTCGCAATGCATTCCGTTGCCATTTTTATTTTTTCTTTGTATTCCCCGGAAATATGACCGAGTTCTTCTTTGTATACGGTGTCTACGTCGCATTTTGCCCCCGGAGCATAAAAATCAAGAATGAAATCACCCTCTCTTATGGGAAAATGCTCATGAGGCGGTGTTGAATCGAAAATACAAATGTTTTTTTCTCTCACGACAACCATATCAATGCTTTTGGGGTCAAAAGCGCAATAATAGCATTCGACATCATAGCCGCAATCTGTTGCATGATTCAGTATTTTTCGCATAAATGTGGATTTGCCGCTTCCGGGTCTCCCCTTTATAAAATATCTTGTTTTAATTTCCTCGGTAATGCTGTCGATATAATCAACACTTCCCGATGCGGTTGCCGCTCCGAGAAAACGTTCATATATTTTTCCTTTTTCGTTTTGTTTTTCCTCACCAAAAAGCTCTTTTATAAGATTTTCGCATTTTTCATCAATTTGCGAAAAATCAAAATTGTCCACATAGTATTTTTCCCATCTGTCGTGTATGAGCAATGCATCTTCAAAATGCATCTTTGCATCATTAAGCTTGCCGATGATTTGAGAATAGTCACTTTCAATCGAAACAGGCAACCCGCTTTCTTCGTAAAATTCCACATTCATCACGGCTTTTTCAAGTTCAGGAAATATTAGTCCTTTTAATCCGTTGTTTATAAAAGAGTGAACAACATCGGTTTTCACATTTTTTGTATAGGCAAGGTTTATCAAAATGCCAAACAATTCTGCAAGACTTTTTTGTGAATAACCATACAGTTTTATGGTTTTGAAAGGCAAATCAAAAGATTTTATTCCTTTCGAGCCCAAAGTACTGATAAAATAACGCATACGATTGTGACACATCCTTTCAGGGTACAATAATTTGTATTCAATTATACGGATTTTATTCCATATTCAATGAAAAGAAAAGCGGGTGCATAAATGACACCCACTTGAAACAGAAAGGATTTAATTTTTATAAATTGTTGATTTATTTGTTTACAATGCGATAAATATAGGTCAGCACATCACAACGCATTGCAGGTTCATCGGGAGAAAAGGATTTTTGAGTTCCCTCTAAAATGCCCATGGAATCCGCCCATGCAACAGCATCCTTATAATAAACACTATTATCATAATTTTCGGCTATTGTGCCCTTTGCCGACACACGCTTACTTCCGTTTGCTCTCCATATGAATGTTATAATCTGAGCCGAAGTGCATAGTTCATTTGGTGAAAAGGTTGTTTCGGATGTTCCTTTTGTGATTTCATTGGAAACAGCCCACTTTACCGCATTATAAAAATAATCGGCTTCGCCAACATCATTAAAACTCACTTCCGAATTGCCGTATGCATTTTCGGTTGCTCTGCACAAAAATGTCATAACTTGGCCTCTTGTACACTGAAGCGACGGTGAAAAAGTGTTTTTGTTTATTCCGTTTGTCACACCGTTTTCAACAGCCCATACAACCGGCTCATAAAAATAATCACCTTTTTTAACATCGTCAAAGGGACATTCTACATATCCGCCTGCAGAAATTTGATTTTTTTCAAGCACTTTTGCAGTGGCATAAAGAGGAGTGTGGAAAGCTGTGCCCCTCGGGATTTTTTTGTCGCCCAAACCAAGGACACCGTGACTGTTTTCCTGAAGATCGACAAGGGCAACTCTCACGCTTCCGTCAGTCATAGAAATCAAATAAAAATCGTTGTCGTCATACAAACCAAAGAAAGGACCTGCAGACAAGCCTACCACGTTATCCAATACTTTTGTTGCTACATTTTTGTCATTGAGATTTATTCTTTTGCCGGATTCGTCGGTATATCTCAATTGAACATTTTTAACCCAAAGACTGTTATCATTTTTTATGTAGGCACATTCACCATCGCAGGCATCAATAACATTTTCGTCAACTTTCTTGGGCATTTCGTTTCCGGACCATATCCACAAACTTCCGTCTGCCTTTACTGCCGCATGTTTTCTGTTTCCGCTGTGAAGGCTCACATCTATAACATCATCAAGAATTTTGCCCATGGGTCTGTAGCTTTTGTGGTTAACCATGCCATATGTGCCCCAATACCAGAGCGAACCGTCATTTTTTATCACTGCCACCGACTCGCTTCCGCCACTGACAAAGCTGACACCGGTCATGAGAGTTACATAGTTTTCATATTTTATTCCGTTTGCATTAAACTTTCCGAAAGCTCCACAGTAGTCGGTTCCCTTGGCAATCAATGTACCGTCAAGCTTTAATATCAGCGGAATGCCGCCCACAAGCGAAATCTGCTTTACATTGTCTGCTATCATGACAGGTTCTTTGCCTGTTTCGGTGTCACCTCCGAATTTCCAGAGGGTGTTATCGGTTTTTATAACATAGGTCGTGCCGTATTTACACTCTACGGAAGCAACATTTTGCATAGCAACTTGAGGTGTGGCATTGTAGCTCTGCTTAGTCTTGTAACCAAGGCAATCATAGAGGTTGTATCCCCAGGTCCACAAGTTTCCCGAAGCATCAACAACTGCGCAGGAATCGGTACCTGCACCAACCGACGAATGATAATGTGCACCTGCAGGAATGCACAGCAAAAGAACAGCCATTAATAATGTTAGTGTTGTTAGTTTTTTTAATTTAATCATAGTTAATCTCCTTTTGATGCGTTTTTTGGCAGGAACCAAATTCCTGCTTGTTAAAACAATCCTTTAACACTAATACTTTTTTCCAACCCAAAAGGTTGCATAATTTTTTAATTTTTGCAAAAATTTTCATATAACAAAAAAGAAGTCATCCTCTCATTTTATTAAAACTTGAAAACAACTTCTTATTGTGTTTTTTATTGTTTGTTTTTAAGATAAATTATGCTCTGACCTTTATTTCTGTCAATGCAATAGTTTTTAAAATCTTTTCTTGTTTCATATTCCGTCATAACACCGCCCTCGCATTCAAATGGAGGTGCATCGTTTCTGACACTGATATAAACAGGAGCTTCAAACAAGCCTTTTCCCACTTCATCAACCTTTGAAAAATCCAGTTTAATCTTTCCGTCTTCTTCGGAAATTACAGAATGATTTCTGTACCAGAGCTGTTTGTGGGCAAATTCAACATCACGGGAAAGAATTACACCAAATTCTTCTGCCTGACGATTAAAGAAAGCTTTCCACTTTGGAATATTTTCAAAATTAAGTTCGGGGTCAAGTCTCAAAAAGTTTGGCCAGTGACTGCAGATAATCCCTGCTTTTTCTTCACCGTATGTAGGGAGTTTGTCGGGATTTACGTCATTTCATAGCATTATACACCCTTTTAGCTATTTATCAATGCGTTTTAAGTATATGTCGTTTTTACCGTTTCTTTGGATTTTATAGTTTGTATGACCTTTTCTTTCCGAGTATTTGGTCATAACACCGCCTTCGCATTCAAAAGCAGCAGTTCCGTTTTTAACACTGATATAAATCGGTGCATCAAAATCTGCAGGCACAATTTCATCGGCTTTTGAACAGTCAATTTTTATCTTTCCGTCTACAGCTTCAAGTGTACAGTTATTTCTGAAAAGGAGCTGATGATGAGCAAAGGCAATATCTTCGGAAATGATTATACCAAACACATCTGCCTGACGATTAAAGAAAGCTTCCCATTTTGGAAGATTTTCAAAATTTAGATCCGGATCAAGACGAAGGAAGTTTGGCCAATGAGTGCAGATGATGCCGGCAGTTTCCTCGGTATATGTGGGGAGTTTGTCAGGATTTATGTCGTAAGCTTCCCAAAAACCTATCCATCCGGGCATATTGTTGAGCATAACATCGTTTTCATAAATTGTGTGGGTAATATATGGTTCCTGCCAGTATTTTATGCCATAATCTTTTAAGATTTTTGTGTATGAGCCGTCCTTCCACGCATCAAGACAGTGTCCCGGGCATGTGAAGGCACGAAGTTCTTTTTTAAAGCCCCACTCATTGTAGATTTCAAGAAAAGCATCCAGATGAGCTCTCACATACCATTCGGGAGCAGGACCTCTTTTGCTTTTGTCGCCCGCCTTAAAATCTGTCGGAGGAACAAATTCGGCACTCATACACTCACCGTTGTCATCCCAACACTCGTGCAAAAGACCGTGATAAGCCATTTCAAGATTTGTGGCGGAGTTTAAAAAGTCGCGTATATCATATAATTCCTGTTCAAATTTTTCGGGTGTACATTCAGGATGCGATTTGTCTACGGAGTTGGACTCTCTGATATAGGGTGAGCCCTTCCACTCTTTTCCGAGCTTGTTGGAATAGGGTACTTTTGCCAGGATTCCGCTTTTATCCCAGTCACCAAGGACAAACATACCGCAGATTTTCATGCCTGCAAGTTTTCCGATTTCATTTACCGCCTGATAATCCTTAAGCACATGACGGCGTGGAATACCTGTTCTTGTGGGCTGAAATCCGTCCCAATAGGGAACACGGCCTTCTATCCAGCCTACATCATCCATTGTAAACTGAAAAGGAACGGGAATTTTGATGTCATTTATATTCATAATGTTTTCCTCCTCAAATTGCGTTTTAATTTTAGCTTTATATTATCACATGAAAAAATAAAAATCAAGTCAGAAATCGCATAATCGACAAACAGGATTGATATCTTCCTATTGCATAATCTTTTATTTTATGATATCATATCTTTTGTCAATCATAAAAGCAAGGAGAATCATTATGGCACTTGACGGCATTGTAATATCCGCTCTTGCAAAGGAAACTGCCGAAAAAATTGTCGGCGGACGAATAGACAAAATCCATCAGCCCGAAAAAGACGAGCTGATTATTTCGGTGCGCACATTCGGCGGTGCATACAAGCTCCTTTTGTGTGCAAATCCGTCTTTCCCGAGATTTCACATTACAAATGTTCAAAAGGAAAATCCCGACAAACCTCCAATGTTTTGTATGCTTTTGAGAAAGCACATTCAAAGCGGCAAAATCCTCAGCGTGGAGCAGAATGGTTTTGAAAGAATTGTTAACATTGCAATTGAAAGCTATGACGAAATGGGTTTTTTGTCACAAAAACATCTCATAATAGAAATAATGGGCAAGCATTCAAACATTATCCTCACCGATAAAGACGGTAAAATTCTTGACAGCATTGTTCATGTTGATTTCTCCGTCAGCAGTGTAAGACAAATTCTGCCGGGGCTCACCTACTCTCTCCCACCCTCCCAGGGAAAGAAAAACCCGCTTGAAGCAAGTCGTGATGACATTGCATTTGCTCTTTCAAATGACGATTTGCCAATTTGGAAGCAGATTCTCGACACATATTCGGGAATAAGCCCTTTGGTTGCAAGGGAAGCCGTATACCGCGCTGTGGGAATGAGCGACCTGACGGGGCCCGAAGCAACAAGATCCGATCTTGAAAAAATTGCCGTAAACTTCTACGGCATAATGTGTGATGTGAAAGACGGAGTGTATAATCCGTGTGTTATCAGTGACAAGCAAAGCGGCAAAATGCTTGATTTTTGCTCAATTGATATTGCCCAATACGGCTCGGGAGCAAAATCGGAACATTATCCCGGAGTGAGCGAGGCGGTTGAAAGTTTTTATGTTAAAAAGGCATCAAGCGAAAGCATGAAACAAAAATGCGGTGACCTTTTAAAACTGGTGTCAAACAACATTGACCGATGTCGCAAAAAACTCCAGCTTCAGCTTGAAATTTTGAAAAAAGCCGAAAAAAGAGAAAAATTCAAAATATACGGTGATTTGATTACCGCAAATATATATATGATAAAACAAGGCATGACCGAAGTGACTGTTCAGAATTTCTACAGCGAAAATTTTGAAGAAGTGACCATTCCTCTTAAAAACGACTTGTCGCCGTCTAAAAATGCACAGCGATATTATCAGAAATATAATAAGGAAAAAACTGCCGAAACCGAAACTCTGAAGCAAAAAAAGCTAAACGAAGAAGAGCTTGACTATCTTAAATCGGTTCATGAAGCTCTCACAAAAGCCGAAACCGGAACAGAAATCACCCAGATTCGCGATGAACTCATTGAAGAAGGCTATCTCAAAAACAGAGGCAGGCTCAACAAAAAGAGAAAGCCGGAAACACCAAAGCCGATTCATTTTGTGAGTGATGACGGCTATGACATATATGTGGGGAAAAACAACATGCAAAACGATTATCTCACACTAAAACTTTCGAGAAGCACAGATCTATGGTTTCACACAAAGGGCATTCACGGCTCACACACACTTGTTCCCACTGAAGATGCACTCACCGTCCCCGACTCCACCTATTTTCAGGCGGCACGACTTGCGGCATACTACAGCAAGGGCAGAGGCTCAGAAAATGTGCCTGTGGATTATACGGAAGTTAAAAACGTGAAAAAACCGTCCGGAGCAAAACCCGGCATGGTTATCTATGTAAATTATAACACTCTTTATGTCACACCTGACGAAGAAGAAATTGAAAGATTGAAAAACAAAAAATAATTTTTAAAGCCACGTATTTTTGCTGATTTTAATGTGAAATGCTCACTTTTTTGAAACATTTTAACATAAACTCATGCATATTCGTCGTTTTATCCGCATATTTTAATAAAATTGAAATTGGGTATTGATTTTTGAAAAAGTCTGTGGTATAATTTGTATTACTGATGATTAAATGAGCAATTGGAGGTGAATATATTGCCTAATATTAAATCCGCTAAAAAGAGAGTTAAAGTTATCGCTACTAAAACACTCAGAAATCAGATGATTAAATCTAATCTTAAAACTTGCATAAAGAACTTCGAAGCTCTTGCTGCAAAAGCTGACAAAGCAAACGCTGTTGAAGCTTGCAAATTAGCATTCAAGAGATTGGATCAGGCTGTTGCAAAGGGTATCCTTCACAAAAACACTGCAGCCAGAAAAAAGGCTCAGCTTAGTTTGAAGCTCAATAAAATCGGTGCGTAATTTCCGATGGTAAACCTTCCGTTTCCGGAAGGTTTTTTTGTTGCCAAAACAAAATCTTAATTTCTGCAATTGACATTAAGTCAAACCGGTGATATAATAACATTGCGACAAAGTTTAATATAAAATATGACATAGGTGTATATTTTTGTCTTTCGGCAAAAACGTATGCTCTGTTTCTGATACACTAATGTCGTATTTATAGAAACTTTGTCGCAAACAAAAGAGTGTGCGTTTTTCGGTGCATCTTTTGATGCACCTTTTTTATGTATAAGGAACTTCGCTTCCATATATTAAAAAAACGATTATATTGCACACTAAACATGCATTGTTGCGACACAACGAAAGACATTCCCGCAAATATTGGGAATGTCTTTCAATTTAAAAAACTTATTTTGCTTCATAAAATTTTGTATTCTTATATCTCTTCTTCGCTTCATCCGAAAAAACATAGTCTGTCACAACTCCGTCAACATCATCCAAAGTAAATGCATTTAAGGAAACATTAACATTTATCTTTTCGTGGTCTGCCATATAATAAACCCTTTTGGAATTATGAGCCATGGTTTTGTGGAGCAGATAATACATTTCGCTCTCACCAATGATTCCTGCATCCGAAATCGCACCCGTGGAGAAAAACATTTTGTCGGCATTGTATTTCGACGCCATTTCTATGCAGTCATTTCCCGAAAGCATTGACGGCGGTTCAACAATTTTTCCGCCAAGACATATGATATTTATATTATATTCGCTAAGATATGAAACTATGGCAATGTTATTTGTTATGACAGTTATCCCCTTTTTTGTGTCGAGATGACGTGCCATATATTCGGTGGTTGTGGAACCGTCAACAAAAATTGTATCTCCATCATCTACAAGGTCGGCGGCAAGCTTACCCATGCGATTTTTAACCACCTTCATTTTATGATATCTGAACGGAAGCGGAACGCCTTTTCTTTTGACAAGCTCCACCCCACCATAGCTTCGTGTAACAAGTTTTTGCTTCTCCATCAGATTGAGATCACGGTTTATTGTTGCAGTGCTGTAGTGAAGATTGTCTGTCAAAAACTTAACGGTAACATAGCCGTTTTCTTTTAAAATATTCATTATGCTTTCTATTCGTTCTTTCTGATACATAAGTTCACCACTTTTGATAATTGTTGAGAAATTGACAAAATTTTGAACATACTTGATTTTTTTGTAAATTGTGTTAAACTTATTATATACTTAATTTTAAGAATTTGCAATATAAATTGGAGAATAACCGATGAAGGATTTAACAAAAGGAAATATCTACAAAACTTTCATATTATTTGCAATTCCGCTGGTTCTCTCCGGTGTACTTTCACAAGCGTATGCAATCATCGATTCAATCATTGCAGGCAAATGGCTGGGACCGGTGGGAATTGCGGCAACGGGAGCAACCTCCTCGCTCATTCAGTTTATTTCATCGGTATTTTGGGGATATTCTGCAGGATTCAGCGTGTATATTGCAGTGCTTTTCGGCTCAAAAAACTATGAAAGGCTAAAAACCACACTCTACAGCAATTTCATTGTTGTGTCTGTATCATGCATTTTTATTTCTGCAATCATGATTCTTTTCAGAAATCAAATTTTTTCGTTTCTTGAAATTGACAACAGCATAAAAAAAGATGCAGAAATATATTTTGTTTGTTATATATGCGGACTTTTGCCGATTCTTTTAAACAACTTTTTTGCGGTCAGTCTTCACGCTCTCGGAATTAGCGGATTTCCTTTCCGCATGGCACTGATTTCAAGTGTGCTCAATATTACAGGCAACATACTTTCGGTAACACAGCTTAACATGGGGATTCTCGGTATAGCTTTGTCATCGGTTGTTGCAGCACTTGTTGTTGACATTTGTTATGTTTTTAAAATAAAACAATGCTTCTCAAAAATGCCCGATGAAAAAGATTTCAAACTTCGTTTTTCAATGCTCAGCATAAAAAGAAGTGTATCCTATGCAATTCCCGTTACACTTCAGCAAATGGTTATGTATATGGCATCGTTTTTCATTGCACCAATGATAAACGCCCTTGGCGGAGGCATTACCGCAGCATATTCTGTTGTTCACCGTATTTATGAGATTAACGCAAGTGTTTATCAGAATTCTGCCAAAACACTAACAAATTACACCGCTCAATGTGTGGGTGCAAAGAAATTTGACCGTATTCAAAAAGGCATAAAAGTTGCATTTTTGCAAGGAGCGGTGCTTGTGCTCCCTTTCATTTTAATTTGTGTATTCTTTGCCAGCCCCATATGCAGGGCATTTTTCCCTGCCGAATACGCAGGCGATGGTCTGGAATTTTCGGTTGTGTTTGCAAAATTCTATTTGCCGTTTATTTTGTTTAATGTTGTAAACAACTTATTTCATGCGTTTTATCGCGGAGTCAAAAACATGAAAATGCTGCTTATCACAACAACATTCGGTGCCCTTGCCAGAGTTGTTGCAAGCGCTGTTCTTGTCGGAAAATTCGGCATTCACGGAATATATGCAGGATGGGTAATCTCGTGGATTATGGAAGCTATGCTTTGCGTCGGAACATATTTATTCGCAAAACCAATCAACAAATAACAATTGAGGCAGTAAAAAAACGTCAGTTTTTTTACTGCCTCAATATTATTTTAATATGAATTTTTTCCAGGGTACAAATGCTATGAGACAAAGCACACAACCGGCTGCAGACATTACAGTAAGCACAATCCACACCGTACTCCAATTAAAGCTGTCGGCAATTCTGGTTAGAGCGAAATTACCCACAACAATACCCAGTGATGCCATGGCATTGAGGATGCCTGCGGCTGTACCGTTGAACCCGTATTTGGTGAACGGAACCGCCATGTAGGTTGCAATGTAAGATCCTGCCGCCGCAATGAGAATCACTATCGACACAATAGCAAGAATAATCCACATATTAATTTTGCCTATCAAAAGCATTGAACCGAGAAGCGGAACAAGCAATACAAACATAACTGCCAGTGCCATGGACTGATTGTATGCTTTTCGGCGATAGATAAAATTCATTGCAGTTTTTCCGAATATGCCAAAAAATATGGGAACAAGATTAAGAACACTGGCAAATGATGCCGAAACACTGTCATAGCTTTCGGTTATCATTGTGGGAATAACGGTCTGTATGCCCTGCTCAAACACTGTTCTTATGATTATCGCAGGCAAAAGAATGAAAAGCCCGCTTGTCATCATAAGTTTTCCAAAACCGCCTTCTTTGTTTTTTTGAGGCATTGTGTGCTCGGGAAGATGGGCAACACCGTGAGAATGCTCTTCGTCGTCTACCATGCGCTTGTCAAAATAACGTCCTGTAACAACCCAAATAACAAAGCATACAACAAGTGTTATTGCCGAAATTTCAAAATTTGAACGCCATGTTTTTGCAAAGCCGGCAAAAATATAACTCAAAATCAATCCGCCTGAAGTGGCAAACATTATGTAAAAAATACCGTTGTGTCTGTGTACGGGAGAAAGCTTAGTTGACACGATTTTAAAAACAGACGGCCATATGCCGAACTGTGCAGCTGCATTAAGCGACCATGTGACAATCATCACATAATAGTTGTTTGTAAAAGATATTACAATGTTTGCTATTGCTCCGCCAAGAAGTCCAATTGCAATAAGTTTATAAGGCGAATATTTATCAGCCGCCATACCGCCTATAATCTGAAACGGAGCATAAATAAGATAGAACGCCGCTCCAATTGTTCCGGTTTGAGTTTTGGTGAGAACATTTTCTTCAACAAGAAGCGCCATCGCCGCCGCATAACAGTTTTTTGTCATATATGTAAAAGCATAGATAACAAAAACAGTTAAAAACAGCAAAAGACTAAGCCTTTCGTTTTCCATATGTTTATCTTTCATCGGTACACCTCTGAACATTATTTCATTACACCTGTTTATTGTATCATACACCACGCTTACTGTAAATGTTTAAATTGCGACATATTTTTCCTTCATTGTCGTAAAAAGAAAGAAAAAATCTACAAATTATAACTATAAAAATCACCCCACATTAATTGCAGGGTGATTTTTGTGTATTATAAATCTTTTAAACTATGTCTGCTTCTCTTAATGCATTTGCAAACTGTTCTCTCATGCCTTCGGCATAGTTATCAATGCCTCTGCCAAAGAAATAGTGATCGTAGTTACGTTCAAAATAGATTTCAATTTCGGACATTTTTTTCTTTATGCGGTCAATTGCTTTGATGGCTTCGAGGTTGTCGCCAATGGCTTTTGCCTTGAAAATGTCTGCCATTCCCATAATCCAGTCGGCATGAACACCCATGAGCTGCCATGATACACATGATGCACGGCGGGGCTGATGTCTGTTTTCTTCAACAGTATCTTTGAATTTGCGTGCGTGCTCTTTGAGCTGTGCGGCTCTCACTGCATATTCGGGACAATAGAATTTGCCTTTTTCGGGATCAACCGACATCTGACCAGCGGCAAATTTACGGTCTGTAAGCTCTGCAATGGTGTCGAGATAATCTTTAACAAGCTTCCAGTTTTCGCCGAATGCATGACTGAAATAATCTTCAACAAGCTCATCATAGTCAACGGAAGAATCGAAGAGTGTTTCACCGTAAACATAGAACTGAAGACCTGTGGGGAAGTAGCTTCTCTGTGAACCGTCTTCGATGATGCCGTTGAGACCGTGTTTTTTGAGAGCACGGATATCATCATAAACAAGTCGGGGCATGTAGCTGTGGCTGAAGTCGCTAAACTGCTGTCCGAGGAAGTGATATTCGTAGCAGAAGCAGTCACCTTTCCACATCTTTTTCCAGTCATAGAGATATGCCAAACATTCACTCATGCCGCGGGGCTTTTGAATGTTGTTTCTAATGTAGGGCTTGAGTGCCGACATATCGGGATCTTTTGCATATGTTTCGTTATATGTTCTGGTGATTGGAGCATAGAGCATTGTAAATCTATTTGTTCCGTTGAGTTTTTCCTGAACGGGAGCCCAGAATGTGTCAAGATATACAATGAACACAAGACGAGTGTTGAGATTTCTCTTGTCAAATTCTGCATCAATATCGTTCAGGAGCATGATATACCAGTCGGAAGTGTCTTTTTTCTGACACTCGGGGCATTCGCAGTGGCAGTTACTTTCGTCTGCAAGCCAGATATGCAAAAAGTCAACATTGTTCTGCTTTTCGGCATAATCGGCAATATATTTTGCCATGATGTCTCTTGCTTTGGGATTGGACATACAAACATTTGAAACGAGAGGAGCGTTTTTACGAACCTTTCTTTCGCCGTCTATCATTGCAAGCATATCTTTGATTTCGGGATTAACAACAAGCTCTGCAGAAGGATCCCAGCCAAGAGTTGAATCGAGACCAAAGGGTTCTGCTGTCCAGCCGTGTCCCATGTCGTGGAAGTGAAGACCTCTTTTTTGCATTTCAACTTCGCACTGTCTCTTCCATTGAAGAATGGTTTCGGGAGTAACGGGTTCGGGTTTACGGCAAGTGCTGTGAAGATGCTGATAGTATGTATTGTAATAATAATATGGATTATCAAACTCAATCATGTAGGAATTCATGCCGATTTTTGGCGAGAAATCAATCGTTTCAATCATATTCGGCTGATATTCCGCACTTTCATTACACTGACCGCGGTATCTGTGGTCAGCAAGCTTTCTGTAATTAACCGCGGGCAGCCCTTCAATAACAGGTACCCATTCACCGTCTATGCCGGGGAAAAGCCATCTGCAACCGCAAAAACGAAGATATCTGTACACTGCAATAAGAGTTGCACCGGGGTTTGAGCCCGCAATAATACCGCCTTTTTCGTCGGTATCGATATATACAATATCATCAAGTTCAAGGTCTTCGGCATCGGATGTATCGAGACCGAAATCGGACATAAGACCTATGCGGAAATATGAATCGGCATCGGGTGCATAGCTGATGGGCACTTCACCGCAACGGGGCATCATCATTCTCAAATATTTTTTTAGCTCTTCCGCCGCAAAATCTATTGTAGAATTTGATGTGATTTTAAAAATTTTATACATAGATTTACCTCCTCGGTATTTATATAATTATGAATATTTTAACACATAAACAGAAAAAATCAATAGCATTTTATACTTTTTTTAACTAATATATAATATTTTTTGTAATATCACGTGTTATAAGCCAACGTTTACAACCTAATATAATGTAATATGATTGCAAAAACTTTTATTTTGCACATTTTTGACACGGAGTCAAGCCCGCTGAAAGTGCTGTTTCAATGTCTATGCAATAGCTGTTTTTTCCGCCGCATTCCGGGTCATAGTGATATCTTTTTCCGGACGGAGTGCGATAAACAGACTTATTTTGGTTTTCAACCGAAGCGGGAACCGTTTGAGCAGTGCTGCTTTCCAAACCAACACTTTGGTGATTGCCTGTTTTGTAGTCAATCAAAACACCGGGTTGGACATTGTAGCAATAGACACAAAAAGAAATTCCTCTCCCACTGTCCTCAACAGAATACGCCTCCAGCAAAACCCCTTCTGCAACCATATTATTATCTCTGAAAAAGGGGGTTACTCTATACATAACACTGTTTCCGGTTTGCTCGATATAATTATCAACCATATTCTCAAACGGAAGCATCCCTTCAACATTCATATATCTTGTTCCGGTTATGAGGTTGCTTTTATTTGCATTTTCGCCCGTAAGCTGATAGCCAATGAGATGACATCTGTTATACAAATATTTACCGTCTATAAAATCATACGTTCCGTTTATCCATCCTGTCGGAGTGATTGAGCTTATGCTCTCACGGGAATCTGTGGGCATAAGCGAAGCATCGACCGATGCCATACACACATCACATCTGCCAAGCTCGTCGGTTTCGGAATAATATTCGAAAGCCCCGGGAATGATTTCGTAGTTTTTAAAAAGAGGCACGTTGTTGTTTACCGTCACATATGAATAACCGCTATATTGAGGAATAACGCTCGAAAGATAGTTGTATTCTTCGGAATCAAGTTTGTTTCTTATGACAGTAACCCGTTGTGACTGTGCATCCCATGCAACACCGAGATTTAATCCCTCTGCCACAAAACGTATGGGAAGCATTGTTCTGCCGTTTATGATTGCGGGAGCAACATCAAGTGTATACTCTTTGCCGTTGAGATAGGCTGTGTAGCTGTCGATTGCTAAAACAATCGTTTTATTATCTACCGAAAGGCTAACCGCTCGCTTTGCACCGTCCCATGAGACACTGCCGCCAAAGGATTCTACAATTGCTCTTATGGGGACAAGTGTTCTGCCGTTTATAATAACCGGAGTTGTTCTTCTGCCTGTGTCTACCTCCGACACCAAGCCGTTTACTTCCATCATGGGGTTGTTAATCTGCAAATTTACAACCACATCCTCAAAGTCGGCTTTTACATAGGAATGAAACATAAATACACTACAAAAGACTATGATAAAATATGAAAAACTTAATTTGTATTTTTTCATAATAACACCCCCAAAAAAATAATATATCAGATTTACAGTTTTAATGCAATAACAATCTTCAAAAATTTTTTGTTTGGGAAAATAACATAATGAGGTTGAAATTTTTTTATTTATGTAGTATAATGAATTTACTATTATTTTAGAAATGAGGTAAACACAATGAAAATTGCATTAATCAACGAAAACAGCCAGGCTGCTAAAAATGCCATCATCGTTGACACACTCAAAAAAGTGGTAGAACCCATGGGTCACGAAGTTTTTAACTACGGTATGTATTCCGCTGAAGACGAAGCTCAGCTTACATATGTTCAGATTGGTATTCTTGCAGCTGTTCTTCTTAACTCCAAGGCTTGCGACCTTGTTATCACAGGTTGCGGTACAGGCGAAGGTGCTATGCTCGCTTGTAACTCCTTCCCCGGAGTTCTTTGCGGACACGTTGTAGATCCCACAGATGCTTATCAGTTTACTCAGGTTAACAACGGAAACTGTATTGCAATGCCTTTTGCAAAAGGTTGGGGCTGGGGTGCAGAGCTTAACCTCGGTTATGTGTTCGAAAAACTCTTTGTTGAAGAATGGGGCGGCGGTTATCCAAAAGAAAGAGCAGTTCCCGAACAGAGAAATGCAAGAATTCTTAACGAAGTTAAAAAGGTTACTCACAACGACCTTATCTACATTCTCAAAAATCTTGACCAAGATCTCGTTAAAGGTGCTCTCGGCGGCGAAAAATTCAAAGAACTCTTCTTTGCAAACTGCCAGGACGATGCAATTGCTGAATGCGTAAAATCAATCATCGGCTGATTTGTCTTTGATTGTTAATTTTTAAGAACTGCTACAATTCCCTTTGAGCAGTCAACAATTTGTTAAACGTAAAAAGCAGAAGCGAAAAATTATTTCGTTTCTGCTTTTTTGATGTCGTTATTGAGTAAGGGCAGGGTCTCCCATGTTGTCGAAGAATATCTGAAGCTGATCGAGAAGTTCTTTTTCTCTTTCGGAGCCTGTCCCCTGAACTGTCATATATTCATTCATAAGAGTTTCAAAATTTTCAGGAGTAAGCTCTACCTCAACGCCCGATTCGGTTTTTGCATACTTGTTGCCCTCGGCACCTTCATATATTTCAACATCAGAATACTTTCCGCCGGTTTCCGAGTCACCGGGCACAGCCGCAGGCGAATCGGGAGATGCGGGAGCAGAGGGGGTTGGCACAGAAGGTATCGGAGCAGAAGATGCTGAATTCTGAGAAGCATCAGATATATTTTCTTTTTGAGTGTCCGATGCTGAATTTTTGCTTTTTCCGGACTTGGTTCTTGCCGCCGCATCATCGGGTTTTTCGTCCTTGGAGCATGCTGCAAATGAAATTGCAAACACGAGAGCCGTCAACAAGCATACTATCTTTTTTAATTTGTTCATATCTTAACACATTCCTTTCTTTCATACTATTCTACCGCAAAACGAACCAACAGTCAACCAAAATTTGATAATAATTAAAAAAGAGCGGAAACTAATTACCGGAAAGTAGTGATTATCATGAATAATATGCGAATAAAACAATTGTTTGCCGCTCTTTGTTGTGTAATGTTTCTGTTGAGCTTAAAAATCGGTTATTATTCCGTGTTTAAAAACAGCGATTCTAAAAACGCTGTCAATGCACAATCATCGGCAAAACTGACAATTTCAAACAAAAGAAAACCCATCTTTGACAGAAACGGCATACCATTAACCGAAAGAGAAATATCGGTTTTGCATCTAACCAAAAACGGAACGCTGTCATCAAGTGAATTTGAAAGTTTTAAAAGTTTTCCGTTTTTTAAAAGATACTCGTCAAAAACACCTGCCACGCATATACTCGGATATATATCCGATGACGGAAAAGGGCTTTCGGGAATTGAAAAATATCTGGATGAAAAACTGAAAACTCCAAACAACCTCAGCATTGAATACGAATCCGACGCTCTCGGGAGACCACTCAACGACGGGTTTTTTGAAGTTGAAAATCCAAATCCGTCACCGAACGGAATTAAACTTACAATTGATTATCACATACAAAAAATAGCCGAAAATGTGATGGATGAATACATTCAAAACGGTAGTGCAGTAATCATTGATACAAAGACTTTCGAAATACTTGCCATGGTAAGCCGACCGGACTTTTCAAAAGAAAACATTCCCGAGGCATATTCACAAACAAACTCACCGCTGCTGAACCGAGCTCTTTGTGCATACAACGCCGGAAGTATATATAAAATTGTTACTGCCGCCGCAATTCTCGAAAAAGATTTTAATTATCTCAACAGCTATTTTTACTGCAGCGGACAATATCCCTCTGCAAATGAAGAAAATCACGTTTTTCACTGTCACAAAAAAGACGGTCACGGTTATACCATGTTTTCGGACGGATTTGCCAAATCGTGCAACTGCACATTTTTTGAAGCAGGTAAAAACCTTGGAGCAGAAAACCTTGTTGAAACAGCAAAAAAACTCGGGTTTGGAACAAAACACTTAAAAATCGGCAGTGAGGAAGCCTCGGGAAATGTAATGGAAAAATCTTCTTATACCGAAAATGATATACTCAACATGAGCATTGGTCAGGGTGAAATACTTGTAACGCCTCTGCAGTGTGCCGTCATGACCGCAACTGTTGCAAACGGCGGAATGCAAAAAGCTGTATCAATTGTAAAAAATGAAAAGTCTCAAAGCTCTCAAAGAGTGATATCTCCATCAGTTGCCGGTGCCGTAGCATCAATGATGAGACATTGTGTTCTTTGGGGAACAGGCGCTTCTGCGGCAGGAAACCCATTGGAAATTGCCGGAAAAACCGGTTCGGCGGAAACCGGTTGGCTCAAAGAAAACAGTGAATATGCCGTACACGGATGGTTTTGCGGTTTTTTTCCCTATTCCGCTCCAAAATATGCCATGGTAATTTTTTGCGAGGACGGCAAAAGCGGTGCCGCAAGTTGCGTTGAACCCTTCTCAAAAATATGTGAAGAAATTAATAAAATTTATCCAATAAAACAGTAGAAAAATCTTTTGAAGTATGTTATAATAAAAAAATGCAATATTGTTTTAATATCCAAACACACAAAGGATGTGCCACTATGAAAAATCTTCTCATAATTGACGGAAACAGCATAATAAACCGTGCTTTTTACGGAATCAGACTTCTCACAAACAAACATGGGCTTTTTACCAATGCTATTTACGGATTTCTGAAAATTATGTTTAAGCATATGGAAGAAATTAATCCCGATTACATTTGTGTGGCATTTGACCTGAAAGCTCCCACATTCAGACACAACATTTTTAAAGAATATAAAGCTCAACGCAAAGGCATGCCTGATGAATTGAAGGTTCAGATGCCTGTTATGAAAGAAGTTCTGAAG
This sequence comes from Clostridia bacterium, assembly GCA_017397885.1. Taxonomy (GTDB): domain Bacteria; phylum Bacillota; class Clostridia; order UMGS1810; family UMGS1810; genus RGIG1828. The sequence continues at coordinate 21,461 of JAFQHQ010000172.1, read as the reverse complement.
GCAATGAACATTGCCATTCTTGAAAAAGAAGGCTTTGAAGCAGATGACATCATTGGCACAGTCAGCAGAATATGCGATGAAAAAAAGATAAAATGTCACATACTTACGGGAGACCGTGACGATTTGCAATTGGCATCGGACAATACAAACATTCATCTTACCATAACACGCATGGGTCAGACCACAACAACAACATACAATTCCGATGCCGTTTTTGAAGAATACGGAGTTACCCCCACAGAATTTATCGATGTTAAGGGACTTATGGGAGATACTTCGGACAATGTTCCCGGAGTTAAGGGCATAGGTGAAAAAACCGCTTTCGGCTACATCCAAAAATTCAAATCAATTGAAGCATTATATGAAAACCTTGATGACGCCATTGTGAAACCTGCCGCAAGAAAAAAACTTGAAGAAGGCAAGGAAATGGCATTTTTGAGTAAACAGCTCTGTACCATTGACCGTTTTGTGGCTCTTGATTCCTCAATTGAAGATTACGAAAAACGCGCTTACAACACCGAAAAACTCACCGAACTGTTTATCAATCTGGAATTTAATGCATTTTTGAAAAATTTGTCGACAGATGATTCTGCAAATATAACAAATGAAACAGAGTTTGAATTTGCAGACAGTATTGAAAAATTTTCTAATCTTATTTCAGAGATAAAAGGTGAGCTTGTATACAAGATGTATGCCGAAAACGACATTGAAGCTTTTGCTTTTATGCTCGGCAAAAAAATATGCTTTGTATCTGCAAACGATGAGATCATATCTGCAGATATTTCAAATGCTGTAAAAAATGTTTTTGAAAACAAAAATATCCTCAAAATTTCGGACGACATAAAGAAGTCTATGTTGATTCTCGCCAAACACGGAATCGAATTTGAAGATTCATATTTTGACATCGGTATAGGAGCGTATGTGCTGAATCCGTCAAAATCTTCATATGACACCCCAAGTATTGCCGTAGATTTACTCTCATCTGCGCTACCATCGGAAAAAGATGTTTTCGGAAGCGGTAAAACAAAAAAGGCAATTTGCGAGCTTGATGAAAAAACACTTATTTCTTTTGTATCATCCGAAATATGTGCAATCAATAAAATCAAAAAATATGAAGAAGAAAAAATAAAAGAATACGGTCAAGAGAATCTTTTGTATGAAATTGAATTTCCGTTGGTAAAAGTCCTGGCAGACATGGAATTTTGGGGATTTAAAGTAAACAAAGACAGTCTTTCGGCATTCACCGAATCTCTTTCCCAAAAAATTCTTCTTCTTGAAAACGAAATATATGAACTTGCCGGTGAAGCATTTAATATCAATTCCACGAAACAGCTTGGTGTTGTTTTGTTCGAAAAGCTCGGACTTAAAGTTATTAAAAAAACCAAAACAGGATATTCAACCGATGCTACAGTTCTTGAAAAGCTGAAAGGAAGTCACGAGATTATCGAAAAAATTCTGGATTACAGAATTGCCGCAAAATTAAAATCCACTTACGGCGACGGACTTTTGGCAGTTATTGACCCAAAGACTGACCGAATTCATTCGAGTTTCAACCAGACAGTTACTTCAACGGGCAGAATAAGTTCAACCGAGCCAAACCTTCAAAACATTCCCATGCGTCGCGAAGAAGGCAGGGAAATCCGCAAAATGTTTGTTCCCGAAAACGACGATTATATCCTTACCGATGCGGATTATTCTCAGATAGAGCTCAGAATTCTTGCCCATATGGCAAATGACGAAACCATGATCGAAGCGTTTAGAAACGGTGAAGATATTCATGCATCAACTGCTTCGAGAGTGTTTGGTGTTGCAAAAGATGAGGTTACTCCCCTGCTCCGTTCAAGAGCCAAGGCAGTAAATTTTGGTATTGTTTACGGTATGGGTGATTATTCACTATCTCAGGATTTGCACATTAGTGTCAAAGAGGCAAAAGCATACATTGAAAGTTATTTTGAAAAATATGCCAATGTGAAAAAGTATCTTGACAGTGTGATATTAAGCGCAAAAGAAAACGGCTATGTTTCAACAATGTTTGGCAGAAGAAGATATATCCCTGAGATTTCATCATCAAACTTTGTTACAAGATCATTTGGCGAAAGAGTTGCCATGAATACACCCATTCAGGGAACTGCCGCCGACATTATTAAAATTGCAATGGTCAGCATACACAGAGAGCTGAAAAACCGCAATTTAAAATCGCGTCTGATTTTGCAAGTACATGATGAGCTTATAATTGAAACCCTTAAAAGCGAGGCTGATGAGGTGGCTCAAATTATGAAAAAGTGCATGACAGAAGCCGCATCACTCAAAACAACACTTCTTGCAGAAACCGGCGTAGGCAACACATGGTATGATGCACATTAACCCACGTATTAACCCCGGATACACAAACTATCAGTTCCGGGCAAAAAGATTGGACTGAAATTTATGATAATCGGACTTACGGGCGGTTCAGGTACGGGAAAAAGCACCGCTGTAGAAACAATTGTTAATTTTGGCTTTATTCCCATTGACTTTGACCGCATTTCCCGCGATGTCTCTGCTCCGGGAACAAAATGTCTTTCGGAAATTGTGTTTGTTTTCGGAAATGACATACTCACCGAAAACAAAGCGCTCAACAGAAGAAAGCTTGGCGAAATTGTTTTTGCCGATAAAAGCAAACTTGAAATATTAACCGGAATTACGCATAAATATATATTAGAAGAAACAAACAATATAATTGCATCAAACAAAAATGAAAATCTGCTTTTTGATGCACCACTTTTGTTTGAAGCCGGTCTCGAAAAAAAATGTGACTTTGTTATTTCAATTCTTGCAGACAGGCAAAAACGTATTGAACGAATTTGTGCAAGAGATTTGATATCCCCGGAAAGTGCCAAAAACCGAATTAACAGCCAGCCCGATGATGAGTTTTATATTTCAAAAAGTGATTACTGTGTATATAACAACTCAACGCAAAAAGATTTCAAAATGCAAATAGCACAAATTATAAGGAGCAAATTAAATGAAGCAAGCTCAAAATAAATCGCGAACAAGTATATTATACATATTTTTGGCAATAATTCTTGTTTTGATTTCCTTTATGTTGGTACTAAAGCCGATGCTAAAAAAAGCTTATCCGCTGAAATACGAAGATTACATTATATCATGCAGTGAAAAATATAATCTGGACAAATATCTTATCATGGGTATTATAAGCGCAGAGAGCAAATTTAATGAAAATGCCGTCAGTCACAAAGATGCCAAAGGTCTTATGCAAATTAAAGACGAAACTGCACTTTGGTGTATTGAGAACTTTGAAATTTCAACCGACTGCGAACCGCAAGAGTTGAACATTCGCATCGGATGTGCATATATGAGGTATCTTTTGGATAAATATCACGGCAACGAAAAAACCGCCCTTGCGGCATACAATGCCGGAGAAGGAAATGTCAACGAATGGCTTAAAAACCAAAGCACCGACTCCAACTCTGCATTGGAATCTATCCCCTACAAAGAAACAGCCGATTATGTTAAACGAGTTGATAAAAGAGCAAAAATATACAGATTTTTATATTAATAATACTAAAAATACTCTAAAACTCAAATAACCGTGGTATTTAAGTATTATAATATTAAAATATTAAAGTGAGTTCGTAACCATCCTCACTTGAGCTTTTTAAAATAAAATCAAAAAGCTCTAAATCAAAACTAAGGAGAAATCAAAATGAAAAACAAAATGAAAACTGCAGCTCTCGTGAGAGCTGCAATGTTTGCCGCATTGTATGTGGTACTGACCCTGTTGTCAAACCTGCTTGGTCTGGCAAGCGGAGCCATTCAACTGAGACTTTCGGAAGTATTGTGTATTCTGCCAATATTTTTTCCGGAAGCCATTGTCGGACTGACCCTCGGATGTTTAATTTCAAACATCATTACAGGCTGCATCCTGCCGGATATTATATTCGGAACTTTGGCAACTCTGATTGGCGCATTTGGAACCTATGCTTTCAAAAAGCATAAATTTATTGCGACGCTTCCACCGGTTGTTTCAAACATGATTATAGTCCCCCTGGTGCTTAAATATGCATACCGTTTGGGCGGAGCATGGTGGTACATGGTTATAACAGTCGGCATAGGCGAATTTGTCGCATGTTCACTTTTGGGATTATTATTTTATAAAATGATGTCAAAAAACCGCAGATTTTTCGAATAATCTGCGGTTTTTTGATTTATTTAACAAGTTCTTCAAGCTCTGCTTTTGTGCAAAATCCGACAATCTGATTTACTTTCTCGCCATTTTCAAAAGCCATGACGGTTGGAATGCTGATAATACCGAATTGTGCAGCAAGAAGGGGCTGCTCGTCCACATTTATTTTGCCTACCTTAATGCTTCCCTCATGATCGTCTGCAAATTCTGCAAGAACCGGTGCAAGCATTTTACACGGTCCGCACCACGGTGCCCAAAAATCAACAACAACAGGAATTGATGATTTTAATACTTCAGATTCGAAATTCTCTTGTGTAATTATAATCTCTGACATTTTATTTACCTCCGCAATTTTATTTTGATTTATAATAAAGCATGCAATGGCAGTAACCTTCGAAATCCGGATCGGCAATCTGATCTCTAAATTCCTTGCACATGCATTTGTTATCTTCGTTTATCTCAAGTCTGCAAGGGCAATAGCCGCCTTTTGCCTTGAGGCCGTCTTTAACTGTTTTTACAACTTCTTTGTCTGTGTTCAATGTAACTTTCATACAACCATCTCCCATCATATATTCTATTATATACGATTTTCGATAAAAGTCAATATCGATTGTAATTATTGTCAAATAAGAAAATCCAAAGTTTTTAAAAAATTCTGCAAGACAACATAATTATTATTTTTCCTGTACAGAAAAAATCGGGCTGTCAAAATAATTTCCGGCCCGATTTATAACACAATTATTTATCATACATTTTCATTGCTTCACAAATGTCTTCGAAGCTGTTACATTTTCCGTTTTTAACATAAAGATATGATGTTGTCATACCACTGATGAGACAGCTTTCAATATCAAGACCTGCCAAAAGACCAGCACAGAAACCGGAGTTAAAATTATCACCGCCACCGGTTGTCTTTTTGGGATTTTCGCAAAGGATGCCCTGAACTTCAATTTCACCACCGTCAAACACTGCAGCGGAGCTGTCAACAGGGTGAATGATAACTGTGCCGATGCCTGAGAACTCTTTGATTTTTCTTGCAATGGGAAGAGAACCTTCGTAGTCACCCTCTGCGAGAACCGAATGCATAACCATAGCTTCGCTTTTATTGAGACCAAGATATGTGGGTGCATATTCAGAGTAGCGACCAAACATTTTGAGAGCAGATTTGATTTCTTCACCATCACGTTTTGCACAATCGGCAATATCAATATATATTTTTCTGTCTTTTTTGGAGAGACGTGGCATAATAATTTCGAGGAATTTTTCATAAATCTCATGGAAATGGACAAGATAGCTCCAGTTCACAAGAGTAATGATGTCGGCATCATCAAATCTTTTCACAAGCTCATCAACGCTTATTCTTGAAATAAGATCATCCCATGTGAGCTGACTGATTTTTTCAATATCGCTCATGATAACCTTACCGTCACCAAATTCAAAAACATAAGAATAACCCGGCTCACTGATGCTTTCAATTTTGCAGTTGGGATTGAGATTGAAAACAGGGTTAACCTCAGGATAACCCATAGCACCAACACACATGCAGTTAACACCCATGTTTGCAAGACCGTTTGCATAGTGAGGACCACAACCGCCAAAGGCAGTGTCAGTGACAATGAGTTCGATATTTCCGCTTCTTCCTGCAAGGCTTGTTATCTTTTCGCCAAACTGGTCTATTGTCGGAAAATATGTGCAGGTTTTTTCATCAGTACGTGTTTTGACGGGACGAATTACAAGATCTACAAATCCGTCAAAGCCGATGCTTACCTTTTTGCTCTGAAGCACATCTTTTCTTGCTGCAAAGTTTTCTGAGTATTTCATTTATTTATCCTCCAAAGTCAAGTCATTATAATTACATATTATTAGTATATCAAAATCCCGAAAAAAAGCAAGTATTTTTTTCATTTTCATATCAATATCAAGCCTAAAAAACAGACTTTTGCGCAAAAAACACGGCAAAAGTCTGTTTTTAAAATTAATTTTCAATCCATTCTCCGGTAACCGAAATTTCATTGTTGGTCTCGGAAAGATAATCCTTTCCTTCCACAACAACTGTTTCATCTATTTCCAGGCCCGACACAACTTCTGTGTAAACACCGTCTGATACTCCCGTGATAATCTGTCTTTTTTCAGCTACATCATCCTTAGCCACATACACAAAGTAGGAATCTGCCTCATTTATAAGAGCTTCGGATGGGACTTTAATTATATCGGAAAGGCTTGCAGTCGTAAGTTTAACATCAGCTACCATGCCCACATTTACACGATTTTCCGAATTATCAATGCTGACTTTTATTTTGTATAACCCTGTCATATCATCTTTTATGGGGTCAATCATGGTTACACTGCCTTCTATATTGTCAATCTTGGCTGATGGTATGGAAATATTAGCTTTTGTTCCAATTGTAATCATGGGAATTATCGAGTCGGTAACATTGATTTCCACATCCACCAAAGCAGCATTCTTAATCTCATATATAGGAGTTCCTGCACCGACAAGTTGTCCCTCACTGACACTGCACACCGAAATATATCCCGAAATCGGAGCAGTGATTGTTGTGTTATTTAGATTATTTTGGGCAATATCGAGAGCAGCCTTTGCCGAATTAACTGAAGCCTGCGCCGTTTCTGCCGATGCTTCGGTGGACCCCTCTGTGAGTCCTATATTCTCTCTTGCTGTGTTAAGGGCATTTTCAGCATTGTCAAGAGCCAGTTTTGCGGCATTTAGCGGAGCTGAAGCTGTTGCATCAACACTGATATAGTTTTGTTCTGCCGAATACATTGCAGAATATGCATTATCAACATCAAGCTGACTTGCACCACCCATGTTAAAAAGCTGAACAACTCGGTCATAGTTAGCTTTTGCGTCGTCATAGTTTTGTTTTGCAATTTTTACATTTGAGGCATTTTCATACAATGTTTTTTCAAGATCGTAGTTTGTTTTTGCCTGATTATATGCGGTTTGTGCGTTAACAAGTGCTTGGTTTGCCTGAGATGTCTGCTGTTTTGATGATGAATTTACAACAGCGTTATAGCCCGCAACTGCACTGTCATATGCCGCTTTTGCCTGATTGTATGCCAGCTCAATATCGGTTTTGTCAAGCTGGAGAAGCGTATCTCCCGCATTAACATAATCACCCTCTTTGGCAAAAAGGGTTTCCGCCTTTGAACTCACCTTTGCAGAAAGATTTACGCTTTCCGAAGCCTGAAGTGTTCCGGTATACGACACAACAGATTCTATGTCACCATACTGAACATTATAGCTTGTTACGTTTGTTCCTGTTTTTACTTCGGTTTCGACTTTTTCTTCTTTTCCACCGCATCCGCAAAAGAAAGCAAAAACAACGCAAAGAAGACTTGCAATAATTTTTTTGTTCATAACTTTACTCCCTTATATGCCTATAGTTATCTGGTAATTATAGTTTTCTACAGCAAGCTTTTCTGTAAGCAAACAATTGTTATATGCAATTTCAGCTGCCGTCAATTCATCGGATTTTGAACTGAGGACAATGTTCGTAATCATTCCCATTTCAAATTGAAGTTTGCTGACTTCATATTGACTTTTCAAAAATTCCACCTTTTGTTTTGCAATTTGTGTTGCACCGTGTGCATCAATTGCATTGTAATATGAGCTTTTTATTCCCAATTTAATATTTTTTACACCGTTGTCATAGTTATATATGCTTTCAGTATAATCTGCATAAGCAGAATAATATGTAACGCTGTCTTCATTCAGGCCTTTTGTTATTGAAAAATACTCTTCGGCAAGATCTGAAGATGTTTTCAGAGCTTTAACATCATATCTTGTTGTTAAAGCATTTTGTGTGTCGGTTTCAAGCTCTGCGTTGAATTCATTTACCTCAATCTCATCGGTAAGAATAAACTCACAGTCTTCTTCTATGTTAAGACAAATTTTTAAACTGTCTTTGCACAAATCTGTATTATGTTGACTTTGTGTCACATTTGCAATGCACTCATCTCTTGCTATCTCGGCATTGGTAACTTCAAGTCTTGCACACATTCCAAGTGCATATTTTTGATTTATAATCTCAAGATTCTCTTTTGCTCTCTCCAGACCGTTTTCTGCCGCTTCCAAAAGAGCCAGAGAATTTTTGTAGGTAAAATACTTTTGAGTTGTATCATATGCTATGGATGCATAAACCTTTGCTTTTTCATCATCGGCAAGCAAGATGTATTTATCGAACATACTTACATAATATCCCTTTTTCACAAACATCAATTCGAAATTCTTATTCATGTATACAGGGATATTTTTTGAGTCTCGTTGCTGTCCGGCGGCATCGTTACGCTGTTTTTGCAGGCTCTGTTTATTTATATCACATACTGCAAGTTGTGAACTGTCTTTTGCAGCCATTGCAATTGCATCGGCAAGAGTAAGTGTATATACCACAGGTTCTGCTTCGGCTGAAGTTAAGGCTTCATTTGCGGCTGTTTCAACTTCATCATTTTGAAGAGGAACTTCATTTTGCGATGCATGTACAGTAAGCGATGTTAATATAATACAAATCAACAAAAGTTTTGATATTTTCTTGATCATTGTTATTCTCCTTTCACCGCCATTTTTTTGGCAAGTCGTTTTTCTTTTCTCAGCTTGTGTTTTGAGCTCACGTTGTCAAACATAGCATAAATTGACGGAATAACATAGAGCGTAAGGAAAGTTCCTACCAAAAGTCCGCCCATGAGAACAATTGCCAGCGGTTGCATTAGAGCAGAACCGCCTTCGCTTGTCATTGCCATGGGAAGAAATCCGAGAATTGATGTAAGTGATGTCATGAGAATTGGTCTCATTCTGGTGATGCCCGCCTTGATAATAAGTTCATCACGATCGGCATCGGGATTATCTTTTCTGGATTGATTGATAAACTCTATAAGCACAATAGCATTGTTAACAACAATACCCATCAGCATAAGAATTCCGACACACGAAACAGCCGAAAGTTTGCCGGAAGAAATCACCAGTGAAAGAACCACACCAATCATAGCAAGCGGTATTGTGCCAAGTATAATCAGCGGTTGAGAAAGATTACCAAACTGTGCCGCCATAATCATATACATAAGCAAAATACCAAGCAGTATTGCAACTCCAAGCTGACTGATTGCATCGACCATAACCTCGTAAGTACCAGCAGATTCGCGAAGTATGCCGTCGGGAGTATCAATATCTTTTATGGCTTTGTTAAACTCATCTGTTGCCGTTGCAAGGTCCGTTCCGTATAATTTACCATACAGTGTAATTACTCTTCGCTGATCAACTCTTGTGAGCGTTGTATAACCCTCTTCTATGCCTATGTCGGCAATATCCTCCAAAGAAACCCATGTTCCTGTGGGTGTGCTCACTCTGAGTTCTTTGAGCTTTTCCATTGAGTTTGCATAATCATCCGGATATTTCAGTTTAATGTCATATTCACTTCCGTTTTCGGAATATCTGGAAGCTGTCATTCCCGAGATAATACCGTTTACCATTGTAGCCGTCTGTGCAGGAGTAAGTCCGTATCTCATTGCTTTATCACGGTTGGGACGTACATGAAGTTCATAATTTGTATCTGCAATTGACGTTGAAGTTTCCGCAACTCCGTCAACACCTGCAAGAACCTTCTGTGCTTCAAGAACATATTCCTCAAGTTTTTCATCATCATTTGCACTGAATTGGATGCTCATTTCATCGGACGCCATGGAAGCCATTGCCATGCTCTGAGTAGAAACCTCAACCTGAGCACCGGAAATATCCTTAAGTGCTGTTCGAAGTTGATATACCACATCCTCCGAAGAATCCTTTCTTTGAGAAATATCTTTCAGGGCAACGGTTATGGAAACTGTATTTTCTGCCCCCGAGCCCATGAGTGTGCTTGCAGCATCACCGGATGACCCCACAAGAGAGAAAACATGCTCAACATTTTTGTTTTGTTTTATAATTTCTTCAATCTTAAGGGCAGTTTCATCTGTTTTTTCAAGGGGTGTTCCGCTCGGAAGTGTTGCACTTACGGTAACTGTTCCCGAATCTGTTGAGGGGATGAGTTCCATGCCTATTGAACCTAAAACCACCATACACACAGCAAATATTGCAAGTACAATTGCTACAAAAGATTTTCTGTGTCTGAGTATAAATTTCATGGACTTCTCATATAACTTGTAACAAAATTCCATAAACCGTTCAAAGGGAACAAATATTTTTTTGATGCGTGATTTCTTTTCGCTTTCCGGTTTGATTTTTGAAGAAAACATCGGAATAAGAAGAAATGTTACAAGAAGTGATGCAATCTGTGAGAAGATAATGCTGAATGCAAGCTGCTTAAACATTATCGCTACCATGTTGTCTATGAAAATGATTGGCACATATACGATACATGTTGTAAGAACCGATGCAACGACTGCACCAACCACCTCACCAGAGCCTTTTATCGCGGCATCTTTTGGATCAAGACCAAGCGAGCGATGTCTGGATATGTTTTCAATTACAACAACAGCATTGTCAACAAGCATTCCCACACCAAGAGCAAGTCCTCCAAGAGAAACAACATTCAGTGACATACCTGAAAAATACATTCCTATGAACGTTGTTACAATTGAAACCGGCATTGAAATACCAATAACCAGCGAACTTTTCATGCTTCCAAGGAACAGCAAAAGAATAATGACTGCAAGAAATGCACCTGTTATAGCGTTGTCGGCAACAGAATTTACCGCCTCTTCAATCATTGTTCCCTGCTCCATTGTCATGTTGTATGTAAATTTGGGGTTAGTTGCATGCATATCATCAAGCACCTTATAAATCCCCTTTACAACATCAACTGTGTTTGCATCGGATTCTTTGGAAATTGTTATGGAAATCGCATCGGAGTCATCAAGTCTTGCAATAGAGTCAATATCCGAATACGAATCTTTAACGGTTGCAATATCTTTAAGATTAATAACTTGTCCGGTTTTTGTCATAAGAGGAACCGATTCAAGGTCTTCAATGCTTTCAAATTTACCAAGCATTCGAGCCGAGAGCTTTTTGCCTAAAGCGTTTGTTGTTCCTGCCGGCAAATTTTGATTTTGCGCTGCTATGGATGTAGCAACATCGGTCATAGTCATGTTATAATCGTAAAGCTTTGAAGGATTGATATACACATCAATCTGACGGTTCTGTGCACCTGTTACAGAGACATTTGCCACGCCGTTTACAGATTTTAATTTCGCCTCAAGAGTATCGTCAACAAACTGCTTTGTCTGAACAAGGTCATAGCCTTCATATGAAATGCTGAACTGTGCCGTTGCCAGCATGTCGGTATCAAGCTTAAGAACCATTGGATCACCGGCATCTTCCGGCAAAAATGATTCTATCATATTTATACTGCTTTCCATGTCAGCCGTTGCCTTGTCCATGTCGGTGCCACTTGAAAACTGAACCATGACAAGCGATATCCCCTCGGAACTCTGACTCGTTACCGTATCAACACCGCTTATGCTGGAAATAGCACCTTCAATCGGCTTGGTAATCATTGTTTCTACTTCTTCACTGCCAACATTGGTATATTGGGTTGCCACAATTGCCATTGAAAGGTCCATGTTTGGCGTAAGTTCAATCGGAAGCATTGTAAGAGCATAAAGTCCAATTACGGCAAACATCAAAATTACCATTACAACCGCAACCGGTTTTTTTACCGAAATTTCATGTAGTTTCATTTTGCTGTCCTTTCTTTATTTAAAGTCATATCGGCATTTCTTAACTCGGAAATCTGCTGAGTATATACTGTTCGAAGTTTCGGGATAAGACGCAATAATTCATTGTATTCATCTTCTTCAAAGCTACTGAACACCCTTTCGGAAAACTGCGTCACACATCGCTGAAAGCATTCATACAAACCATACCCTTCATCAGTCAAAAACACTTCAGTACGACGGCGATCCTGTTTATTGGGCAATCTTTCAATGTATCCCTTTTTCTCAAGTCCGCGAAAGTTTTTTGACACAGCCTGTGCGCTGACCGAAAGCGAATCAATAATATCCGATACATCTGCCCTGCCATTTTCGGATTGCCCCGAAAGATTGTGAATGCACCTGAGCAAAATCACCTCGGAAGCGCTGAGATCACATTCTATATTTTTCATGACATCAGCGTATTTCAGCACTCCCACAAACTTTTCAATTTCATCATAAAGTCTGTTCATAAAATCCCTCTCGAATCAATATTTTCCACGGTAAATATTTAACCGCAGTTAAGTATTTTTTATTATAACACACTTATGTAAAAAGTCAATTGTTTAACTGCGGTTTTTCTCATTTTTAACAAATAATTTACAAACAGGCGAATATTTTTCCTTATCAAAACTGTTTATCCCCAGAAAATGCCAAGTTCTAAAGGATTGTACGTCCACATAACAAAACACAAAGCAATAAAAACCAAAAGCACAAAACCTCTGAAATTATCCGACTTATCATTACTTGATTTAGCGGCAAAAAGTTTGTAGCTTAATAACTGACACACAAAAACTCCCATTATAAAGATCAGAACATCAATTGTCATCAAATTGAACCCGAGAATACCCGAATAGGTATAAAAACCCATAACAACAAAAGCCATTGAACAAAAAATTGAAACAAGTTTAACCATATAAAAATCATTTTCTTTTTTGCCGTATGACAAATACTCCGCAAATGAAAAAATGAATCCGGGCCAGAAAATAAGTTTGAGATGTTCCCACACACTTTCATTAACCGTTGCAACATATCCAACAAACCTACACTCACCTGAAATATCATATGCAAAATGAAGCAACGTGCCCATAACAACAATAAACACAAATCCGCATATGTGCCATTTTTTTATACTCATATAACTCACCTGTAAAATTATATGAATTTGGAAGCAAAAAAGAAGTGGTGGTAAAAATTTCACACGAATTTTTTACTTCCACTTCTTTTATTTATATTTTATTTGAGTCCTCTTGCTTCCAATGCTGCATCAAAATACGGCAAATCGCAACTTTGTTTGCAACGAACATTTTCGTGAAAATCCAGATAATAAAGCGGATCGCAACGAACACCATCCTGAGTGATATAAAAATCAAGATGTGGTCCTGTGCTGTTTCCCGTAGAGCCGATAGCTCCGATTACATCTCCTGCCATAACTCTCTGTTCATCGGTAACATATATATCCGACAAATGTGCATATTGCGTTTCAAGACCGTTTCCGTGATCAATGAGAACAAAATATCCATATCCGGTTTTTTGGTTTTCATAATTACCAAATCCCTGAAGCTTGACCACTCCGTCCATAACCGCAACCACATCTTCGCCATGATCGGCCGCTATGTCAAGCGCCGCATGACCGTTTACACGACCGGCATTTGAATGACAGTTTGGATTGTCACACCAAAATATTGTGGTGATTAACCCGGATGAAGGAACCGGCCAAATCATATCGACATCGCCCTCAATTTTTGCTCCCTGCGGTTGATGAACAGCAAATTCATATTCAAAGCTCTGACGGTTTTCATTTGCATCTACACATGTAATTTGCATAATTTTATCACCCACAGAAAGCTTTCCGAAAGCTATACGATTGTCAATATCAGAAAGAGAGTACGATTTATCGCTCAAATCAAATTGTGTTTCGTTTATCTCCACAACTTCGCTTGATACATCAATTATTTTAATATTTACACGGTCAAGGGAAGCCAAAGATGATATTGTTCCCGAAAGAACGTATGGAGAACCTTTTGTAACCTTTTGCGGGGGTGTAAAATCGCTTATGGATATGCCGCCCACACCGGAAAAAGATTCTGTTTTAACAGGTTCTTCGCCGGCATTGTCCGGCTCTTCAATTTGTTCAACAACAACAGTTTTTATAATATGTACACTTGATGTATTACTGTCCCACTCTACATCTGCATCAAAAAGCTCTGATACCGCTCTGAGGGGAATAAAAATACGGTCATTTATAATACGTGGATAGCTCTCCGTCGTCATCGCATACATTATTCCGTTTTTATTTACCGAAATTGCTGAATTATCCGCCTGTATCCATGCAATAGCCACATCTGATGTAACAATAACCGTTCGGTTTTGAGCATCCCATGTGTATTTGAAATCAAGAGCTTCGCCAAGTCCTCTCACAGGAACAAATGTTGAGCCGTCTATAATATATGGACCCTCTGCAAATTCAACTTTTTCACCGTCACAATAAACAGTTGTATCCGAAGCAAAAGCAACACTGCACGAAATGAGCATAAGCACTGCAAGTGACAGCATTATCCAAATTTTTTTCATTTGCATACCTCCGTTCACATATCTACATTCATTTTATCAAACATTAAGCTTATGTGTCAAATTATAGTGAGTTTTGTCAAATAATCGTAACAATTACGCAACATTTAGTGTGTGTATTCAAATTAATCAAAAAATATTGAAAGAATTGAAAAATATTTTTAATTTAGGTGTTGACAAAACAGGTTTTTTGTAGTACAATACAAATAGATTAATGTACTTGTTGTATGCAAAACTTTAATCAGAATTTGTTTTTCGTTATTTAATAGAACAAGGATATCAAAGGATCTGCAACTTTGATATCCTTGTTCTATTTTTATTGCATTTGAAGTTTTATTAAATTACCGTAAAATATAATACTCAAATTCACAATATCATTCATAATCCAAAATATTGATTCATTGGCTTTTCTTCACAACAAAAAGGGTCGCCCGAGGGCAACCCTTTTTATCATAAATTGATTTAATTATTCACCAAGAATATATACAGCAACAACTTTGTCATCCATAATAATGGTTACAATGTTAGCAGCATTTTCTTTGGCAACATCTTCACCGGAATCTTCAAAGTCTGAATATCCTTTGCCATCAATTTCGCCTATGCTGGATACTTCAAAGCCGTTCTTTTCGGTATATTTGTAGAATACCGTGGAATCGGTAATGTTGATTGTATCATAAGCAGACGCATCGAAATCTTCGTCAGATGTAAGAGCCGGAACAATAGAAATTGTGTTTTCATCAATATCAGCACTTATAACAGCACCGTAAATTGCTTCATACAAATCAGATGATGATGTTGAATAAGCCTTTGTGATGTAATGTCCGTTAACCTTCCAGGAACCTGTTTCATTGTAAAGTTCTGCTTCATTTGTTGAATATACTTTCTTGATGTCGCAGATTTCACCGTCTTCGGTTACAAACTTAATAAGATCGCCAATCTGAATATCATCAACCTTATCAAGAACTGCAGTTTCGTTTGCTACGAGTTTTTCCTCTTCGGTTTCGGAACCGGCTTTGATATATACAATGTTCTTTGTGGGCTGACCCTCTGCATTATTCTTTTCAGTTATATCCTGAACAAGATATACGGGTGTCTGACCATAAATTGAAGGTGTTGACGATGAACCATATACTACAACAACTTTTGCAATGTCCTTATTTACATCATAAGGTTCAACTTTGAAGTTTCCATTCCAGAAATATGAATAAGTTTTTTTGCTGAAGGATTCAGATTTTGACAAATCATTGGGAACAACAAATACCGCTGTTGAAGAGTTCATTCTGAACTGTGTTGCATTTCCGTTTTTAAATGCATAACCGGATTTTTCATAGGTAAGAGTACCACCGTTTGCAAAATATTCAGCTTCTGTGTTTTTGCTGTTTTTGAATGCATAAGGAACAATATTACCATCTTCGTAATCTTCACTATCCATACATTCAATTTCAGAAATCACGGTTTGTCCGTCGCTTGATGATGTTTTATATTTAATGGGCTGAATAATGTAGGTGGGATTATCCTCATCATAATTCGGAGCGGTGCTTTCAAGATAAGCAATTGCTTCTTCTGCAGACATTGATTTTCCGTTGATTTTAACAGTTTCTTTAAGTCTGAAATCATTGAGACCTTTGGAGCTGTTAAGAATGTTAACTTTGTATGCTGCATTCATTCCTGTGCCCTGTTTGTACTCAACTAAAAGAGCATAGGGATTTGTGGATTCTGTTTTTTCAAAGAATACGATTCTTCCGAGATAGTCAAGATAGAATTTACCACTGTCGTTGATGGAAAGTTCAACGTCTTCGCCTTTTTCAAGAAGAAGCTTATAGTAAGGAGCAAATTCAAATCTTTCTGTGCCGATTTTAACAAAGCTGTAGTCGTTTTTGATTTCTTTAACAGTACCGTTTGCGGTTGCAGTTGAAATTTTAACAACTGTTCCTTCGGTAGATTTGTAGGGAATTGCAATGCTTGTAACTGAATTCTTTGTTATGCCGGAAAGTTGAGATTCATTAAGCTTTCCGCCTTTAGTTGTAACTTTTGTTACAGATGCCACATCATCTTCGTCAAGAGCAAGAGCTTCAAGACCTGTGTGTGACGAGAACTTATCATAGAATGTTGTGATACCGTTTGATGTTGAGGATGTGCTTACAAAATATGTTATATAACTTTCAACAAATGCAACTTCAAAATCCTTTTTGTTTCCATCGTTGCTTACAAATGTAACTACACCATTTTCAATATTGAGATAATCATTAATAAAATCATCATCAATTTCGGAAGGATCAACAACTACGCCGTTGTATACAACATAAAAATCGCTTGCAAGTTTAGCCTTGGATACTTCGTCTTCGTCATATGCGTCCTGATTTTCATAGTATTCAACTGCATCAGCAGCGAGAGAAGCAATCTGCCATTCTTCAAGGTCTACATCATCATTTTCGCCGGTTGCCTTTGAAACTCTTACAAGCTCGGGCTTTTTGGAATCTGTATATTTGAAGGATACAGCATAACCAACAAGTTTTTTAAGATCTTCGCGATCAAGATCACCAATCTGATAGATTTCATCATCAATGAGAACCTGGTTTTTGGTTAAAGAATCACCCGTGAGACAATGTTCAAACACACCAAGAAGAACACCTTCTTCTGTTTCTTCGTTTGTGAGACCTGAATCCCAGTTATTTGTTGAACCACCGTCTCCATTGGGAGAAGGAACATACACGGGGCATGTCTGCATATTATAGATAAGCTGTGCTACAAGAGCTCTGGGAGCAGGTGTATCGCCCTGAGCAAATGCATTTTTGGTGAGACCGATTTTGAATGCAATGTCAATATAACCCTGATACCAAGGTGTGAGACTTGTGTCGGCAACAGAACCATAACCAAGTGTGCACACAATCATCTTAACGGCTTCGCCGTATGTAACGGGATTGGTGGGACGGAATGTGCCGTCTTCATAACCGTTGATGGCTTTAATGCCAACCGCATATGCAATGTAGGGAATTGCCCATGCACTTGATGAAGTGGAATCTGCAACGTCAGAGAACTGAGTTGTGGTCTGACCGAAAACAGTTCCTGCAGGTGTGCTTCCAACTGCGAGAAGTTTTGAGAATTCTGCACGTGTGATTGTTGCATCGGGTTTAAAAGTACCATCGTCATAACCGTTTATGACGCCGTCTGCAACAAGAGATGTAATGGCTTCATAATAACTGTTGGTTTCGGGAACATCACTGAAAATGCTGTCATCTTCTGCAAAAGCAGTAACACCAATTAATGATGTAAGAGCGAAAACCAAAGTTACAGCCAATGCTGTAAGTCTTTTGAAAGTCTTCATTTTTATACCTCCGTTTAATTTTTATTATCTTTATATTAAAATAAAGACACTTTCGTATTTTCGATTTTATCATTTATTTAATAATTAGTCAACACAATATTTGTTTTGAAAACTAAATGTAACAAATGACCTGTATTTACCAATTTTACAAAAACAAAAGCGAAGACGAAACACGGTCATCTTCGCTATATAATTTATGTCGAAATCGGCAAAAAAGTTTAGTTCTGCCGGGGTTCGGTGGTGTTTAATATTTCATTTTCATCAAATTCAAACTCGCCGGGAGTATAGCCCTCATATTTTTTGAAAGTTCTCAAAAAATTGGCATAATCGTTAAATCCCGAGAGAAAACATGCTTCTTTGACGCTTTTTCCAAGATACAAATTTTTTTGAGCTTCTGCAAGTTTGCGCATGATAAGGTATTTGCTCATGGTAATTCCGGTTTCATCCTTAAACATTCGGTTAAGATGATCCCGGTTACTGTAGAGCTTCGAAGAAATATCTGCCACTGTGGCATTTCTGAAATCTTTTTCAATATATTTTATAATTCTGTCGGTATAGGAAATCGCCTTTTCATCCATATATTCTGCTTTGGTCGGATTTTCAAAACAGTCTTTCAAAAAAGACATTATCTTCACAAAAACCGAAAGCGCATCGAGAGAACCACCTGTCTTTTCAGCTTCAATATACGACATTATAAGTCCAATATATTTCTCGTGCTGAAGCGGAGTGAGTTTAACCTTGTATGGATGGCGGGGGCGATCTTCTTTTATCCATGACATACTGTCGGACGATTGGCTTAAAATTTCTATGAGGTTTACAGCGTATTCATCAATGTTAATGATGCACCTTTCATATTCACAACCCTTTTTCACAATAACCTTGTGAGCCTGAAGTTTCGGAATAATGATGAGATCTCGTTCATCGCAATTATAAAAATCACAATTTGCCATAAACCCTTTTGCTCCGCGGATGTTATAATAAATTTCATAATATCCGTGAAGATGCGGAGGCGCTACGAATGGCGTAGAATCGGCGGAGTGCCTCACGGATATATTTCCGGATACTCTCTTATAACGTGATTTTTCATCACTCATTTTACCGTGCCTCCTTTTTTTGTTTCAGACACAGTAATTATTTGTTGTCAAGAAGCGCACTGCTGTCTGCATCACAATACATAATTGCATTGTCTTTGAGTCTGAGTATTGTAGCAGGACATTCTTCATTGATTTCGCCCTCAACTGTTCTCTTAACTGCGACAGCCTTTGTGGGAGCTGGAACAACACAGAAATTGTATGTTGCTTTCATGAGAGCAGGAACAGTGAGTGTGAGCGCACAAGTCGGCACCTGATCAATGGATTCGAAGCATCCGTCATTAACCTGCTGCATACGGCAAACGTCATCAAGAGTAACAGGTTTTACAAGAGCCTTATCGTTGAAATCTGCAACATGAGGGTCGTTGAAAGCAATGTGACCATTTTCGCCAATACCCATGCAAACAATGTCAACGGGGAAATCTATGAGGAGCTTTGAATATCTTGCACATTCTTCTTCAGCACTGTTTGCACCTGCGTTAATAAGGTTTACGCTCTTGAACGGTTTGAGATCAAAAATATATCTTTTGAGGAAGTTGCTGAAACACTGGGGAGCATCGGATGCAAGACCGATATATTCATCCATGTGGAATGCATTGATTCTTTCCCATTCTATATCATCTCTTTCGCAAAGGTGATATAGCATGTCATTTTGAGAAGGTGCTGCTGCAAAAATCATGTTAATTTCTTCTTTTTCGGAAAGACACTTTTTTATTGCAACTGCAATATCGTCAGCTGCACCTTTGCCCATTGCATCTCTTGTTTCATAGATTTTTACGTCAAGTTTATCTTTTTTAAAGTTCATTTTCAAATTCTCCGTTTCTTTATATTATATATGAATTTTAAATCAAACAACCGATTATTGTCAACACAAACACCGTTAAAAAGTCGCATTTCGCAATATTTAACCGTTTTGTTGCACAAACATTGTCATTTTTATATTTCTCTTCTGCCCTCAATAGCTTTTGCAAGGGTAATCTGATCGGCATATTCAAGATCACCGCCAATGGGAATTCCGTAGGCAATGCGTGTTACCTTTACACCAAAAGGCTTTAACAGTCTTGATATATACATGGTTGTTGCCTCGCCCTCTATGCTCGGGCTGATTGCCATGATTATTTCTGAAATATCACCATTGGATACCCTTTCAAGAAGTTCTTTGATTTTGAGATCCTCGGGACCTATGGAATCCATGGGAGATATACATCCGTGAAGCACATGATATGTTCCGTAATATTCACGGGTTTTTTCAAGTGCAACAACATCCTTTGGCTGTTCAACTACACAAATAACACTGCTGTCTCTCTTTGGATTGGAACAAATTTCGCAGGGATTCTGCTCTGTGGTATTCTGACACACCGAACAATAGCCAATTTTCTCTTTGGCATTCCTGATTGTTGCAATCATTTCCTGTACTTCATCGTCGGGCATGGCAAGCACATGATATGCCATGCGAACCGCACTTTTGTTGCCCACACCCGGCATTTTGCGAAAAACATCTATAAGCTTTGAAAAACTCTGTGTATAAAGCATAGTTATATCTCCTGTTCTTTGATGTTTATTCCCATTCCAAAAATTTTTTTCAAATTGTATTTATCATCAAAGTTATTCATTAAATCTTCACTGAAAATAAACGTTCCGCTTGCACTTACCGCTCCGTCTTCACCTTTCACAAAGCTTACATAGACCGGGTATGCTCCGTCAAAGCAGTAGAGATATGCCATATTCTCCTTAAGGCTATTATCAACAAAAAGCTTGCCCGATGTATATATCGTTGATGCCGCAAGCACCGTACTTCCGCATGTTCCGTTTATAACCGACGGAATTGAAGAAGGCATCTTGTTAAATAATTCATCTTTTAACGATTTATCCATAGAACCGATGTCTGCTTTGCTAAACTCACGCTTTAGTATATTCTCATTAAAAGTCAATTCATAAACAGTCGATGGCTTATCATAGCTGCCGGAAGATATCTTCTCACCGTATTCAAGAATTTCTTCAGAGGAGGTATATACTTGTGACCACTGTTCGGATGCTGCTTTTTGTACCATGGTTTGTGCAATGTCATAACCATGCTCATACAAAGATTTTTTATCATGTTTCTCCGAACAGGACGAAAACAAACTCAAAACCATTATGAATACCGATAACAATTTCAATACTCTCTTTGATTTCATATAATTACCTCCAAAACACATAACGCTGAATCCTGATTAACAAGCTCAAGGATTCAGCGAATTAACCGCCCCCTTGGCGGGCAATGTCGTCAACTTAACGCACAATATCTCTCTTTTGTCATGTTGAGCGAAGCTGTAGGCGAAGTCGAAACATCTAAAAATGAGATCCTTCGACTACGTTGACACTCCGCTCAGGATGACATTAACGTAGTTTTCCCTTAAGTTGACGATATTGTGTCTAAAGGAGGGGCATCTATACGCTTGATAGGAATCGAGCACCCCAAGAGTACTTCCTCGCTTTGCCTTGCAAAGCTCACAGCGCCTACTCTTTTTGTTTTCTAAAACAAAAGTCTTCACTTTTGTTTCCTATCAAGCATAAACCAGACACCTTGGCGGGGGCATCTATACGCTTG
>JAFQHQ010000171.1 GCA_017397885.1 Clostridia bacterium | reverse complement strand
TGGTTGATGCGGTGCGGAGCGGTTCGTGTGGGACATCAAATTTTCGAAATTCGCTTACGAAAGTTCGTATGTGTTTTCGGGAAATGCCCCGTGGTCGATTTTCATTATTATTTTTCAAACAGCCCGATAAACTCCAATTTAAAGGATGTCACTATGAAAAAGATTCTGATAATTTTTTTAATATTACTATTTATCTTTGCTTTTATAAGGATAACAACATCAATCTACGAAAATAAGACACGCGAGCAGAGAGCAGAATTAAAAACTTCTAATTTGACAAAAAGTTTGATTTATGATATAATCACGTGATTAAATAAAAAGGCTTTTAACAATGGAAAAAACAATGATAATTTTAGCACAGATTGTTGGAATATTTGCGGTAGTGTCATTTCTTTTGAGCTATCAGCAGAAGAAACGAAAAAGCATAATAATCTGGAATGCAATTTCAAGATGTCTCTATATAATTCAATACATAATGCTCGGAGCATTTGAGGGCGCAGTGCTTGATATCCTCGGAACGGTTTCATCTGTTGCGGCACAAAAGAAGGATACCGGGTTTATTGCCAAACATCTCAAACTCACTGTCACGGTAATAAATCTTGCAATTGTTGGTGCAGGCTTACTTTTGTACGAAAACATTTTCAGTTTGTTTCCCATAGCAGGTGTGCTTTTGCACACGGGAGCTTTCTGGATAAACAACGAAAAAACAATACGTCGCATTTCCTTTCTTGGTTCGCCGTTCTGGCTTGTGTATAACCTTGCAAGCCTTGCTTACGGCTCGGCAATAGGGGATATGCTTACAATGGCTTCAATTGCATTGGCAATGTACAGATATGATTATAAAACAAAGCATAATTGAGGTGTTATTGTGAAAAACGGCATAGTTTTTAACATACAAAAATTTTCATTAAATGACGGTCCGGGCATACGTACAACGGTCTTTTTAAAGGGCTGTCCTTTAAGATGCATATGGTGTCACAATCCCGAATCCAACGAATTCAAAAGAGAAATGATGTATGCTTCTTCGAAGTGCAGGAACTGCGGAAAATGTGCAGTGGCATGCAGTTTTGGTGCTCATACTTTTGAAGACGGAAAACATATTTTTGACAGAAGCAAATGCACGCTTTGCGGCAAATGCCAAGACAACTGTTTTTATGATGTGCTTGAAATTGCAGGCAAAGAAATGAGTGTTGACGAAGTTACATGTGAGGTTATGAAAGATAAAGCATTTTACGAAACATCAAACGGCGGAGTCACAATTTCCGGCGGTGAACCCATGTCACAGTTTGAATTTTCCCTTTCACTCATGAGAGCTTTCAAAGAAAACGGTCTTCACACTGCCATGGAAACCTGCGGCTATGCAAAAGAGGAGCATTTCAGACAAATTGCTCCCTATACCGACCTTTTTCTATATGATTACAAGCTTACCGATGCAAAAAAACACAAAGAATGCACCGGAGTTGACAATGAACTTATATTGTCAAACTTAAAAATGCTCGATTCCATGGGCAAAAGTATAATTCTTCGTTGTCCCATAATTCCCACCATAAATGATACCGAGGAGCATTTCGAAGGGATTGCAAAAATAGCCAATGAATTGAAAAATATTTTGGAAATCAACATAGAACCCTATCATCCGCTCGGAAGCGGGAAGGCTGAGAATCTCGGCAGGGAATATGCTCTTGCATCTCTCTCGTTTCCCAATGATGAAACCGTCCGTCAATGGATTGATGCTGTTTGTTCCAAAACCGAAAAAATTGTAAAAAAGGCATGATTTATCTTTAAACAGTAAAATATTTGTTTGCAAATTAAAATTAGGGGAGGCAAAAAAATCACACGATTTTTTTGCCTTCATTGACATTTTAAAGTATTTTAGAAAACAGCTTTTCTGCGTTATATCTTAGAATCTTTTTCTTATCTTCTTCATTAATCAGAGCATATTCAATTCTTCCTCTCTGAAAACCTGCGGCATAGGTGTCTGTGCCGAAAAGAATTTTGTCCGAACCAAAATAATTCACATAATATTCAATTACATTGTTCAACGAGCTTAACGAACCCGAAGTGTCGGTATAGACGTTGCCGTGCAAAGAGCCCTCTAATGCCCTTTTATAATCCATTTTATCCATATGAGCCATGATAAAAGTGACATCTGCATATTTATCGGCAAAGGGGAGAATGTAGTCTGCATCCTTTTCGGGATGAATCAGCACAATTGCTTTGTAATCGGATGCAAATGAAAAAATTTTGTCTCCGTATTCTTCAAGTTTATATTTATGCATTGGCGGATGAAGCTTTATTCCTGCGCATTTTCTTTTTCCGAGCATTTTGTTTGCCTGCTCAAAGGTTTTGTCGTTTTGCGGGTCAATAACTGCCCAAAAATAAACGTCTTCTTTTTCGTTTGAAAGATTTTGCATATATTCATTTTCTTTTTCAACCTCACTTGTGCTGTATAGTGACGCATATGTGGAATAAAAGGTTTTATCAATTCCTGTGCTGTCGGACATTTTCTTCAGGTGTTCGTAGTCAGCAAGATGTATATTTTCCCAAAGCTCTGATGCACCGTCAAAGGGTGAGCCGTGGTTTAGGTGGCTGTGAATGTCAATTGCAATAATATCGGTGTGCATGTTAATTCTCCTAAAATCTTTATGTTGTTATTGTTAATTTTTAATTTCTGTTCTGGTTTTGCATTTTTCTATACTCCGACGGCGAACATCCGCATTCGCTGATAAATGCACTGTAAAAGCTTTTTTCGCTGTTATATCCGATTTCCGTTGAGATTTCGGATATTTTTTTATTTGTGCTTCGCAAAAGATGTTTTGCCCGGTTTATTCTTTTTGTTGTAAGAATTTTAATAAATGTGCATCCGTAGTGCTTTTTAATAATTCTCGAAAGCTGTCTTTCGGAAATGTTGACCTTTTCGGCAATAACCTCAAGGCTCAAATTGTCCGAATAATTTTCGTTAATCATTGCATCAATTTTATAAATACGGCTTTCAAAAGTATCAAGAGATCTATTGTACATAATGTCAGATAACTGTATTTTTGATGATTCAATTATCAATACCATCAGCTCGTGTAACAGAAGTGAAAACCTCAGACGGTTGTTGGTAATTGTCCGGGGACTGTCGATGTCCAGAACAGACATAATCTCAGCTACCCTTTGAGGAACCCTTTCGTAAAAACCATTCCCCAAAACGCTGTATAATGTATCATAAAGTGAATTGGTTGTTTTATTAGTATTTTTGCGTATGTTCATCAATATGATATGACTTGGACTGTCATAAGGCGATTTCTTTGCCATTCGCTGTACATGAAGCTTTTTGGGCGGTGTTATCATAAGGTAACCTTCCTCAGATACCACCGTTTTGTCTTCAAAGATAAATTCACGGCTTTGACCATTGTATGTGAATTCATAGTATTCGTGAGAATGAAGGG
This sequence comes from Clostridia bacterium, assembly GCA_017397885.1. Lineage (GTDB taxonomy): Bacteria > Bacillota > Clostridia > UMGS1810 > UMGS1810 > RGIG1828. The sequence continues at coordinate 11,227 of JAFQHQ010000171.1, read as the reverse complement.
GAATCTGATAGTTTTTGTTATAATCAAAGGGCGACCGTTCGTAGTCATAAAAACCGTCATCCCACATAAACGTAATGATGCAATCTTCAATATATATGTTTGTTTCAAGCACTTTTCCGCTTTTCTTGATATTGTTCAAAACAATCACTCTCCTAATTTATTATTAGCATTTTTTAGTTTCTTTGTCAATATTTAATTGTAAAAAAGGATGAAAAATTGTCGTTGTACATAAAACATGTCCTAAAATTACTTGTATATAAAAATGCCATTGTGTAAAATTAGAATATAAACTGAAAGGAGCATCGTTATGAATAAAGAAAAATACTCCGGAATCATTCCTGCCTTTTATGCATGTTATGATAAATCCGGTAACATAAATCCCGAAAGCATCGAACAGTTTACTTTGCATCTCATAAATAAAGGTGTACAGGGCTTGTATGTCGGCGGCTCATCGGGTGAATGCATCTATCAGAGCGTTGAAGAAAGAAAGCTTGTGCTTGAGCACGTGATGAAAATTGCCAAGGGCAAAATCACGGTTATTGCTCACGTTGCCTGCAACAACACAAAAGATAGCTGTGAGCTTGCTTCTCATGCCGAAAAAATGGGCGTTGATGCCATTGCGGCAATTCCTCCCATCTATTTTCACCTTCCCGACCATGCCATAGCGGCATATTGGAATGAAATCTCGGCATCTGCTCCAAACACCGATTTTATTATCTACAACATTCCTCAGCTTGCGGGTGTTGCCCTTACTCCCGATTGTCTCAAAATAATGCGTAAGAATCCAAGAGTTATCGGAGTTAAAAACAGTTCAATGCCCACCATGGACATTCAAACCTTTATGGCAATCGGCGGCGAGGATTTTGTGGTGTTCAACGGTCCCGATGAACAGCTTGCCGCAGGACTTTCAATGGGAGCTGTTGGCGGTATCGGCGGAACCTACGGTGTCATGCCCGAGCTTTACATAAAAATCAAAGAAGAAACCAATGGCGGCAACATCAAAAAAGCCTCACTTCTTCAGGCAAAGGCAAATGATATCATTGCCGCAATGTGCAGCTGCAAGGGCAATCTCTATGCGGTTATGAAAAAAATCATCCATCTCAGAGAAGGCATTTCCCTGGGTGGTGTGAGAAGTCCTCTTCCCAATCTTTGCGATGATGACCTGCCGACAGTTGTCAAATGTGCAAAAATGATTGATGAAGTTATAAAATTACTATAAAACAGAAAGGAATATGAAAAGATGAAAAAAAGAGTGCTACTTCTTTGTTTGTGTTTCGCAATGGTGTTTTCATGCAGCATAACTTCATTTGCAAATGAAAGCTATGCAGGTGATTACTATGATGCGGCATCAACTCTTAAAAGATTTGGCATTGTGGATGCCGATGTGGATGCAAACAGCAAAATTACCTTTGGTGATTTTTTGGGCATGGCAATGAAGCTTACCGGAATAAGCGATATTGCTGTTGACACTTCAAAGTCGTTATATCTTGACGTGAATGTCACCGACAAAAACTATCCGGCAGTTGTCAATGCCACAAACATGGGCATTGTCTCCGGTTGGGGAGACGGCACCCTTGGCTACAAGGATAGCATCGATGTCAACAGAGCATCAAAAATCCTTGTTTCAATTCTTGGCTATGAACCCCATGCAACTGCAAAAGGGGGCTACCCTGCAGGCTATGTGATTGTCGCAGGAAGCACAGGAATCCTTGACGGTGTTTCATATTCCGCTTCAGAGCCTCTCACCTGGGGTCAGGCAATGCAGATGGTTAGAAACTGTCTTGAAATTGACATTCTTCAGCCCGAAAGCTACCCTGCTGAAAGCTACATAACAGTTAAAGGCGAAAATCCTCTCACAAAGTGGATGAAGATACTGGTGGTTGAAGGCATGATTACCGAAACACCAATCACCACAATCTCCGGCGGCGAAGGCTGCATGGAAGGCTGTGTTTCAATTGACGGAGAACTCTACGTTGAAAACGGAACCAATGCATCACGTTATCTTGGCTGCAAAATAAAAGCCTACTACAAAGAATCCGACGGTTCAAAGCCTGTACTTCTTGATGTTTCAATAGATTCCGAAGGCAAAATTTATGAAATATCCGGCGATGCAATTGAGCCCGAAACAACTCTTACCAAAATCCATTATTATGTTCCCGATTCCGACAAAGTGCAGACTCTTTCGGTTGACCCCGATGCCTACATTTTCTACAATTTCAAAAAGCTTGAAAGCGCTCCATCTGATGACCACTTCAAGCCCGAAAACGGTTCTCTCACTCTTATAGACTATGATGGTGACAAAAAGTGCGATGTTGTGTATGTTAATGAAAGCGTGACATATGTTGTTGATGAGGTTAACCACAGAGACGGAGTAATTTCCGATATGTACGGTCAAAAAGACCTCAGACTTTCCGAGGATGATGACAAAACAGTTAAATTCATCATGGACGGTCATGAGGCTTTCATAGAAGATGTTGCAAAAAATCAGGTGCTCACCGTAACCATGAGCGAAGACGGAGCATATGTTCAGGTTGAAATTTCATACCGCAAGGTTAAAGACACTCTTTCGGGAATGTCCGACAAATACATCACAATGAAAAATCACAACTTTGAGATTTTGTCACAGAACAAATCCGTGTTCGAAAATGCACCTCTTGGCAGACAGATGACGGTCCTTATTGATAAATATGAACGTGCATCGGGCTACTACACCGTGGCAGATGACGGACTTTCCTATGCATACCTTGTGAAATGCGGAATGACAAACCCGGCGGGTCTCAAAGATGCCGAGGTTTTTTGCAAGCTCTATTGCCTTGACGGCAATTTTTACACCTACAAGGTGTCCGATGAAGTTAAGATAAATTCTTCAAGAACAAATTCCGATGGTGAAAAATATGATGCCGAAAAAGTTAAAGCACTTTTCACCAAGTCAAACGGAAAAGTGGACCATCAGCTCATAAAATTTGAGCTTGACGAAAACGGCGAAATCTCAAAGCTTCAGACAGCCAAGAAAAACCGTTATTTTGAAGATGGCGGAACAGGTGTGTATGACGAAGAATTCAGCCTTGAATTCTCATACTATGCAGGTTTCACCGGTGCAAACAGAATGCTCTATAAAAACGGCACGATTTCAAATAAATATTTTATTGGCACCTCAACCGGCATCAGCATTCCCAATCAGAATGCCTGGGACACTCTTTCCGATTCGGATCTTGAAAAGATTTTCTCGGTGTTTATACCCGAAAGAAAATATACTAATGATGAATCCATAAAAACAATGGACATCTATGATGTTGACGAAAGCTTCAACGGCGGTGTGATAATTGTTGAGGGCGAAGCCGCACAGCCCACCGCTTCTCCCGACTTGATGCTTGTTGAAAGCACAGGTTATGCCCTTGACGAAGACGGTATGGAAGGCTTTAAAGTTACAGGAATGTATAAGGGCGAATATCAGAGCATATTTGTAAAGACCGATTCTGAGGCATTTGCCGAAGAACCCGACAGGCTCACTCTCAAACCCGGTGATGTTGTAAGACTTGCTGTTGACAATGCAGGCAAAATCACAAACATCGTAAAGGTGTTTACTCTTGATTATCCTGACAAAGCAACAGGAAAGTATGCATTCTATGGTGACAAATTCTATGACATGATGTCAAAGCCCGAATACATCAGCGATCCTTCAGCCTACTATGTTAATACTTTTGCTACGGCATACTGGGAGTGGACAGTCGCAAACGGAATGTATCTTGATGATGCATACTACGCCGGCGACAAGCTTTGCATAAATGTGGGCAAGCGTAGTGCAGATGCACCCGAGCCGCCCCACTATATAACAGGTAAAGATGCTTTAAGCTATGTATACATATTCAACGAAGCAACCGGCACTGTTCGTCTCGGAAAATTCAGCCCCGAAGATGTGTATGCCGATGATAACCGTACTGTGTTTATCTGGAACCGCTACGGTGTTGCACGTAATCTTATTATCTTTGAACACAAAGACCCCGTTACGGATGTCTGGTGGGAAGGATATTATGATAAATAAAATTTAAAGGAGAGATTTTAAAATGAAAAAATTATTAAGCGTAGTTCTCACAGTTGCAATGCTTCTTTCTGCAGGCTCTGTTTTTGCAGAAGATGCAGCTCTCGGCTTTGGGGCTGAGGTTCAGACCGAAACCGAAGGCATCTACAGAGAGCTCAAAACCCACGAAGACGGAGACCTCATTGCTTCCGTTGTTGTTCCCGCTTCTGTTTTTGAAGGCGGCGTTGAGTCGGCAAAGCTCTATGTTGCCGCATATGGCGCAGCAGGTGAGCTTTCATCTGTTGCAGTTAAGGATGTAACCTCTGCCGATGCAGGAATTGCTGTTAAAACTCCTGCAATCGAAGTTAAAGACAGCGACACAGTTCGTGCATTTATCTGGAATGGCACAAACATCACTCCCATTGCATCTTCAAAAACCCTTCCCAAAAAGGAAACACAGTTTAATCTCACATTTGAAAACTATGAAAAAGGTGCCATCACTGTTGACGGTTCAACAATTGCTTCCGCAGCTTGTGCAACGGTTGTTGATGACCCCGACTCGGCAAACGAGCACGGTCAGGTGTTAAAGCTCTTGGGTGACTATAATACAGAAACTCTCACTGCCGGTACAAGAGCAAGCCTCGGCGTATATGAGCTGTTAAAAAACACACTTGGCGTATGGAACAGTGCCGAGCGTAAATCAAGAGGAATGCTTGCAGTTGACTATGAATTTGACATCTACGTTCCCTCAACCTATGCATATCAGGATGCCGATGGCAACGATTTGAAATATGATGTAATGTATGATTTCCAGTTTGGTGAATATCCTATGGCTTCCTTAAGATTCGCCTTTGGTTCAGCCGGAAACAGATTTATTGTATATGATAAGCAGGAAAGCAACAAAAGAGTATTTGATAAATCAGGCTACACAACTCTTCACGACAGATGGATTCCCGTTAAAATCGAAACTCGTCCATATTTTGAAACAACTATTGACGAAAACGGAAACAAAGTTGAAACCGTAAACGAAGAATACAGCGAAATTTTTGTGTATTTTGATAATGAGCTTGTATATCACAAGCTTGATAGCTCTGCTACAGCCTACACCACAGCACTGACAAATAACTCATGGAGAGGCTGCGAAGGCAGAATCTACATTTCTTGTGCTGCCGGTGCAAACTACAGCTATTCAAGAGCAATCTACATAGACAACTTCAGAGCATCCTTCTGATTTGTGGAGGAACAATATGAAAAATAAAATCCTTTCTTTAATACTTTCGCTTGGTATGACTGCATTACTTGTGATGCAGCCCTGCCTTGCGGCAGCAGAGCAGGGTGATGAAGCTTCTATCACTTTCATGGCAGAAGTAAAAGAAAATTCCGTTTCTGCTCCGGATACAAATGACAATTTAACAAAACCTGTTCCGCTTTTCAACGATGTTAATGAAATTCAGGTTACATTCTGCGGAAATCTTCTCGGTTTTGAACAGCCTCCCGTAAACGAGGACGGCAGAGTCCTTGTTCCCATGAGAGAAATTTTTGAAGCAATGGGAATGGCGGTAGACTGGGATGAGGCTTCGCAAAAGGTGACGGCGACATCTGCCGACAAAGCAATCGAACTCACAATAGGGGATAGCACAGCCTATGTTAACGGTGAAGCACTTACCCTTGACGTTCCTGCAAAAATAATTGCAGGTCACACACTGGTTCCCGTGCGTTTCATTGCCGAAAGCTCCGGCTACAGAGTATATTGGGACACTGTTAAGAGACCCAGAGTGGTAATTATGCCCGATTATTCTCCCGAGGTATATGCATCTCTCCAATCTTTTATTGACGAGTGTTTATCCGAGGATATTTTAGACTGGATAACCAGTCTCTATGATGCCGAAACCTCCGCATTCTATTTCAAAAAGAGTGCCAAAGAAACCGAAGGATTTTTGCCCGACCGTGAGACAACATCAAAATGTCTGAGAATGCTCGAAACTCTCGGTGTTTTGGATACCAAAAATCTGTCCGAGGTCTACACCGACGAAATGCTTGCAAATCTCACTGCCTTTGCCCAGCAGGACCAGAGCGATGAAGACGGCTACTGGTACGAAAAGCCCTGGGGACAGTATATAGGTGAGTCCAAAAAGCTCTATGCTTCCGGCGGAGCAAGTCAGGTGCTTGGAATGACCGGCGGAAAACCTCTATATCTCACTGCGGATGAGCGTCTTGCTCAGGATAAGGCAGGGGGCGAAACAGCTGCGGCTGCAGAGCTTAGTGACAACAAGTTCAACTCACTCGAAGATTATGAAAAATGGTTTGAAGAAGGCATTGACTGGACAAACCCCTACGGTGCATGCTCGTTGTTATTGTCAAACCTTGGCGGCACAAGAGCTGCAGGGGATGATTACTACGACCTTGAAGTTGAGCTTTTGTTTAAAAAAATCAGTCCCAACACCGGTCTTCCCATGACCAAAGATGCTGAAACCGGTGAATGGCTTGAGCTTGTAAACAACGATTCCATGAGTGGAGCTTTAAAGGCATCCAAGGTGATTTGGGAAAGCCACTGGCCAAGCCTTTCGGGCAGAGACTATGCATGGCCCTATTTTGACAAGGCAATAAGAAGCACCATCGAGGTTATTCTCGGTGATGACACCCACTATCATGCCTGCGATATTGCAAACGCATGGGTACTTTTGAACGCTATGCTAAGCTCACAAAACAACATTAACAGCGTTTCTGAATACAGAGCAGCATATGATTATTATATGGCTAAATTGCCCGAAATGATTGACATAACAAAGGAAAGAGTTCTTTCTCTCAAAACAGAGGACGGCTCCTATACCTATTATTCGGGCAGAGGCTCCGGTATGAACCAGAATGTGATTTCATCCCTTTGTCACGAAGAGGGTGAAATTTCAGGTGCGTCCATGATTATTGAGCTTTTTGGCAGTATGTATAAAACTCTTTATCTTGAGAAACCGTCTTTCCTTGGTGACAAATATACTCCCGAGGATATCCGCAATAAGCTCCTTGCGGTTGAACCCACCAAAAAGATTGATTTTGCCACCAACAAGACCTACACCTTTGATGATTATGAGCTTGGCAACTTCACCAATCTTGACGGTATGAGAGTTTCGGGGGATATCAGCATTGCAGAAGACAAGGAATACTGGGGAGAATATGCTCTCCGTGCTCACTCCGACGGCACTTCAAGACCCTATCTCACCTTTGATGTGGGAACAAATGCGTCAAAAGGCTTCACTCTGGAGTTCGACATGAAATTTGAAGCACCTGCCGAAACCCAGGCACTGATGGTCTTTGAATTTGGCGGATTTGAACATGCGGTTCGTTGTGGAATCCGTAAGCAGAACGGAACCTATGTTTTTAACCGCACAACAGACAAGGGTGCAAACATTAAGCAGGGCTTTGACTGGACAGATTATCACAAGTTAAAAATTGTGTATAATGTTGACGGAGAAACTGCAACAACCGACTTTTACTTCGACGGTCAGCTTATTAATTCAGGCGGATTCTATAACAACGGGTATACAAACAGACCTCCCGTTCAGAATATCCCCTGCATTAACTTCAGAGCAGACCACGACTCTCCCTTCACAATGTACATCGACAATCTCAGCTTTGCACAGCACGAATAATTATATAACAAAAACGAAAAACAATTAAAATATAAGGGGATGTAAAAAATTCGTGTGAATTTTTTGCACCCCCTTAGAGTTATTATGAAGCGTAGAGCTTATTCACATAGGGAATAGGGATTAGTGAATAGGAAATAGAAATTTAAATTGGAGTTTGTCGGGGAGATTGAAGATGGAATTGACACCAGAGCGAGAGCCTCCCTTGTGTAAAGGGAGGGGGACCGCTTAAGCGGTGGAGGGATTGTAACAAACTACCTCAATTGCAGTATTTGTGATTGTTTGAGAGTTTATTATTTAACAATCCCTCAGTCACTTCGTGACAGCTCCCTTTACACAAGGGAGCCTTTCGCACTTGTGTTAAACTCACTGATAAATTTCAATTTATCGCACAAATTACTGATTTCGTCAGTCAGAATAAAGAAAACGCATAGGCGTTTTTACCAAAATTATTCATTATTCGTTATTCATTATTCATTCGGTGAGTTTGCATGCAAACTCACCGATAAACCCCAATTCATCACATGATTACCGGAGGAACAATATGTCAAACAAAATATGGCAAAAAAACAACTTTGAAGATTTTAAAAAAGGTACTTTTGGCAACGGAGGCCAAAACATATATGTATCACGAAAGGGCGTTCTTCAAAGAATACATAATTTTGATATCAATGGCGACGGATGGTTTGACCTTCCTCTTGCCAACAGCCATTCCATGAACGAGCGTCCGCCGGTGTTTGTCTACACCAATTTGCACGAAGAAGCCCTAAAGCTTCCCACATACGGCGCTTTCGACGGCATACTTACCGATTTAAACGGTGACGGAACCGAAGATCTTGTTCTTGCCTGTCAGCACGATGGAGTTCACACCGATGTTTCTGCAATAATATATTATGGAAGTGAAATCGGACTTTCCGAAAAATACCGCAGTGAGCTTCGTGTTTTCGGAGCTTCTGCAGTTGCCGCAGGTAATTTTGACGGCAGTGGAAAAAAAGCCCTTGCTTTTCTCACTCCCGACAAAATGAGAATTTTCTATCAGACAAATCAGGGTATTGAGGCATCGGTTTTTAAAGATGTTGACATAACGGGACTTTCACTTGCTGTTGCGGATCTTGACGGTGACGGCTATGATGACCTCTATGTTATGCATCAGATTGACGGTCATCAGACCGTTTACTGGGGAGGTGAGGATGGCATAAACCCTGAAAGAAAAACAGATTTCGGAATTTCGATGAAAATTGATGTCCGGGGTTCAACCACAGCAGGAAGAATTGCCAGCGGTTGGCTGCCGTGGAAGACAAGTGTGCTTGAAATTAACGGCAAGCAAATGACCGTTCGTGTTGACAAAGCAGATGTAATTCTCGAAAGCTGGCAAAAGGGCAGAACACCCCATGAAGAATACCGCTTCACATGCTTTGACCATGACGCTCTCATGAAAATTCCCTCCCTTCGTTACCGTGGGGTTATGCACGTTGTGTCGGGAGATTTGAAAAACAACGGAAATACCGACATTGCAATTGCACTCTCCTTTGACAGAGATACCGAAACAGAGATTGTTGTACTGTGGGGAGATTGTGATTATGACATGAAAAAAGCTACCCGTATTCCCATCAGATACCCTCGCTCGCTATCGATTTCCCCCTACGAAAAAGACGGTAAAAACGTTCTTTTTGCCTGTCAGGGCGGTGAAAGAGACCGTAACGAGCTTGACAGTGCAATTTTTGCCTTTGATGAAAAGGGTAATTATGAAATTATTGCAAAAATCCCCTCATGGGATGCCAATGTTATAATAAACGGCAAAACCTTTACCGATGGCACCAGACAAACCGTTGTTGTCAATCACGAAGGCGAGCTTTCAAAAGGTCTTGAGGATGTGGCATTTTTCCTTGGCGGACCCGACGGCTTCAGCGAGGACAGGCAGGTAAAGCTTCCCGGTTGTGCTGCCGTTGACCTCATTGCGGCAGACCTTGACGATTCGGGCTACCCCGACATACTTGTGGTAAACTGTGCCGAAAATGCTCCTTGGGAAGACCCGGGATGCGTTGTGTACCGTGGAGGCAAAGACGGATTTGACCCGGACAACAACTATGCATTTCCATCTATTCTCGGACACAGCTGTGTTATCGGTGATTTCAGGCATTCGGGCTATCTTGATGTTGTTATTGCCGGCATAAGAAACCGCATGCTTCTGTTTTTTGAAGGTGGACCTGACGGGTTTGATATGAAAAACCCCAAAAAGCTCATAATGGGTCCGAAACCCGAGCTTTGTGACCCCTTCACTTGGCCCGGTGAAGACGAAGACCCCGAATACACCGACGAAGAAAACGGACTCATCAATCAGTTTGGCGGCATGAGAAATATGTTTTGTGCCGACTTTAACGGTGACGGTTGGCTTGACCTTTTCGTTCCTCAGCTTTATGGCAAAAATTCATTCATTCTCTGGGGCGGCCCCGACGGCTTTTCGACAGATAATATGCAGACTCTTGCAACCGACGGTGCAGTAACCGGCAACGCCGCCGACCTCAACGGCAACGGTTATCTCGACCTTGTCCTCGGGGGCTTTACGGCTCTTAGGAAATCTCAGATCAAGGAATCATATATTACAATATACTGGGGCGGACCAAACGGCTTTGCAGAAAACCGAAAAACCCAGCTTCCTGCAAACTGTATAAACGATCTTACAATTCAGGATTTTAACAATGACGGAATTCTCGACATATATGCCTGTGCCTATTACGGCGTGAGAACCCGAGATTCGGACTCGGTTTTGTATTACGGCTCAAAAGAAGGTATATTTTATCAGGACAACAAAATGCGTATTTTCAACAATTCGGGAACAGGTTGCCTTTCGGGCGATTTTAATGGTGACGGATACATCGACCTTGCGGTAGCCTCCCACAAAAAATACGGCAATCACGTATGCGATTCCTTTATATACTGGGGTGGCGAAGACGGAATAAACACCGAAAGATATATCGCCATTCCCGGCAGAGGACCCCACGGAATGTCAACGGTAGACGTGGGCAATATAATGGATCGAAGCGACAACGAATATTATTATTCCGAAATTTATGTTAATGAAGATAAAAGTGTGTTGTTAAAGGCTTGCTGGAATGCGGACATTCCCCCTGCCTGCGAAGTGAAAATGGAATTTCGCTTCGGAGAAACCGAAGAAGAACTCAAAAATTCGGATTGGTCATTTGAAGCTCTGAATGGGGCAGATTTAAAATCAAACAGCATTACCTCAAAGTATGTTCAATACAGGCTGAACCTTTATGCACGTTGCGGTGCCGGAACTCCGAGGGTAAGGTCGGTTGAAGTAAGCTTTGAATAATATGTAATCGTTAAAATTATAGATTCATAAAAAGAAAACATCACCGGGACAAAAATGTCTCGGTGATGTTTTTTGCAATAATTTCAAATTGGGGTTTGTCGGTGAGTTTGAAGATAAAATAAACACTAGAGCGTTGCCTCCTTTGTGTAAAGGGAGGGGGACCGCGTAAGCGGTGGAGGGATTGTAACAAACTGCCTCAATTGCAGTATTTGTGCTTGTTTGAGAGTTTATTAT
>JAFQHQ010000170.1 GCA_017397885.1 Clostridia bacterium | reverse complement strand
CTTTCCGAATGCCCTCAAGCCGGTTCTGTGCAAAACGATTCCGCCAGCGCGCCGCCTTTTGACGCGTTATGTTCAGCTTTGCCGCAATATCCTTTGTCAGCATCCCTTCTGCAGACAATAAAACAATTTGCGCCCGCAACGCCTGACGCACTTCAACTCGCTGCCCTTTACTCCATGATTCCAGCGTCGCTCGCTCTTCATTTGTCAATTCAATTTCAACCGCTTGTCGCATAGTATTTCTCCTTTCTAACTATTAGTACGCAAACAAGCGCTGAAAGGTTCTGTTATATATCGGACACTACACTAATATGTTACTGTTCTGACAATTATCCGACATTTTTTCATAATGAAAAAAAGGACGCTCTTTACAGGTTTATCGGAACGCTGTTTTACGCTAAAGCGAGAACTATCTCGATCTATGCGTAATTAGTCATTATTCCATGAAATATTCGTTACAAATTGTATCATACAACAAATGGAATTCAATAGGGGGAGATAACAGCCTTTTTTTGGCGGGTGCGTTCAAAATTGGCAGGCAAGATGCGGAAGACGCGTTAGCGTCTGTTAGAACCGCGCTAGCGGTTCAATGTTTCTAGCCGTGGGTTTTAACCCCATAAGTATCAACTTAAGGAAAAATCGCGTTAAAATATTTCTGTTGTACCGATTAGAAAAGATTTTGTTTTATCTATTTTATTTTTAGATTTTTGTTAAAGTTAGACCGCAAAGTTATAAGAAAAAGAAAGCGTCGGGCATCGTTTTTTACCTTTTTAACACCTTTTTAACGCCAAACGCTTTCATGATTGTTTCATATATCAAATTTGCGGAAAGAATGCAAGAGCTGTTGTACGATTTTTCTAAAATTTCTTCAAAAATGGCAAAGTTCATTATTAGACATCGCTTGCTTGATATTAAAAAATGGTTGTTAACTTCGTTGAAATGGATTAAACAAAAGAACCCTACCTTGGGATCTTTGGCTAATTTGTTTGCCAAGAGAGGCGTTAACATTTCAAAGCAGGCGTTGAGTAAAAAATTCAATATGAATTGCGTGGAATATTTAAGAATGATGCTTGCTCATACGCTATCGACAATGGTAAATAAATCGAATGCAAAAGCTCCTCTTCTGCTTTCGCTATTCAACGGCGTGTATATTGCAGATTGTACGATACTACAACTATCGCAACAAACGAAAGATTTGTTTCCAGGAGTCGGAGGTAAAGATGAAAAGGTAAACGTCTCTGAACTGAAAATATTCTTGCGTATCGAAGCCACAACAGGAATAATTGAACATTTTGCATACGACTCTTCCAGAACGTCTGATTCCAAATTTCATAAGCAGACAGATCCATTGCCAAATGGCGCTTTAGAATTAGTTGACATGGGCTTTGTAAACCAGGAACGTTTGTGGTATAACCTGAAAAACAACATATATTTTATTTGTCGTTTTCAATCCCACAGCGTCATTTACTATAACAATCAGAAATATACAATCAGTGAATTTCTGCAACAACAAGAGGGGAATGAGGTTGACGTTCTTGTTCTGTTCGGACGACAAAAAGTTCCAGTGCGTCTTATCGCAAGGAGAGTTTCTGAGGAAGTTGCAAAACAAAAGCTGGCTTCAGTTGCTCATACAGCTAATAAGTTGGGACGACAAGTCAGTCAGGCGCAAACGATTGTTTCTAAATGGCAATTCTACGTTACCAATATTGGCAGCGACATGTGTACACTTGACGAAGTTGTTACACTCTATTCTGTTCGATGGCAAATCGAATTGATATTCAAATTATGGAAAAACAATATGAATCTGAATGATTCTAATGGTAAAACCACGGCTAGAGTTTTATGTGAAAAGTTGCTTAAAATGATTTATTTGTTGATTTTTCACAATCATGAAATTCTTGCTGGCATCGGTCCGGTTTGCGAAATCAGCCACGTTGAAATTCTCGACCGATACAATATTCAATTTGACAGACTTCTTGATGTTCTTTGGAAAAAAAGAACATCAAGAACAGTTAGTAATGTTATCAAACAAACCATCACGTTTATGTTCGAAAATCCTAAACGTAATACACGAATAACAGACCCCTTATTGTATGACCGTCTCAATAAAAGGCAATTATTACAAGCAATAATTGTTTCCTCTTAAGTTGATACCTATGGGGTTAAAACCCACGGCTAGAAATATTGAACCGCTACGCGGTTCTAGCGGACGCTAAAGCGTCTGTTTTTTAAAACTTCGCGAACATCCTCCGCATCTCCGCGTCTCCGCGTGAGATTTTTTCGGGCGCTCCGTTACCCTCGAGCCTACTGCGGCTTGTTGAAGTTGTTGTCGGCAAACGGACTCGTTACGCCGGGAATGGCAAT
>JAFQHQ010000169.1 GCA_017397885.1 Clostridia bacterium | reverse complement strand
TTATAGCAAAACAGCATTTTTACAAGGTCGTACAAAGGACGTTTGTTTTTGAGGGGATGAACAAAACCGATTGAATTCACGAAAGATGTGACTTCCATAGATGCCTTCGGATTCCAAACCATCTTTGCGGAAATATCACCGTATTCACATTGCTCCGAATCAGCAATGTATTTTAGGTGTTTGTTGATTTCTTCAATCTGCGGATCGCTATCATGATTTTTTAACGAAACAATAGCAATGCGGCATTTTTTGTTTTGCGACTTGATGTATCCGATGAGCTCACGATATTTATTATCAAACTCGACAGGGCTTTCAGCAAAGAAATCCATATCTGTTTCTCCGATATGTAACAGAATCGTTTCGGGAGAAAGAGCATCTACGGTTTCTTTATATACACTCAAAGCATCATTTACGGAAATACTTTCAAAACTGCGGTTATAGACCTTTGATTCTACAGCAAATGCCTGACGCAGTTCGCAAGTGGGTATATCCTTGTCCTTACCGTCGCCAAGGATTACAATACCGCCTTGCTCGGCAAGTTCATTAAGTTTTGTGTAGTTTTTAATTTCTGCTTCTCTCATTTTTATGCCTCCATTTCTTGCAAACACTTTTTATCCAAAGAAACGTTGCGAAAATACACAATAACATTCAGCGACACGATAGCTAAGTTCAGTATGTAAGCAATCAATACGTAATTGATCTGACCCGAAATAAGCTTTGCGGAAATGCCTGCTATGTAACCGGTGATAATAAGCATAATAAACGGTAGACTTGTGCCTTTTGTTGTTTTTGCTTTGTATGCTTTAATGACATTCAGTGGCCAAGAAAGACCAAAACAAACAAGCATAACCGTTTCCAAAATAGATCCCATAATATATCTCCTTTGCGTTTTTTGATTTCGCAAATAGGATAGCACTGAGAAGTATAAAAGACAATTTTTTGAAAAATAGAAACATAAACAGTCGTTTTTACTTACTTTTTTTACTTTCAAAAGTTCTTTTGAAAGGTTTGCAAATCGAAAAATCCGTTCAATTATGTTATAATAATTCAAACTCAGGGATTGATATCAGGGATGGTAAAAGTATGAAAGCAGGAAAAGAAGCGGCAGATAAACCAAGAATATCGCTCAACGGTATTCAAAAATTGTTCTTTCGCACACAGCTTATTTTGATTATTTCAATGGCGCTGATTTTAGGTGTTGCAGGAACGCTTATCAATATTCATTTTGAAACGGAGAAGCGTGACCAAAATCTGCAGAACGTAGCTGAAGCAATTGCTAATTCTCCGATGATGACGGGTAAGAGCAGCGAAGAAAAGAGTGTTATCATTGAATATCTGGATGCATTGAAAGACACTCTTGATGATATTGACGTCATCTCTGTTGTAAACAATGACGGTATTCGTATGTATCATTCCAACCATGCTTTGATCGGAACGAAGTACGACGGAAATATGCCCGACTTTAAAAGCAATACGGACGGCTACTACGCTGTGAACGAAAGCGGCCCATCAGGAAATCAGCGCCGTGCTTATGCTGCGGTGTATAATGAGGACGGAGAATATGTCGGCGTGGTTATGGCGATCATGCTGATGAAAAACATCAAGACCGAAACAGCGCAGATGTTATGTATCTTTCTCCTTATTACCGTGGTTGCAATTTTAATTGAACTGATCATTGCGGGAAATCTTTCTGGTAAAATCAAAAAGAGCCTTATGGGATATGAGCCGGATGTGTTTACGGCGATGTATAAAATGCGTGACAATATCCTTGAAACCTTGGCGGAAGGTATCATTGCTTTCGATACAAACGGAGTCATACAGTTTGCCAATGAATCCGCAATCCGTATGCTTTTCGATCGTCCGCTGATTAACATTGTTGGACAAAGTGTGGATGTTATTGGTGATGATGTTCTTTCCCGTAACATAAAAAGCGGCGACAAGGAAAGGAATATCAATCTTGCAAAGGCGGACATCATTCTTGACCGTGTACCGATTAAGGAAGACGGAGTGACTGTAGGTACAATCGCTATTCTCCATAACCGTGCTGAATAT
>JAFQHQ010000168.1 GCA_017397885.1 Clostridia bacterium | reverse complement strand
TTTCAGCAGGCATTGTTGTGGGTACTTCTGCATCCCAACCTGAGAATGTATGTCCCTCGGGAGTTGTGTAGGTATATGCGGGAATTGCTTCACCGTATACAACTTCTTCTGAATGTACAACTTCGCCGTTAACTTTGTAGGTTACGGTGTATTTTGCAGGTGCTACATATTCTACTGTTACTTTACCGTTTGTGATTTCGGTTGTGATTCCCAGTGTGGAATCTTCATTCTTAACGGTAAAGGTTGTTGCACTTACTTCGTAATCACCGGCTACCGCTCCGTCTGCAACTTTAATCTTAAGTGTACCGAGCACTCCGTTAAATGTAACGGCATTATCAAAGAGTACTACGATTGATTTTGATGCCGGATCAAAGTTTGAAAGTCCGATGTTGAGTCCTGCATCTTTTGCTTCCTGTGAGAATTCAAAGCCGACAACTTCGCCAAGCTCTGCAGGTACTGTTACCTTGCCTACTCCAACGATGTTTGCAGGTATTGTTGTTTCATACTTAACATCTACAGTTGCTTCTTCTCCTGCATGAGTCAGAGCTTCACCAAATACAAGTTTTGCACTTTCTCCAACAAGTGTTGCATTAAATTCAAGATTTTCTGCAGGCATTGTTGCAGGAATTTCCTTATCCCACGCGGAAAGTGTGTAACCTTCGGGAGCAGTGTATGTGTATGCGGGAATTGCTTCGCCATATACAACCTCTTCTGTGTGTACAACTTCGCCGTTCACCTTGTAGGTTACAGTGTATTTGTTTGCAGTTGTTGTACCATTGAACTCAAGGTTACTTGCAGGCATGATTGAAGGAACTTCTGCATCCCAACCTGAGAATGTGTAACCTTCGGAAGCTGTGTAGGTGTATGCAGGAATTGCTTTACCATATACAACTTCTTCAGTGTGTACTACTTCACCATTAACTTTGTAGGTTACAGTGTATTTGTTTGCAGTGGTCGTACCATTGAACTCAAGGTTTTCAGCAGGCATGATTGCGGGAACTTCCGGATCCCAACCGGTGAAGCTGTGACCTTCGGGAGCTGTGTAGGTATATGCGGGAATTACCGAACCAACTATAACTTCAGCTGTGTGTACAACTTCACCGTTTACCTTGTAGGTTACGGTATATTTCTCGGGAGCAATATCCTCTTCGGTCCAGTATGCAGTAAATACATAATTCTGTGTCTTAAATGCTGTAAATTCATATCCTCCCGGATAGATAACTCCGTCAGCATCCTGCCATCCGCTAAATACAAATCCGCTCTTGGAAATATCAGTTTCTTCCGGAAGTATCACTGTGTTTCCATAAGCCACAGTGGTATCTGTCATATCCGGTGTACCACCGTTTTCATTATATGTTACATTGAAAATCTGTCTATCATAGTATACTTTAAGAACAAGTGCACCATTTGCAAGTACTGTTCCTGTTTCAACAGATTCAATCGCTGTACTCTTTTCAAATCCGTCGTAAACTTTAATCTGTGCTGTTGCACTTGAACCAACCAAAACATCAACCACTGTAACTGTCTCTACAAGCTTATAGTTTGCTTCGTTACCGGCAGCCGAATTGGCTTTAAGCTGATAATACTCTACTGTATAGTATGTTGACGGAATGGGAGCATCATCCCATACTGCTTTAACATTTACTTCAGATGTAGACTCTATAATCACGGTAGATCCCGGAACATATGTTGTTCCGTCAACTTCCCAGCCAACAAGTACAAATCCGTCTTTGGTTGTTGATGTGTTATCGGGAAGAGTGAGAGCATTACCGTACTGCACTGTTGTATCTGAAACAAAGGTTCCTCCGTTTTCGTCATAGATAACAGATACATCTACACGGTCATAATAAATTTTAAGAACCGTAGAATTATCAGCCGCTACTGTTCCGCTTTCAATCGGACTGATAGCAGAGCTCTTTGCAAAACCGGCATAGGTTCTGTCTGATGCACTAACCTCTTTGCCAACAGTAACACCATAGAAATATTCTGTTTCTACTATTATATAGTCACTTGCTGTGCCGTTTGTTCCGCCAACTTTTAACTGATAATATTCTACCTTGTAGTTTGCAACCGGATCGGGAGGAATGATTATATCTTCCCAAACGGCTTTATACTCTACAGGTTCGGTAGAATTAACTGTTAATGTTGAACCTATCGGATAGATTACACCGTCTGTACCTTCCCAGCCTTTGAGAGTTTTGCCGTCAATCGCAGTTGAGGTTGCATCCGGAAGTGTGAGGCTGTTACCATAAGCTACCGATGCAGCATCGATTGCCGGTGTACCTCCGTTTGTATCAAATGTCACACCAACAGAAATTCTGTCATAATAAATCTTAAGCACAAGGGCATTGTTTGCTTCAACATTACCGCTTGTTACAGAAGTAATTGCAGTGCTGACTTCAAATCCCGTGTAGGATTTTGCAGTTGCATTTACAACTGTGCCAACCTCAATGTCTGTGAATACTTCTGTTTCCGCAACGCTATAGTTATCTTCATTTCCGGCAACTTTGTTTGCATCGAGATGATAATGCTCAACCTTATAACCGGAATAAATTATGGGAATCTTGTTCCACACTGCAGTGAACTCAAGAGCAGCTGTTGAAGCTACTTTATATCCATATCCACCCGGATATACTACTCCGTTTGCATCTTTCCATCCGCCAAATGTGTGGCCGTCTCTGGAAATAAGATTATCAAGCGGAAGTGCAACCGTGTTACCAAAACCAACGCTTACGTCGGTCTGCTCCGGAGTACCGCCATTTTCATTATAGGTTACAGATACATCGACTCTGTCATAGTATATCTTAAGAACTAATCCGTCATTGTCAATAACAGTTCCGCTCTTTTTGGAAAGTGTATCGTTAACTTTAAATCCGATGTAGGTTTTTTCGCTTGCAGTTACCGAGTCACCAACAAGGACACCGTTAACAACTGTTTCTTCAACAAGGACATAATTTGTTTCTATGCCGTCTTGAGCATCAGCTTTAAGCTGCCAATGTTCAACCTTGTAGCTTGTTGACGGAACAGGTGCATCATCCCATACTGCTTTAATTTCTGTTTTTGATACAACATCAACTGTTATTGTTGATCCCGGGACATATGTTGTTCCGTTATATGTCCAGCCAACAAGAACAAATCCATCCTTGGTTGTTGAATCTTCACCGGGAAGGGTGAGCTGTGAACCATATTGAACAGAAGTGTCCGCAACGGTTGAACCGCCATTTTCATTATAACTTACATCAACCGTTATACGGTCATAGTAAACTTTAAGGACAAGATTGCCATCGGCTGTCACTGTGCCTGAAGTAACTGATGTAATTGCTTCACTCTTTTTAAATCCTGTATAAGATTTTTCTGTTGCATTTACCGTTGTTCCAACTTCTACATTATTATATGTTTCGGTATCGGCGCAAACATAGTCGGATTCATTTCCGTTTGTTCCGCCGACTTTGAGTTGCCAATGTTCAACTCTGTAGCCTGCAACAGGTGTTGGGATAACAGGGTTGTCGTCCCATTCTGCAACAAAATTAATATCATCTGTGGATTCAACAGTAACGGTTGATCCAACGGGATATATTACGCCGTCTTTGTCTTTCCATCCCACAAGAGTCTTACCGTCAATTTGGGTAGAGCCTATTCCGGGAAGGGTAAAGCTGCAACCATATCCGGCAGTTTTAGGATCAATGCCGGGAGTTCCTCCGTTTGTATCAAAGCTTATATCTACAATTTCACGGTCATAGTAGATTTTGAGAACAAGACCGCCGTTTGTAAGAACATCGCCGCTTGTTACAGAAGTAATTGCAGTGCTGACTTTAAATCCTGTGTGGGATTTTGCAGTTGCATATACAGTTGTGCCAACCTCACAATCTGTAAATACTTCTGTTTCAACCACACTGTAGTTGGCTGCCACACCTGCTGTTTTGTTTGCATCGAGATGATAATGTTCAACCTTATAATATGTTTTTTCTATGGGAGCAGGAGGAACATCGTTCCACATTGCTTCAAAGGAGGTTCCCTCGGGATTGGTAACCGTAACTGTCTGACCCGGTACATATGTATTGCCGTCAGTATCTTTCCAACCAACAAGGGTCTTGCCGGAATAATGTGTGTCTTCGGTGCCGGGGAGTTTGAGTTCTGCACCGTATTGTATCTCTTTTTGTGTTATGGGACTTCCGCCTTTTGTGTCAAACACTACAGATACATTGATACGGTCATAGTAGATTTTAAGGACAAGAACACTCCCTTCAACAACTGCGCCTTCAAAATCATCTTTCATACCTTCATTAAATATAAATCCGGCATAATTGGCATCATAATTTTCGGATGAAGTGTTTTTTCCGTCTTTAACAAAGTTTTGGGCAGAAACAATTGCACCAACATAGATTTCGTCAACAATATCAGTGTCAACCGGAATATATGATTTTGTATCTCCGCTTGCTTTGCCGACTTCCTGCTTATAGTGCTGAATTATATATGAAGATTTACCGTTTTCTATATAAACAGCTTTAACGCTAATTGGACTTTCATCATTTACATCAACAAAAGTTCCGGGGAAATAGGATTTGCCATTTACTTCCCAGTGAGAAAATGTGTAACCGTCTTTTGTGATGCCGTCACCATTGGGGAGTTCATAGGGAATTCCGGCAGGAACATTGATTTTTTCAAATCCTGTTGCACTGCCGCCATCAAGATTAAATGTGATTTCTGCTTTTTGTCTGTCGTAATATAGCTTGATGGTATTTTTATCCGTTTCTGAAATTGTGATTTTGGAAGTTTCCAAGCTTTTTGCTTCATTATACACATAGTATTGTGCATCAGAAACTTCACCGGAAATCTCTATGTCTTTTTTTGCATAGGCTTTTGTTGTTTTGGATTCATCAATCTCATAGCTGTCGGAAAGATCCGATTTCTGATAATAATGCTCAACGGTATACCAATATACCGCTTCGGCTGTTATGTCGCTTTTTACAGTAACTTTAGTTCCGGGCTCAACAATTTCGCCGTCAACAAGCCAGCCTGCAAATTCGGGATATCCGGTGCTTTCAGGTGTGGGGTATGTATATTTATCACCTTTATTAACAGACTTTTTGGAATCCTCGCCTGCACCAATAATCTTTACTGTATATTTGGTTGTGGAGCTTCCGCCACCACCGGAAAAACTTCCGCCGCCTGTGGGTCGGGT
This sequence comes from Clostridia bacterium, assembly GCA_017397885.1. Classification (GTDB taxonomy): domain Bacteria; phylum Bacillota; class Clostridia; order UMGS1810; family UMGS1810; genus RGIG1828. The sequence continues at coordinate 10,789 of JAFQHQ010000168.1, read as the reverse complement.
AAGAAATGTTGCGGGAGTAATTTCAACAATTCCTTTGAACGGAGCTTCATCACGGTAGTTTTCAAAATGTACAATTCCGTTAACATCTTTAACAACAACCATTTCGCCAACAGTTGTGTTGGTGAGTTTAACTGCATTTTCACCACCACGACAAAGAAGCCTGCCCTTGATGGTAACATTGTTCAGATTAACAGTTCCGTTTCCGACACCGTCACCAAGAATAAGATCACCCTCAATTGTCATATTTTCGAGAGTTACTCCGCTTTCTCTGATAAGAGTGGAGTCGGGGCCTGTTTCGCCATATGTACCGGACTCGGTAAAATATGTTTTAACAATGTTATGCATAATCTGAGCAAATTCTTCTCGGGTTATGTTGTCTTTCGGGCAGAGCATTCCAAGGTCATTTCCGTTTACATATCCTTTTTCAACAAGGACAGATGCATAAGGAAGTGCCCATCCGGAAACAAGAGATCCGTCACTGAATTTATCAAGTGAAGAATAATTATCACTTTCAAGTACGAGAGCTCTTGCAATAACTGCAAAAATTTCTTCACGGGTTATGAAATCATTCGGACGCATACGTCCGTTTCCGTCACCGTAGAAAGTTTGCATGTTAACTGCCTTGGCAATTTCATGATAGTACCATTCTGTGATGTTTACATCATGATAGCTTGAAATATCGGCTTCAATTTTTGCACCGAATGCACGGTTTATTATTGTAGCCATTTCTGCACGGGTCAGATTGCCTTTCGGCTCAAGCCTTGTTGGCGTTCTGCCTTGCAGGAGTCCGTTGTTCACAGCCGCACTGACCGCATCTTGAGACCAACCTGTGGGAAAGTCTTCAAAGATTTGGGCTTGAGTTTGAGTTTGTGCAGCGAATGAAGTCGGAGCCATAGATAAAATCATGGCAAGCATTACTACGATTGTCACGATTTTACTAAACACGCTGTTTCTCACTGTTTTTCCTCCCATATTAATTATAGTTTTTCCATATACATGGCTTTTCTTACACTTTTTTCCTGATAATATGCTGTTCTGATAGTATCAATCAAATCAAGACTTTGACCTTCAGCTTTGAGAAGTATTGTCAAATCTGCCAAAACGGTTTTTACCTGAGCGTCACAATCTTTTTCAAGCTGAGCCGCTTTGGGATAGAGCTCGTCCACAATGGCAGTTTTTCCGTTTTCTTTTTGTGAAGCCGGAAGCGCATTATACTTTGCTATTGCATTGTTGTACAGTGCATCCAAACTTGTTGTGAATGTTGATTTCAAAACATACATCTGAGCAATTTTCGCCGAAATTTTTTCGGAGTTTGTTTGGGGTGGTGATTCTCCTTGTCCGGTTGGTGACGAATCACCGGTTAAAGGCGGGTCAGAAGCTTGTGTCTGCCCTGCTTGTGTTGGCTGCTTCGTTGTCGTTGAAGCATCTTGTGTTTCGCCGGGCGATGCACCTTGCTCTGTCGGTGGCAAAGCCTGATTTTTGTTTTCTGTCTGAGATGAAGCATTTGAATTATTCTTCATTTGCAACAGCTTATCCGCCGAATACTTTTCGCCTGTTAATTTATCGGTTATGTTGTTTTTATCATCAACAATCAATTCCGTGCCAAACAAATCGGACAAAATTCTTTTACCTGTAAGAAGCTCAACAAATTCTTCATCGGTAATCACTTTATCGCGGTGAAGTTTTTCCTCGACAGCATTTGACGGTCTGACCTCATATTGGGGGTTGGTTTCGAGAAAAGTATCCACCTCTTCATAGGTCTTATCGAGCATAAGCTCAAGTTCTTCCCTCGAATGCGTCATCATAAGGATAACTGCTTTGAGGTTATCGGTAAGAAAATACCCTGCTGTACCAACTAAAAGTGTCAGTATGCAAAACAAACTTACCAGAACCAACGAAGTATATTTAATTATTTTCATCCAATTTATCACCACACTATCGAAGGGATATTTTCACGGTGTACGGTAAACGCACACACCCACTCCACCATATAACTATACGTATAATTATTTTATACTTTTTTATCAAAAATGTCAATACATTATGCACATTTTTATTTCTGTTTTTTTATTTTCCATATAACTTTCAAAGTTGACACAAACATCAATTTGTGCCACCGGGAGATTGTTTTTCTGCCAGAGCTGAACATCTCCGGCACCGTCTTTGAATTTTGAACTGAATGTTTTGGCATTTCCCTCGGAACCGAATAAGATAACCTTTTTGTCATATGTTGCTATGCCCTCAACAGAAACAGGACGACCTATTCCTGTAAAAACATCAAGTGTAATTTTGAAGAAGAATTTCAAATCAACAGAATAGTATCCGCGGTTAAACGCTACAGGTTCAACATCAGAATAGACCCATATGATTTCGGATTTTCTGCACTTGATGCCGGTTGCTCTGTCAACAAGACTTTGACCGCTTTCGGTGAGATAGACTCTCATGTTTTCAATGCATTCTTTATCACGACAAGAATCATAAACTTTGCGAGTTTGGATGCACACTTCATCACTGCACATATTGTTTGTACGGCAGGGATTTACTTTTTCACCCATAAGACAACCTCCAATAATATAATAGGTTCAGACACAAAGCCCATGTCTGACTAATAATATAATATGACAGTTTCATTCATTGTGTGAAAATAAAAGTTTTTAAAACTTTAAAACTTGATTTAAACCGAATTTTGAGATATAATAACAAGTGATAACTGCAATGCAATGTGCATCTTGTGAGTGCAAATGCAATTAAAATTTAATTTAAATATCTGTAAGGAAGGTCTTTGAAATGAGAAGTTCAAAAAAAGTATCCGAATCATATACACAACATGTCCAAATTTTGTCTCAGTCGTCACTTAACGGCTATAAGAGACTTTTTGGCGGAAAACTCATGGAATGGATTGACATTGTCGCCGCCGTTGTTGCAAGAAGACACTGCAACAAAAATGTTACCACAGCATCGGTGGATAGCCTTGTTTTTAAAAAACCGGCTTTTGCCAATGATACACTGGTTATTGAAGGGTTTATCACCTATGCGGGAACAACTTCTATGGAAATTTGTGTAAAAACTTACGTTGAAAATCTTGACGGAACAAGGGACAACATAAATACTGCCTTTCTTGTAATGGTTGCACTTGATGAATACGGCAACAAAACGCAGGTTCCCACGCTGGAGCTTGAAACCGAAGAAGAAAAACAACACTTTGAAGCGGCGCTCAAAAGAAAAGAGTATAGAAAACTCAGAACACAAAACGATTTCTGAGAGTTGTCATCATTCTTTTAAATTCACGAAAAAAAAGGTTACAAATCCGATGCCGGATTTGTAACCTTTTTGATTTAAAAAAATTATTGAGCTTTCTTTCCTCTGAATAATGCCCAGAACTGACCTGAAAGGAATACTGAGGAATATGCACCGCAAAGAATACCGATGATAATGGGAAGTATAAACTGTTTAACTGAAGTTACACCGAGAACATAGAGCGTTACAAGCGTAAGAAGTGTGGTAACCGAAGTGTTTATTGAACGCCCTATTGTTTGCCAGATACTTGAGTCAACAATGTCACCAAAGCTCTGTTTTCTGCCAAGCTGTTTGGTGTTTTCTCTGATGCGGTCGAACACAACAATTGTTGCATTGATAGAATAACCGAGAATCGTGAGAAGAGCGGCTATGAATGTTGTGTTGATGGGAAGCTGGAATATTGCATAGATTGAAATGATGATGAGAACATCATGACAAAGAGCAAGAATTGCAGAAAGTCCCGAGAAAAGTTCGAATCTGATCCAGATATATACGAGCATGAGAAGAACTGCAAAGAATACTGCTTTTGCGGCACTCCACCACATTTCTTTACCCATAGTTGCACTTACCGAATCTGTTGAGATTACATTTGAAGCGGGGAACGCAACAAGAATTGCTTCTTTTACTTCAGCAAGTTTCTCACTGGGAATTTCGGTTGTTTTTACAATTGCTCTCTGGGAACCGGAGCTTTGAACAGAAGATACGTCAACGCCTTCTATCTTTTCAAATACGTCTCTGATTTTGTTTTCATTAAATTTTTCACCCAGCTCAATTTCAAGAGCTGTACCACCGGTAAAATCTATGTCTGTGTTCAATCCGTCAAATGCAAAAAAGCAAATGATACCTGCAAGAATTATAATACACGGAATTGCAAACAGAATTTTTCTTTTTTCAGTAATGTTAAACATATTCTATAACCCTCCTCTTATGCACTGTATAGCTTGGGATTTTTGATACCGAATCCAACAAGCTGACGAAGCAGGAATTTTGTAACAAAAATTGCACTGAACATACTAACAAGAGTACCAACAAACAGTGTTTTTGCAAATCCTATAATAGTACCTGTTCCGAAATACCAGAGAACAACAGCCGCAATGATTGTGGTGATGTTGGAGTCGATGATGGCAGTGAGTGCCCTGTTGAAACCTGCATCAACCGAAGCGCGGAGAGTTTTTCCTGTTTTAAGTTCTTCTTTAATTCTTTCGAATATGACAACGTTAGCATCTACCGCAGTACCTATGGTCAGTATGATACCTGCAATACCGGGAAGAGTAAGCTGAATACCTGTGCCGTTGATGATAAGGAACACAAGTGCAGTGTAACCAACAAGAGCAATGTCTGCCACAAGACCGCACATTCTGTACATGATGATCATGTAGAGCATAACAAGCAACAAACCGATTGCACCTGCGGTAAGACTTTTGTTAAGAGCATCGTCACCAAGCTGTGCACCGACGCTGTTCTGACTTACAGCCTTAAGAGCAAAGGGAAGAGCACCGGACTGAATCTGATTTGCAAGCTGTTTTGCATCTTCGTTTGTAAAGCCACCTTCAATGTAGCAATAGCCCTCTGTAATAGGCTGATTAACATTTGGAGCTGAAATCAATATGTCATCGACAAAAATACCGAGGGGTTTGCCAACCAAACGTGATGTAGCATCAGCAAAAAGGTCTTTTCCTGCTGATGTGAATTCAAGATTTACAACAACATCGTTGTTTTGTCCAACACCGGGATATGCTTTTTCAACATGGTCACCCGAAAGAAGTTCTTCTCCAACCTTTTCATACTGGTTTGTCTGAGAGTTAAGAGTAACTTCATAGAATGAAAGCTTTGCTACAGAACCGAGATATTCAATTGCCTTCTCGGGATTTGTTTCGGCAGGAATCTCAACACGAATTCTCTTAACATCCGAACCCTGTGCAGAAACAACCGCATCGTTGAGACCCTGAGCATCGAGACGAAGTCTGAGTGCCGAAATTGAAGCGGAAATATCATCATCGGACACATTGTCGCTGCCGTCACCGGTAGGTTCAAAAACGATAACCGAACCGCCTGCGAGGTCAAAACCTCTTTCAATACCGATATATTCATCAAATGATGCGGGAATAACTTTTCCCATGCATTCAAAACCAAATATTGCAACATATGCCATGAGTAAAATCACAACAAATACAGCAATAAATTTAACTATACTTTTTGTCTTCATTAGTAATCCTCCTTGATAATTTTTTATGAAAGATAAAATGTATATCAAATCAGCAAATTATAACGCCTTCCGGCGTATAAACCACTGCTTTTGAGCAATGTATTGCTTGTAAGGACAAACAATGCTGTCACAAAAATCAAACCAACAACAGAAGCATCATAAAAGCTCTCCTGTTTGTCCACAGCATCAATGCTGCGGCCGTTATAGAGAGACTCACCTTTTTGGTGATTGTTTGCAATGGAAGATGCAAACGCCCCGTCTGACTGAACCGATGATAAAGGAACATACTTTATTGCTTTGTCTGCCGACATTTTTGAAGCATCAAACAAAAAAGATGATGACGAAGCAAAGAGCAAAAATGCACCAAACAGTGCACATAATCTTTGTAATGCAGTATGTTTCAATATATCACCGCCTTAATAGTGTCATTTTCTCGAATTGATTCCGAAAACTCCTCCCGCAACACCAAGCAATGCCCCGATTGCTACAGACAAAAGATTTGAGACTGTAAGCGGATTATGGGCATAGATTGCAGTACCGAGAAGAATGAGAATGCATACATTGCTTCCGCCAACCAGCGCACCGCATAGCCAGCCTCGACTGTGTGATGATCTTGCCGTGAGGAAAGCCGACAACACAACCGAGAAAAAGGTGATTACCTTTACAACCGGTGTGCTTGTGCTTTCGGGCAAATCGGTGTACACAATGAGAGCAGATAATACCGCAATTAGAGCCACGGACACAATGTAGGAAATCAAAACAAACTTCAGTCCTCTTAAGATTGCATGCAATTTGCCGGGAACCGACACAAAACCGTTGTTTTTTTCTGACACAATAAATCCCTCCGAATATTTTTGTTTAATAAATATTCGGAGGATGATTTGTTTATTCGAAAAATATTATTCTTCGTCGTCTGTGGTCTGTTCAGAATCGTTCAATTCTTTGGAAGCTTTCACTTCATCACCGGGTTTTGTAACTTCACTGATTGCCCAACGTGTGATTTTGAGAGTTGAAGCTTCGCTTGCTTTGCCTGTTTCGATAATGAGGTTTTCACCTTTGATTTCTACAATCTTGCCGTGGATACCGCCGATTGTGAGAATTTTGTCACCAACGATAAGCTGAGAAAGCATTTCTTGTTTAAGCTTTTCTTTTTTCTTCTGAGGTCTTATCATAAGGAAATACATGATGGCAATGATAAGAACAAGAGGAATAAGAGAAACTAGCATTGAAGCTCCGCCACCGCCGGCTGCCTCGCTTGTTCCTTCAGCATATGCTGTAATTTCAAATAAATTCATTTTGTTACCTCCGTTTGTGAATAATATTGTAATTATACACCATAACGCAAAAAAAATCAATAGTTTTTTGATGTTTATTTTGTCGATTTACATTTTATTTACAATTCTATATTCTTTGAGAATAAAGTGCAATGCGCTCTTCTTTAAATGATTTGTAGCAATCGTTGTCAATTGCATCTCTGATATCTGCCATAAGCTTGTTGTAGAAATAGAGATTGTGAAGCACACACAGCCTCATGGCAAGCATTTCTTTTGCTTTAAAAAGATGACGGATGTATGCTCTTGTGTAGTTTTTGCATGCAGGGCAATCACAGTTTTCATCAATGGGTCGCATGTCTTTCTCAAATTTTTCGTTTTTCAAATTCATTTGACCTTGCGAAGTAAACAGATTGCAGTGTCTTGCATTTCGGCTTGGCATTACACAATCGAAGAAATCTATGCCTCTGTCAACGCCCTCCAATATGTTTATGGGAGTTCCGACACCCATGAGGTAACGGGGTTTGTTTTCAGGCGCAAAGGGAAGTGTTACATCAAGAATGTGATACATTTCCTCGTGTGTCTCACCCACTGCAAGGCCGCCTATGGCATAGCCGTCAAGGTCAAAGGAGGAAATGGTCTTCATGTTTTCAATTCGCAAATCATCAAAAGTCGCACCCTGATTTATACCAAAAAGCATTTGATTTTTGTTTATGGTGTCGGGAAGAGAATTCAATCTTTCCATTTCCTTTTGACAACGCTCCAGCCAGCGTATTGTACGCTCATGAGATTTTTTTGCATAGGAATATTCGGCAGGTAGTGCCACACATTCATCAAACGCCATGGCAATTGTGGATGCAAGATTGGACTGAATTTGCATGCTTTCCTCAGGCCCCATGAAAATCTTTTTGCCGTCTACATGGGAGTTAAAGTTAACCCCTTCTTCGCTGATTTTGCGAAGACCCGCCAGTGAAAAAACCTGAAATCCGCCGCTGTCGGTAAGAATGGGTCTGTCCCAGTTCATAAATTTGTGCAACCCGCCAAGTTCTTTGATAAGTTTGTCACCGGGGCGCACATGCAAATGATATGTGTTGGAAAGTTCCACCTGACAACCGATTTCTTTCAGGTCAAGTGATGATACAGCGCCTTTTATGGCAGCTATAGTGCCTACATTCATAAAAACCGGGGTCCGGATTGTGCCGTGAACGGTTTCAAAGGTTCCGCGCCTTGCTTCACCGTATTTTTTTATTAGTTTAAACAAAATCATCTGACCTTTCAAACAAGATTTAATATTTTGCAGCATCTTTGCAAAAAAAGGCAAATTCGCTGATTTCTCACTGAATGAACATTGCATCGCCAAAGCTGAAAAAGCGATATTTTTCTCTGACAGCTTCATCATAGGCACGCATTATATTTTCTTTTGAAGAAAACGCACTGACCAGCATGAGAAGTGTAGATTCGGGAAGGTGAAAATTTGTTATTAATGCATCTACACATTTGAATTTGTATGGCGGATATATGAATATGTCGGTCCAACCGCTCGCCTCGGACAAAACTCCGCCGGGGTCTGCCACAGTTTCGAGCACACGGGTTGAAGTCGTGCCGACAGAAATAACACGTTTTCCGCTTTGTTTAACCGAATTTATGAGAGAAGCGGTCTCACGGGTAATCTCATAAAATTCGGAATGCATTTTATGATTTTCGACATCATCCACCTTGACCGGGCGAAATGTTCCAAGTCCCACATGAAGTGTGACATATGCAATTTTAACACCCTTATCTTCAATGCTCTTTAAAAGTTCTTTGGTAAAATGAAGTCCTGCCGTGGGTGCCGCCGCAGAACCTGTGTGTTTTGAGTAAACGGTCTGATAACGGTCTCTGTCTTCAAGCTTTTTGGTAATGTATGGCGGAAGCGGCATTTCGCCCAGTTCGTCCAAAACATTTTCAAAAAGCCCGTCATATTCGAAGCGGACAATTCGGTTTCCGTCATTTACGGTTTCAAGAATTTCAGCTTTCAGCTTTCCGTCTCCGAATGATACTCTTACACCGGGTTTGCATTTTTTCCCGGGTTTTAATATAACTTCCCATTTATCATCGGATTTGCGGGACAAAAGCAAAAATTCCACACGGGCTCCGGTGCCCTCTTTCTCGCCGATAAGCCTTGCAGGCAAAACCTTGGTGTCGTTGAGAACAAGGCAATCACCGGGTGAAAGATGATTTATAATATCCGAAAAAACCGAATGCCTGATGTCTCCGCTTTCCTTTGAAAGAATCAGAAGTCTTGATGATGACCTGTCTTTGAGAGGAGTCTGGGCAATCAGTTCGGGAGGAAGATCATAGAAAAAATCGCTTGTTTTCAAATTTATGTCACTTTCCTTTCAATTATTGCACATATGTCCCAACATAATAATGCTGAAGAATTTCAATATAATTGTATCCTTGTTCGGCACGTGCTTTTGCACCATACTGACTAAGTCCGAGTCCATGCCCCCAGCCGGAACCGTTTATGATATATGAGTCGGAAGTTTGGGTACTACTCTGTGCGTGCTGCTTGGTTGAAGTTGCACTTTGAATGTAGAAATCGCCAAGATTACAGCTTCCGGTCGCAGACTGAACGTTATAAGACGAGAGAACTTGCGCCCCTTTTGTACCGATGGCATAGAGGGGTTGGTGCATAGATTCGGTTCCCGACCCGGTAATGGTATATTTTTGGCTGTAGAACCCGAAAAAGCTTCTGGTTTTGTCATTTTTGAGTACATATGTTCCGTTTGTTCCGTATATTGTAACTTCATATGTACGACCGTATTCGTCTGCTCCGGTTACACGAAAATCGGTTATATCACCAATATCAACGGATGCCTTTGCAAGCTTTGCCTTTATCTCTTCCTTTGTCAGCGTAAAAGTCCAGTATGCACGAGGATTATCGGAACCAAGATCATAGGGATCTTCAACTGCCCGAAGATATGCAACATCGTTTCCCCACACATACTTTGCATATCCGGTGGAGCCCCCGCCCGATGATGAATATAGTGCCTCTGCTACGGAGTTCCCATACATCAGAAACTGATCTTTTGTTTCGGTTGCGGCTCTGACGGTGCTTTCGGTCTCTCCCGAAATACCTTGATATGCCTGACAATCCTGTGTCGGACACAAGTTAAAGCCAAGAGATGAATGTTTGTTCCATGCTGTTATACAAAAGCTTCTGGCACATACTGCCTGAGCTTTGAGAGCTTCTATGTGCCATGTAGGGCTCATTTCTTTGCCAACAACCGCCGCAACATAATCATTTATGTCAACAAAATTGATGACTGTCATAAGTCCGCTTGAGTTTGGGATAAACTCAACACCGCCCCTGTAGGCTGTATTGTTCACAGACACCGTGCCGCTTAGTGGTCTGAGGGCAAAATTCCCATTTGTAACACTGTAGAAAACATCATTGATGGTAACACCGCCCGAAGCCACACTCACTTTGAAGGTGGTGCCGGGTAATGTGCTTTGAGCTACAAAATTATTGGAATCCATGTACCCTGCTTCAAAACCCGAATCGGAAGAGATTGCAACCTCTGATTTAGCGGTTGATGAATAATACAGGCCTATTTTTACAGTCTGATATTTAGGATCTATGGCATATACCGAGGTGAAAACAAAGGCTAATATCAATATAACAAGTACAAATGCTGCCGAAAAATACTTTCTCATATGCTTTCCTCCATATTACATCATAATTCAACATAATATCATAATATCAGAAATCAGCTCCTTTTTCAAGTGATATTATGCCAATGACATATTTTTGAAATAAAAAACCTTAAATCTATTGCAGACAAGGCATTTATATGTTAAAATATTGTAATTACAGCAATCAAATACGAACAAAGGAGCTAACTATATAAAAATCAAGTAGTTTTTGAAAATTTTTTAGAATTAGTTAGCAAAACAATGTACATTGAAAATATATAAATAATTGTGGATTTTGTGGCATGACAAATAAACCTTCAAAGGAAGGCGATTTGTA
>JAFQHQ010000167.1 GCA_017397885.1 Clostridia bacterium | reverse complement strand
TGAGATAAGCTTTCTTCTTTCAGGATTTTGATTTGTTTACATGCCTTTTCTGTAATTGCAACATATTGCTTTCCAAGGTCAAGTGCGGATAAGCAATGTATTAATGCTGTATCGGTTAAAGTTTTATTAAAGAAACGAGAAAGTTCTGTGTACATACGATCATTTGCTATATAGCCAATTATAATATCGTAACCATTTGCAAAATTAGCATATTTCTCGTAAATTTCTGTACCAATAGCTGATTCCATTTCTTTACGATAATATGCTATCAGAAGTGCCCACTCAAGACCAATATCAACATTAAGAACCTTGAGCCCGGTTAAATCCAACTCCACAGTATAAAATTTAGGTTTTTCCTCTGCACATACTAAAGTAAGAGGTTGCAATGTACTTGTTCCCATATAAAATCCATGACCGAAATCACATTCACCACGACTGATGGGTGCAATATCTCCGACAATACCTGTCTTGGAGCCATGATATAAAATCAACTTATTATCAGTATTCTCATATGTTTTTGATTCTATTATCATTTTAGCCAAATCAACGCCGTTATCCTTACAAAATTGATACAATTGTTTTTGAGCCATTTTGTTTGGTTCAGTTTTTCCGTTTTCCCAACGATTAATAGAGAGTACAGTAGTTCCCAAGCAATCTGCAAACTGTTCTTGATTCATATTAACAGAACTTCTTATATTTTTAATTAAGTCTTTCAAAAAAGAACACCGCCTATCATTTGATAATAATTATATTATATACTATGATACGTAGAATGTCAATGCTTTATTTGTGCCTTAACTTAATTTTATAAAAGCGATATATGTCTGTATCGTCTGCTTTGTCTACTCTGGTCTTCACCAAATAATTTATTATTGGAATATATGATTAACAAATATTTACTCTGCTCATCTTTATCACAACTCTATTTTTTACCGTTGTTTTTATCCCATACTTTCTATATCCGGGGAGATTTTTTCTCGAAAACGCCTTTCAACCCCGCATCGTTACTGGGTTTTCATATATCTTTTTTACCCCTATTTATTTGCGACATTTTTTGTGACATGAAAATATATGAATTTGGCTTTTGTCCATAGAAGTCATAATTGACTTCCGCCCGATAATAATGGTCTTGTGTTGTATGTGAATTATACAATGTCGTAAGCAAGTAACTTCTGATATTTCCTATCTTGGTTGTGTTCTTTTGCATGCATTCTATAACATATTCTATATGACCTGAATCAAGTTTTAAAAATCTGCACTTTCGCTTTTCACAAGTCTAGAATTTTGATTTTCAAAAGTCTTGTTTTTTGATTTTCGAAAGTCTTGACCTTCGATTTCCGAAATTCCGGGCCCCGGATTTGAGAAAGTTACGATTTTAGGATCCTCTAAAGTACCCTCAAAAATAAAACTTTTCATATATTCTTCAGACTTTATATTCCAAAGATTTTTGTCATTGATTCTGATTATCTCTGCCACAGAAACCTTAATCTTTTTAGAAAATTTAATAATCCTTTTTTCTAAATCAGATACCTTGAATCTATCTGTGACCTTGATACATTCTTCAATTGATGCACCTTTGATAAACATAAGAATAAAGGTCAATGCTCTTTTAAGAACACTTACAGTTCCAAGCGGAACTACATATAATTCTTTTACCAGATTGTATGGAGCATCGGCTGCCGGATAATCAGATTTTGATGCAATAAGTTGTCTAGTTTCAAGTCTTGCAAGCGTCTGTTCAAAAGACACATCGCCATAGAGTCCGTACTTTTTCATTCTTCTGTTAAACTCTTCCTCAAGAGAGCCTTTAGTTAAAATGTTCCCGTACAGACTTGTCCATAAAATGAACTCCGGTTGTGAAAGAGCTTTCGCCTCCCCGTCTGCCACTACGAGCGACTCGTTATTTCTTACTACTAATTTTCCTTTGGTTACAAAATATTCAACCATCTTTAATTTCTCCAAATTTTTATAAAATAGAACAAAAAAATGGCAGACCATATTTCTATAGTCTGCCAAAAAACATACTTGTTTTTAATTTTTATAAGAACCTAAAGTCCTCATCGCTTAAAAGCGAATATTTACGATAAATACCTACCACCTTTCGAAATTCGAGTTGTCATTTGCCATTTTTACAGCAAACAAAAGTGAACCGTAACTTCGCAAACCCGCATAAATACTAAGGTTTCGCCTTTGGTCCCTAATATCCAGTGTTCAGGATAAAAATCCTATTTTTACTCATTATACCATCATATAAGCACCAAATCAACAAAAATAACGCAAATTCTATCTGATATAATCAAGAATCTGCGTTATTTATTTGGTCTATTAAATTTTATCTCAGTGTCACATCAAACACCAACACACCACCGGGAGGAACTTTAGCAACAAAGCCAAATGGGATTTCGTCGGAGGCAAGTCCTATTTTCATTGACTCTGCCTTGGCACCGTCGAGCTTCAGCTCACCGGGCTTTGGCGGAACAACAAATTTCGGCGGCATAACCGGATATTTGCTGACGGGAACAACCTTATCGAGAGGCTTTTTGCACATAATATCATAGCGTTCATAGAAATTGGGAAGATTGAACACATAGATTCTGTAGACATTGTTTTCAAGCTCAACTGGCAAAATCCACGCCTTTGATGTGAAAAGGTTGTCACTTGCTTCCCGAAGAACAAGTGCAAGAGATTTTATGAAGGCATCGGACATCGGATTGAAAGGAAGAAGCACGCTGAAAAACGGTGCATCAAACCAATCTTTGGGATTGCCTTCGGGGATTTGGGGAGCTTCACCCTCTGCAAAGAGTTTTGAAACTTCTGATATGATGCTTGAATTATCATTTGAAGCATTGAAAGCGAAGGCACAAAGCTTATAGCCCGCAAGAGTATCTTCAAAACAAATATCGCATTTGATTTGGGGATTTTCTTCAACAAAACCTGCCGGAGCCGTGCAAAGCACAAGACCTTTGTTGTAGGAGAGAATCTTTTCTTTTTCATCGTCTAACAAAAGGTCAAAGTTTGGAACAAAGATAGTTCCGTCCACATTTTCCAAATCGTCAATTCTTGCAACTGCACCAAGTGTAGTATCAGCATTTTTCAGGTCAAAAATGTGTTTATGGAGTGACGGCCTTCTTGTTTTGATATATTCATCAAGAAGTGCATAGTGAGCATTGTCTGACCAGATAACAGTTGGGGCAAGAACCTTTTTGGGATAGATTTCAAAAGCATGTTTGCCTCTCTCCCCTATCCAGGTCCATTCATCCTCGGTTATTCCGTCGCCGAGGGTTACCATATAGCCGTCGGTTCCGGGAGCAAATTTATCTTTATTTTGAACATACAGTGTTGCAAGGGTGTACATATCCTTTTCAAGTCTCGGGGGAGCGTGATGGAGAATATCCCACTCTTCGGTACAGTCCTTTACACCAAGAAGTGTGAGAAGAGTATCTTCGGGACAGAAAGCCTTCATACACTGTGACATTGTCATAAACTGATGGAAACGTGAGCCTCTGCCCGGAACAAGAAGTTCCGAGCCTGTGGGCACGGTTTCGGCAACCAAAATATCGACGCCTGCTCTGTAGAGTCTGCGATAGTCTATGCCATAGCGATAGAGTGCTTCAAAAGGATCGGAGCACCATGCATTGTTAATCATAACCTTTTTGCCTATGGCGTGAAGTCTTGAAGAGATTTTTCCCCAGAAGCTTTCCCAGCGCCAGCCATAAAAGTCTATCCATTCACGGCGGAGATTGGTCCATATATATTTTTGTCTTTCTTCAATGTCGGACTGTTCATCAAAGCCAAGACGGGATTTGATGCTTTCGGGCAGTTCAACCTTTGAGTGGTTCACAAACTGATCTATGAGGTCACTTGAAAAATCGCCGTTTGAAATTGAATGCTCGGGCGGGCAGAAAAAGTCAGATACGTGAAGTCCGGCAAAGCCGTAGTCAAGGAGTGTTTTTTCTATTTTTTCAGCAAAAAAATCTTCATAATATGTACCGTCTTTAAAGCGTTTGAGTACATTAAGATTCATTTTGCCGTTTACACCAATCGAAAGAAGTTCGGGATGGTCCGATTCCCATTCGTAATGGCGGGTGTTTTCAAGATAAACACCCATAATACCGAGGTATGCCTCAATATTTTTATCGGAAAGTGAGTGTGCAAGAGTGCGAAGGTCATAGTTTGTCCAGTCCTGACGCTCTTTGAACTCATTTCGAGGCGCACCGTAGTATGAGCAGTTGTCGGGATGAAGAACAAATTCCCTGTCCATGCCCTCGTGCTGATTTACGATGTCGGAGTGAAACAGAAACACGGAAACACCTTTTGGTGTAAAGCCTGCACTTTTAATGTATTGGTCTACCCCTTTGTCGGGCTGATCTTTGTCAAAGCCGATGAGAGGCATCCATATGTAATGTTTTTTATTCATTTGTTAATCACCTCAGGTAATGTATATTTATTCAATATATAGATGTGTGAAAAATGTGAATTCGAGTTAGTCTGACACCAATGCGTAAGCTTTCCGTTAACTTAGTGACAAATACACAAATTGGAGTTTGTCGAGCAGTTTGAAGATGAAATGAACACCAGAGCGTTGCCTCCTTTGTGTAAAGGGAGGGGGACCGCGTAAGCGGTGGAGGAATTGTAACAAACTGCCTCAATTGCAGTATTTGTGCTTGATTGAGAGTTTATCATTTAACAATCCCTCAGTCACTTCGTGACAGCTCCCTTTACACAAGGGAGCCTTTCGTCCTTGTGTTAGACACCCCGACAAACTCCAATTTATCTTTTAAGCCAACAACATCGTTTTACATAGATTAAGATTTAGCATCAGCCCAGTATCACATTCCCGGTAAACTACCAATTATCTGAGTTTCACATCAAATACACCAATGCCGAGAGGTGGAACCTTGGCAACAAATCCAAATGGAATATCGTCAGATTTGAGACCGATTTTCATTGATTCAGCCTTTGCGCCGTCAAATTTTGTTTCGCCGGGCTTGGGAGGAACAACAAATTTCGGAGGCATTACGGGATACTTGCCTGCACATTCAACGCTGTCAAGGGCTTTTTTGCACATGATTTCGATGCGCTGATAGTTATTTATGTGGTTAATAACATAAATTCTGTATGAGCCGTTTTCAAGAAGCACCGGCAAAATGTTGGCATTGCAACTGAACAGGCTTCCGTTTGCATTGTTCAAAAGATATGCAAGGCTCTTATAGAATGCATCGGAGCATTCTCTGAAAGGCATTGCATCGAGGAAGAACGGAGGATCTATCCATTCTTTCGGCTCGTCGCAGCATTCGCAAACCGCTTCGCCGTCTTCGAAGAATGATGCAATGGTTTTTGTGATTGCTTCTTTATCACCGCTAAGTCCAAATGCCATGATGCTCATCTGATAGAGAGCAAGCTCGTCGTTAACACATAAGTCAAACTCTTTGTCAAATGTTTTCACGGAAACTGTGGGAGCTGTACAGAAAACAGGACCCTTGTTATAGGCAAAAACTTCTTTTTGTTCATCAGCGGTGTAAAGGTCGATGTTTGGAACAAAAATTGCACCGCTTACGCTGTTAAGCTCTTCAATGCGGGCAATTGCACCTGTGGAGCCGTCACGCTTTTGAGCTTCATAGAGCTGTTTGTGAAGAGAAGGTCTTCTTGTTTTTATGTATTCATCAAGCAGTGCATAATGAGCGTTGTCTGACCATACAACGGTTGGCACGAGAATGTCAACGGGTTTGGCACCATAGGCAAGGTCCGCCCTTTCATTGAGCCACGCCCATTCGGACTTGGTTATGCCGTCACCGAGGGTAATCATGTAGCCATCGTTTGAAGTCTGATATTCGCCATTATGTTTTCTGAACATATTGGCAAGAACATACATATCCTTTTCAAGGCGCATGGGAACGTGATGAATTGCATCCCATTCTTCGGTGCAGTCTTTTACACCGAGGAGTGAGTAAAGTGAATTGTCTGGATTGAATGCGCTCATAAGCTGAGCAGTTGTCATATATTGCTGGAACTTATACGGTGTTTTGTCGAGAAGCTCGGAGCCGGTGGGAACGGTTTCCGCAACGAGATAGTCAACACCCGATTCATAGAACACTCTGTAGTCAATTCCATAGCGATAGTGTGATTCAAAGGGATCGGAACACCATGCGTGGTTAATCATAACCTTTTTGCCGATGGCATGAAGGGCATTACAGATTTTTGTCCAGAATTTCTGCCATCTCCACACATAAAAATCAATCCATTCACGGCGGAGATTGCCCCAGATGTATTTTTGTCTTTCTTCAATGTCGGACTGTTCATCAAATCCAAGACGTGATGTGATGTTTTCGGGAAGTTTCACCCCGCTTTGAGTGATGAACTGATCAATCATATCTGCCGAAAAATCACCGTTTACAATTGAGTGTTCCGGAGGACAGAAGAAGTCGGAAACATGCAGACCGGAAAAACCGTAGTCTGTTACGCAACGAACAACTTTATCACAGAAAAAGTCCTCATAGTAGGTTCCGTCTTTAAAGCGTTTTAAAACATTGAGATTCATTCTGCCGTTAACACCGTAGGAAAGAAGCTCCAAATGGTCACTTTCCCATTCATAATGACGTGTGTTTTCAAGATATACACCATCAACACCTACAAACGCTTCAATTCCTCTGTCGGTGAGGTTGTGAGCAAGGTCGCGGAGTTCATAGTTTGTCCAGGGCTGACGCTCACGGAATTCGTTTCGGGGTGAGCCGAAATATGAACAAAGGTCGGGATGAAGAGTGAATTCTTTGTCCATGTTTTCATGTTCGTTGATGATGTCCGGATGGAAAATGAATACCGACATCGCCTTTGGTATGAAGCCTGTGCTGTCGAGGTATTCGCCAACACCGCGGTCAGGCTGTTCCCTGTCAAATCCGATTAGCGGCATCCATATCATATGCTGTTTTTTATCCATTTGTATTTCCTCCTTGTTTGTAATATTTTATTTTCTTTTATATGCGTAAAAAATTGTCTTATATTCTTCTCTTTTTACCGGATTGTGCTCTCCGTATATCTTTTGAATTGTTCGGTAAGCACGCTTTGGTTTTCTGTATTCATCAACAATGCCTTTGTTGTTGTATCCTCTCGGACGGCTGATTTCATTTTCGGCGGCAGAGCGGTTGTTATTAAACTGCCAGATATATGTTCCTGCAATTCTTTCATTTCCGAGAAGCTGATTGAGAGTAAATTCGTGGGCATCCGCCTGATAATCTTCGCTCCATCGGTAGCTTTCAAAGCCTGCCGAACCAAGAAGAGCCGCAAAGCCGAATTCACTCATTATGAATGGTTTTTCAATGGAATCGCACTGCTTTAAGATTACGTTGTAGCTTTCTAAAAATTCATTCCAGTCACCATTGGCAGTGTCAAAATACCAGCCGATGTAATGATTGAGGCATACGATGTCGGCAAGACTGTAGCAAAGCTCTATGTCTTCACCCTCCTTGGTGCCGACGTTGTGAGTAACATAGGTCATAAGTCGTGAAGAGTCCATGGATTTTGCAAGCTCAATCATTTTTTTGGTAACCTCAAATCCTCCCATGGATTCGGTACAGCATTCATTATGCATACAAAATACAATGATACTTGGGTGATGATAGTTTTCTTCTATCATCTCTTTTTCCATACTGATAGCTCGCTTAAAAGCAAGTTCGTTGGTCATTGCCTCTTCACTTCTGCCCCAGCCGGGAATTTCTGACCAGAAAAGCATACCGATTTCATCACAGTAGTCTGCTGTTTTCTGACTGTTGGGATAGTGGCTTGTGCGAATGGCATTACAGTTAAGATTTCTTATTATGTCAATATCTTTTTTTATAAGGCTGAACGGCATTGAAAAACCCCAGTCGGGATGTTCCTCGTGTCTGTTTATGCCAAGGAGTCTGATTTTCTTCCCGTTTAAAAGAATATCTCTGCCTTTTGTTTCAATTTTTCTGAATCCGATTCGTTCAATTACATCTTCATTACCGAAAGAAATTCTGACATAGTAGAGGTTTGGCGAATCAACATCCCAGAGCTTAATGTCGGACAGGTCAAATGCCAAACAAATCTTTTGAATTCCGTTTACGGTCAGCTTTTCACTATGATATTCAATATCATTTACATAAATCTTCAATTCGTCCGAAACTTCACCAAAGGTTTTGATTTCTGCCTCAACACTCAGGCACACGTCTGAAAGCCCGTTTTTAAAATCATATGAAATTTTATGATTCTTTATCCAGCGGTCGGAAAGTTCCGCAATGTGAACGGGTCTTGCTATACCGCCGTAATTGTACCAGTCGACGCCTGTGAGGGGAAAGGTGTCAATGTTGTTGATTGTGTTGTTTACACGTACAGTAAGAGTGTGCAATCCGGGGTTAAGATTGTTTGCTTCAAAACCAAATTTCAAAAATCCGCCATAGTGATTGCCGAGATGTATCCCGTCAAGATATACATCGGCTTCATTCTGAACAGCTTCAAATGATATGTAGAGATCAGGACTTTCAGAATAAAATCTCGTCTGATACCAGGCTGTACCTTCATATCTGAACAGATCGGGTTCTGTGTTCCAGCATGACGGAACTGTCATGGCTCTTGTATCTTCGGGGAAGTTTAGAAACCATTTTTGCTCAATTCCCAAATCGTCTTTGTCAAGAACAAAATCCCACATATCGCAAAGAGATATTTCTTTTTTGTAATTTGATGTTTTGAATAATCTTTCCATAATCGACACCTCTTAAATGCTTATTTGTATATGTTTTAATATACATAAATTAACGAATTTTGTCAATATTGATATAACAAAAAGCTTTGTTTTGTCTTTAGGTTCATAAAGAAATCAGGAAATGAGGAGTAGGATTTCAAATTGGAGTTTATCGGTGAGTTTGTATACAAACTCACCGAATGCAAAATGCAAAATGCAAAATTATTCAGACAACTGCACAGGGATGTCCGGTTTCAGCACATCGGTAAGTCGAATGTGTCAGCACATCGGTAAGTGTTTGTGTCAGCACATCGGTAAGTCCTTATGATATAATACCATCGAAAGGGGTGGTATTTATGCCGTGGAAGGAGACCAATGCAATGAAC
>JAFQHQ010000001.1 GCA_017397885.1 Clostridia bacterium | reverse complement strand
AATTAATGTTACAATGAAAGATTGTTTCTTACAAATTTTTTGAATCTCTCAACAATCGAAAAAGGATAATTATTCTTTTTGCTGACAAGACTGACATCTATAAAAATACGATTATAAAGCGGAATACAAATAAGTTCTTTTTGCCTTTCGGCAAGCTTTTTAAACAAAAACCCCGATGCCAAATTTTGCGAAATCAGTCCAAGCATTGTAGAAAGCTGATTTGTTTGTAAGAGGATGTTGGGAACAACGTTTGACAACTTGAACCATTTTTTAATTTCTCCGGTTTGAAAATAGCTGTTTTGAAAAAGCACGAGAGGCTCTTTCAAAAGATCATCGGCTTTAATGAATTCCCGTTGAGACAAACTGTTACAAGCGGAAACACAACAAACAACTTCCAACCTTTCAATCAGATGTGATTCAAATGCGGTGTCAACAGGACTATTGTGAGATACAAAGGCTAAATCTATATAATTATCCGAAAGTTTATTTATAAGATTATTGCTTCCGTCTTCAATGATTTCAAGGTCTATGTCAGCATTATCAGAAACAAATTTCCCAAATATTTCTGACATTACCAGCGATCCTATCATCGGAGGCACACCAAGTCTCAGTTTTTTTCGAGCCTTCCCCATATCTGTCATTATATTCTCGGCAAGAATTGTTCTTTCGTATATATCCAGTGCCATTTCATAAAACTTTTCGCCCTCAGTTGTAAGAGACATTCCTTTGTGATGCCTTTTAAAAAGAGACACTCCAAATTCATTTTCCAAATCTTTGACACTGTTTGACAGCGAAGGTTGAGATATGTTTAAAACTTTGGCAGCTTCCGAAACAGACTCATTTTTGCATATTTCAATAAAATATTTAATTTGATTTAAGTTCATAATATCATCCCCATACTTATTATATAGTTTTTTGCTATATTTGTCAACGAAATATGTATTTTACAAATGAATTAAAAAATGATATAATATTTATGAGGTGATTGTATTGAAAACACATAAAATTGCTGTAATTGCCGGTGACGGCATTGGGCCGGAAGTAATTAATGAGGGTATAAAAGTTTTAAATGAAGCTGCAAAGCTTGACGGAAGTTTTTGTTTTGAATTTACACATTTCCCCTGGGGATGCGAATATTATAAACAAAACGGAAAAATGATGGCAGATGACGGAATTGAAACTTTGAAAAAATTTGATGCTATTTTCCTCGGAGCTGTTGGTGCTCCCGGGGTACCTGATCATATCTCACTTTGGGATCTTCTCTTAATTATAAGAAAAAGTTTCGATCAGTATATTAATCTTCGTCCCGTAAAACTTTTAAAAGGTGCACCCACTGTTTTGAAAGATTCGAAACCGGAAGACATTGACATGATATTTGTTCGCGAAAACACCGAGGGTGAATATGCGGGAAGCGGAAGCTGGCTTTTTAAAGGAAAGCCCAATGAAGTTGTCATCCAAGACGGTGTATTTTCAAGAAAAGGTTGTGAAAGAGTTATACGCTACGCGTACGAACTTGCAAAAGCACAAAACAAGAGTTTGACAAGCATTAGCAAAGCAAATGCCCTTAATTATTCCATGGTATTTTGGGATCAGATTTTTGAAGAAGTGGGCAAAGATTTTCCCGAAGTTAAAACCTATTCATATCTTGTTGATGCGGCAAGTATGTTTATGGTTAAGGATCCGAAAAGATTTGAAATTGTCGTTACATCAAATTTGTTTGGAGATATACTCACTGACCTTGGTGCTGCAATTGCCGGCGGAATGGGGCTTGCGGCAGGCGCAAACCTGAACCCCGACAAAGAATTTCCGTCAATGTTTGAACCGATTCATGGTTCTGCACCGGACATTGCGGGAAAAGGAATGGCAAATCCCCTTGCAACAGTGTGGTCAGCCGGTCAAATGCTTGACTTTTTCGGACATGAAAAATGGGCAAATAAACTCATTGATTATATTGAGAGAATTCTTACAGACAAAAAAGTTCTTACCCCTGACCTTGGCGGAAGTGCGACAACTTCACAGGTCGGAGATGAAATTATAAGAATTATGAACGAAGAAAAATAATAGTAAATATTATATAATAACAAAAAATAACGGTAATATCTTTACTTCTGTGAAAGAGGAAAAGATATTACCGTTTTTTTAATTATAAATTCTCAATACCTGTAACAATTGAGTTCCCCTGCATGGGTTTTTCTTTAAAGACTTTGTTTTTGTCTTCAAGCTTTAAAAACTCTTCATAGTATCTTTCGCCGAATTCGCGCAAAGATGCGGCATTGAAATGAAGTTTATCCGGATTTGATGTCAAACCTTTTGCTGATACAAAACCTGTCATTGGCGTTTTAGAAGCATAATTCTCTAGTGCCTGATTAATTTTACCGTAATTAGCTCCATACCACCCGGTATTTTCCAACAGATAATCTCCGAGACCGCCAAGTAAAAACGGTACATCATAAAGACCGAGTTTTTCTCTGAAAGCTTCCATTATAACAGATAATTTTTCTTCATAATATGGATATAGCTCATCGGTGCAGTCGGATTCACCTTGATGCCAAAGCACTCCGGCAATTGTTGAAGTTCGTGTAGCAAGCTCACACATATAAAGAGCATGGTCAAAAAGTTGTCCGCCAACAGCCCATTGATCAATGCATGTTCCTCCGTCAGCGCAAGGAATTATGCCAACCTCAACCCCTTTTTCTTTGGCATAGCGGTCAGCAAAAGATTCGGAAAGATTTACTCCTGCAGTTGACCTGTCGGGATTAAAAGGAGTATACATCGTTCTCCATAAACCATTTCTCAACAAAACAATCTTATCATTAACAATTGGTTCAACCTCATCACGAAATCCCCTGCCCGCCATATTAGACTGACCTATTAGCAAAAATGAATGAATCATGTTTTTACCTCTCTTATAATAATTTCATTAAACAATATTATAGAATATTTTATTCATTAATGCAATAGGCTTTTCTGTTTTTTATTAATTTATCTTGTACGTAATAGCCAAAGAAAGCGGATTAAAATTCACTCTCGTTTATTATAACGATGACGGAGGAACAAAATTTATATTCAGCAAATAGTCAACATATTTATGGAATAACAAACGAGGCTGTCATAAATTAAGGGTATTGTAACCTAATTTATGACAGCCTCGTCAAATTTTATTTTAACGGATCTTCAAAATCAGAACCGCCGGTTTTATGAAAATAATTATTCTGTGTTCCTGAATTTGCTGAAGGAGCCGAACCTCCATCATAAGTCGGTGTATCACGAAAAACAGCAACGGGACTTGGTTCTCTTTTTTTCATTGCAACTGTTCTTTCATAATTTATAATGCTTCGAGCTTTAATTATCATAACAGAAGAAATGATGCATATCAAACAGCTCACTACCGTGCTTAAAAGAGATGTAATCACATAATACGGAGCAATTTTAACGCTTAGCAGGATAAAGTTGTTTACAAAGAAATTTATAATATAACCAAACACCATTATAAAATTTATAACCACAACATACACCGAAGGGTTGCCATAAGGATTACGATTATTTGCGGCATCTCTCAATATGTTGAGTGTAGCGATTACCTTGGCAAAATATATAAATACACCAACAATAAAAAGAACAATAAAAAATAACGGTATCAACAAAACAATAATTTCTTCGCTATCAACATATTCCAAAAGCGGACCTGCACCGCCTAACACTCCTATAAATCCAATCGTTAAAAATGCAGTAACTATTGCCATACAAACTATGTAAATAATGTTTGTAGCTTTAATTGGACCAAAACCTCCTACATCTCTCGATGATGCAGATGTTCCCCGAATAACCATAAGACCAATGAAATTGAGAATTGAAGGCACCATCATAATCATTGAAATAACAAGCAACAAACCGCCTGCTCCAACGCCTATCAAACCTGAACCCATCCATCCCATTGAAAAAAGAGAAAGAAAAGCATTTAACCCGATAGAGATAATCAAAACAATCATAAGCGGACCTTTAAGAAGCCCTCTGATACTTTTAGCAAGCGGTGTGGGCTCTGAATATGCCGGACGGCTCTCATATGATTCGTAGGAGGAACCGTAATCAAGCTTGGTATCGCAATATGGGCAATAGGTATGACCGTACCCTACATCCCTGCCACAATTTTTACAAAACATAACCATCTCTCCATATAATTTTTTAAATATTATATCATAGCATAATTTGTTTGTCAATTATTGACACAATGTTGAAATATTAATTCTATATATAATTAAGGGGATGCAAAAATTTCCAATAAATGTTTTGCATCCCCTTAAATATATAATTTAATTATATTTTGCTCAAAGCATACAACAGCAATTTCACCTGCGGAATTGTATTAAACAAACTAAAACTTACTCTGACAGTTCCGCTATCTTTTGTACCGAGTGCTACATGCGAAGGATATGCACAGTGATACATTGAACGTGTAGCAATGGCAAATTCCGAATCAAGATAAGCTGACACAGCGGTACAATCCATCGAAGAATGAACAAAAGAGACAACGCCTGTGCGACCTACAGTATTTTTTTTGCCGACAACAGAAATATTTTTTGTTTCTTCAAGTCCGTCCAGAAGCCAAGAAGTAAGCTCTTTTTCATGTTTGGAGATTTGTTGTATTCCAACTGCTTTTATAAATCTGACACCTTCCAGCAATCCGCAAATCCCGGGAACGTTCAATGTGCCGCTTTCAAGTCTGTCGGGCAATTCAAACGGCTGTGACAATTCCTTTGAATAGCTTCCGGTTCCGCCAAAAATTAAAGGTTTTGGTATTACCTTTGAATTTATAACAAGAATTCCGGTTCCCATGGGCCCATATAGCCCTTTATGTCCCGGAGCAGCAAGATAATCTATTCCCATTTCAGTAATGTTAATCGGAACAATTCCGGCACTTTGAGAAGCATCAAGCAAAAACAAGATATTTCTTTTTTTGCAAATGTCGGCAACTTCTTTTGCAGGCATAACCGTTCCACACACATTTGAAACATGAGTCATCACAACAAGTTTTGTATTTGTTTTTATAAGAGACTCAAATTCCGTTAAATTTAGGCTTCCGTCAGGGTTAGCCTTAGAAAAAGAAAGTTCGATTTTTTTGGTTTTTGAAAAAGTTGTTCTCAAAACAGAATTGTGATCCATAACTGTACAAATTACATGATCACCTTCATTTAGTACACCGTTTATAACAATATTCAATGAATGTGTGGCATTAGAGGTGAATATAACATTTCCGGGATTATCAATGCCAAAAAATTCGGCAATTTCTTCTCTGCATTCATATACCTTTTCCGAAGATTTTATTGCATGAGAATGAGCACTTCTTCCCGGATTGGCGGCAAACTCATTCATGCATTCATCCATTGCTCTGACTACGCTCGCAGGCTTTGGCCAAGTGGTAGCGGCATTGTCAAAATATATCACACTCCCACTCCTTATTTGATTTTTTCAAAATTTGATTCACGGAAAATACCTTTTGACGATAAACCGTTTTCTTTAATAAGATTCCAGACTACATCTGCATATTCCGTTTTAATTTTAAGACTGTAGCTACATCCTTTGGCAGGAATTGCTTTTGGGGTTTGAACAATTTCGCTGTTTATTTGAAACTTTTTTAAAAGTACGCTTTTAACACGATTGACTGTTGTAGCAGAGGCAAAAACCACAAGACAAAAGTCCATTCAGATTCCTCCCCACTCTTAATATATTCCGAAAAACAATATGAAGTGTATAAAAAAACACCGGACTTTCAAATCCGATGTTTAATTAATTATTTTATATGACAGTTGGAAAGCTCCTTAAATGTCACTTGTTTAAACAAGAATATATCACATTAAAAAGTCTCGGACCGAAATACGACCAACGTGAGTTAATGACATGCTGTGTAAAAAATACAGCGAGGTTTTCTTTTGGATCGGCAATCAGAACAGCTCCGGCGGCACCGCTCCATCCGAATTCTCCGAGGTTTGAAATCGTACACGAATCGGCTGTTTTCATTTGCGTGCGGACACCAAGTCCATAACCGTAGCCAAGTAAATCGCCCCAGTTATAAGTTGTCATTTGTTTATCGGTCAGATGGTTAGTGCGCATAAGGTCAATTGTATTTGACGAGAGAATACGCTCACCGTTTAATCCAACACCACCGTTTGCAAGAGCTTGAGCAAAAAGAGCATAATCCTCACAAGATGCAGTAACACCGGCACCACCCGAATCATATTCATCACCGAGTATATGAGCAACTTCTTTGTCAATACGTCGCATAACACCGATTTCCGGCTGTTTTTTTCCAAGATTTTCCGTAATATCATCAGTAATAATGCCATCGGGGTCAAACTGATACTGTTGAGCAATTCTTCCCTTTTCAGTTTCGGGAACGTGATAATATGCATCTTTAATTCCGAGGGGCTCAAAAATATTTTTTGTTACATACTCGGAAAAACTCATGCCTGTCATCGCCTGAACAGCGCCTGCCAAAATATCGTGACAAATGCTGTAACTCCATTTTTCGCCGGGTTCAAAATGAAGCGAATCGGATGCTATTGATTTCATAACTGTGAGAGTGTCGTTTTTACCATTTGTAATTTCGTTGGCTTTTCTAAAACCCGGGGTATTGAAATCATATGTATAACCTGCAGTCATTGTAAAAAGGTTACGCATGGTTATTGGTCTTGTAGCCTTCCTTGTATTTCCGTACTCGTCTTTAATATACATCTCCTTGAATTCGGGAATGTATTCATAAAGAGGGTCATCAAGCAAAAATACACCTTTTTCATAAAGTTGAAGTGCCGCAGTTACGGTTGCAACCTTTGAACAAGAGTATAGATTAAAAAGATCATTACCCGAAAGCTTTATATTGCTTTCAACATCAGAAAAACCTGTGTGGTACGAATATACCTTTTTGTTATCCTTATATATTACAATCTGACATCCGGGAGTGAATTCATCTGCCCAATTGTCAAGAAAGGCTTTAAGATTTCCGAAATCCATATTAATTTACCTCAAATATTTTCTATCTGCCAGTCGATGGGAGTCTCACCCATTTGAATTAATTTTTCATTTGCAGTTTTAAAATGACCGCAACCAAAAAAACCTCTGGACGCTGAAAGGGGGCTTGGATGAACACTCATGAGACAAATGTGTTTGCTTTGGTCAATTAGCATTGATTTTGATTTGGCATTGCTTCCCCAAAGCAGAAAAATAACCGGCTTTTCGCGTTCATTTAGAAGTTTAATAACTTTGTCGGTAAAAATTTCCCAGCCAATATTTCGATGTGAATTTGCAATGTCTTTGCGCACGGTGAGAGAAGTGTTTAAAAGAAGCACTCCCTGTTTTGCCCATTTTTCAAGATAGCCGTTATTTGGAATATAACAACCAAGACTATCATGAAGCTCTTTGTAGATATTGCGAAGAGAGGGCGGAATTGCAATCCCCGGCTTTACAGAGAAAGAAAGACCGTGAGCCTCCCCTTCACCGTGGTACGGATCCTGACCGAGAATTACAACTTTTACATCATCATAGTCGGTGTATTTGAAAGCATTAAAAATATCATACATGGAAGGATAGATTGTCCTTGTGGAATACTCTTCTTTCAAAAATGCTCTAAGCTTTAGATAATAGCCCTGGGAAAATTCATCGGAAAGAATTTCATCCCATTTGTTTCCGAATTGTACCATAATACCACTCCAAAAAATTATTTTTTAGAATTTGCTTTTGCTCTGAGGGTTTTATCGAGAATTTGTTTTCTGATTCTAAGACTCTTGGGCGTCACTTCCAAAAGTTCGTCGTCTGCAAGAAACTCTATGCAGTTTTCAAGTGACATCACAACGGGCGGAACAAGACGCAGAGCTTCATCCGAACCGGAAGCACGCATGTTTGTAACATGTTTTTTCTTGCAAACATTAACGTCAATATCACCGCCACGGTTGTTTTCGCCAACAACCATGCCCATATATACCTTTTCGCCGGCACCAAGGAAGAGATTTCCTCTTTCCTGAGCATTAAAAAGACCGTAGGTCACTGTTTCACCATCTTCAAAGGCAACAAGAGAACCACGCTGACGAACGGGTATTTCACCCTTAAATTCTTCATAGCCGTTTAAAATGGAATTCATTATACCATTTCCACGGGTATCGGTTAAAAACTGTGAACGATAACCAATGAGGCTTCGTGAAGGAATGTTAAATTCAACACGGGTAAAACCTGCATTACCTGCATGCATGTTAATCATTTGGGCCTTTCGTTCATTTAGGGTCTGAATTACCGTTCCTGTGTATTCATCGGGAACATCAATGATAAGAAGCTCCATCGGCTCCATAACAACACCGTCAATAACTTTGTTAATAACCTGAGGTTTTGAAACCTGAAATTCATAGCCTTGTCTTCTCATGGTTTCGATAAGAATTGAAAGATGAAGTTCGCCTCTTCCTGAAACCTTGAATGTTTCGGCAGAATCGGTTTCTTCAACATTGAGGCTGACATTTGTAACCATTTCTTTGAAAAGTCTGTCACGGAGATGACGGCTTGTTACAAACTCGCCTTCTCTGCCTGCAAAGGGGCTATTGTTAACACTGAAATTCATTGAAATGGTTGGTTCGTCAATATCCACAAAGGGAAGCGGTTCGGGGCAATCCACATCACAAATTGTTTCACCGATTTTGACATCTGCAACACCGGACACCAGAACAATGTCCCCTACTGTTGCAGTTTCTGCATCTGCTCTTTTTAATCCGTCATACATAAACATTTTTGTAAGTCTGATTGTAGAAGTGGTTCCGTCTGCCTTGCAAATGATTGCACTTTGCCCGACTTTTGCTCTGCCACGCTCAACTCTACCCACAGCAATCGAACCCACATATTCATCATAGTCGATGTTAGAAATGAGAAGCTGAAGCGGGGCATCTTCATCGCCTTCGGGTGCAGGTACATGATTGATAATCATATCAAGCAAAGGTTTGAGATCGGCACCGGGTTGTTCGGGATTGAGCGTTGCATATCCATCTCTTCCGGATGCATATACAACAGGAGAATTAAATTGATCATCTGTGGCTTCGAGCTCAAGGAAAAGTTCAAGAATTTCATCGACAACTTCATAGGGACGTGCGTTTGGTCGGTCAATTTTGTTTACGACAATAATTGGTTTGAGATTAAGTGAAAGTGCTTTTTTGAGAACAAAACGGGTTTGAGGCATGCACCCTTCAAAGCTGTCTACCAAAACAAGAACACCGTCAACCATTTTAAGCACTCGTTCAACCTCACCGCCAAAATCGGCATGTCCCGGAGTGTCAATAATATTTATACGGATACCATTGTATTCGAGTGATGTGTTTTTGGAAAGGATTGTTATACCTCTTTCCTTTTCAAGGTCATTATTATCCATAACACGTTCATCAACCTGCTGATTTTCCCTGAAAATACCGCTCTGCTTCAGAAGTCCGTCAACCAGTGTTGTTTTACCGTGGTCAACGTGGGCAATGATTGCGATATTTCTCAAATTTTCTCTAACTGACATAATTTCTACCTCGGTTCCGATTAATTTATGTAAAGTACATCAAAAAACCCCTTCTGTGGAAGGGGTTTAAAAGCGACATTATTTGTCCATGCCAAATCTCTTTCTGAACTTTTCTACTCTACCGCCTGTATCAACAAGCTTCTGCTTACCTGTGTAGAAGGGATGGCAGTTTGAACATATTTCAACTGTAATGTTCTCTTTTGTAGAGCCTGTTTCAAAAGTAGCACCACATGCACACTTAATTGTAGTGGGCTTGTAATCAGGATGAATTGCTTCTTTCATTGTATGTTCACCTCTTTCAACGGATAAAAATTACTTTTCGTATTAAACCTAAAATATTGTATCACAAAAAATGTCAAAATGCAAGCACTTTTTAAAACTTTTTTACAAATTACAAAATTTTGGATATTTCTGCTATACATTCATCCAATTTAGCCTGTGCTTTTGAATAAGAATTCTCACAAACACCAAAATAAAACTTGATTTTCGGCTCCGTGCCGGAGGGTCTTACAGCAAACCAGGCATCATTTTCAAGATCATAACGGAAAACATCTGATTTTGGAAGTGTTAACGCAACATCCTCACCGCCGTCAAAGCTCTTTATGACACCGTTTTTAACATCCCACATTCTGGTTACCTTCATTCCGGCAAGCTCTTTGGGTGGGTTGGAACGAAACATTTCCATTATGGATTTAATCTTCTCTGCACCGTCGATACCTGCAAAGGTAAGTTGTTTAACACCTTCAAGATAATATCCGTATTTTTCATAAAGATTTACAAGACCGTCATACAACGTCATGCCTTTTGATTTGTAATCAGCCGCCATTTCGGCAATGAGCATTGAAGCCACAACAGCGTCCTTGTCACGGGCATATGTACCCGAAAGATAACCATAGCTTTCTTCAAAACCGAGAAGGAATTCATTGTAATAATCGTTTTCTTCAAAATCCTTAATGAGTTCGGCAATATATTTGAATCCGGTTAAAACATCATGAACATGAACACCATATTCTTTAGCTATCGGATAAATCATTGATGTTGTTACAATGGTTTTTATAAGAGCACCGTTTGATTTGAGTGTACCGTTTTCTTTTTTGTTTCTGAGAATAAATTCGGAAAGAAGCACACCAACCTGGTTACCGGTGAGCGGAATAAATTCGCCGTTTGTATCGGTAACAATAACCCCTATTCTGTCGGCATCGGGATCTGTTGCAAAAATAAGGTCAGCTTTTTGCTCTTTTGCCATTTCAATGGCATATGAAAATCCTGCTTTTTCTTCGGGGTTTGGTGACTTAACTGTGCTGAATTCGGAATCCGGAAGCTCCTGTTCTTTTACAATACGAAGATTTTTAACACCCGACATTTCAAGAATTCTTCTGACAGGTTTGTTGCCTGTGCCGTGGAACGGAGAATAAATTACACTGAAATCGTCACCAAGCTCATCTATAACCCGGCTGTTAACAGATTGTTTTTTTACGTTTTCAAGGTATGCCTTGTCAATTTCTTCGCCAATAATTTCAAGCAATCCTGATTTTTTTGCTTCATCTTCGGATATTGTTTTAACATCGTTAAAAATATCTGTCTTTGAAATGATTGAAATAACATAGTCCGAAGATTCAGGGGGAAGCTGTCCGCCGTCTTCGCCATAGGCTTTGTAGCCGTTATATTCTTTCGGATTGTGGCTTGCGGTAATCACAATACCTCTTGAACAACCCAGGTATCTCACTGCAAACGAAAGCTCGGGAGTTGGACGAAGTTCATCAAACAAATATGCTTTAATGCCGTTAGCCGCAAGAACAAGTGCACTCTCAAGGGCAAATTCATAGGACATTCTGCGACAGTCATAGGCAATTGCAACGCCTTTTTTAACAGCTTCTTCACCGCTGTTTTTAATGTCTTCACAAAGCCCCTGGGTGGCAAGGCGAACAGTGTAGATGTTCATACGGTTACTTCCCGCACCAATTATTCCGCGAAGCCCTGCCGTACCAAATTCAAGGTCCTTGTAAAACCTTTCTTTTATTTCATTGTCATCGTCTTTAATTGAAAGTAATTCTGCTTTTGTTTTTTCATCAACGAAGTCGCTCTCTATCCATCTTTTGTAGTTTTCAAGATAATTCATGCTATACTTCCTTTCGATTTATTATTGTTATTATTATACATCAAACACAAAATAAAATCAATGCTATTTTCAAAAAAAAGAGAAGATATGCTTCTTTTGCAAGCATATCTTCATTTAATAATATTATTAAAGCATCATGTTGCATACAAGTTCGCTTATTTCGGCAGGGTTTTCAATTGAAAGACCGCTTATTAAACGAGCCTGAGCATAAAGGACCTTACTGTATGATGCAAGCTTGTCTTTGTCATCTTCAAAGAGATTAATCAAACGCTTTGCAAGATCATGATTAACATTAATTTCAAGAACAATTTCAGCTTTCACCATGTTGTTTTCGGCACCCGGCATTTTGTTTAATACTTTTTCCATACCCATTGAAACCGCGCCCTCGGTTGTGAGACATACCGGATGGTTTTGAAGTTTATTTGTAAATCGAACCTTTGTTACACCGTCACCGATGCTCTCTTTGATGAATGCAAACATATCTTCTGCTTTTTTGTTTTCATCATTGAGACTTTCTTTTTCTTCATCTGATGAAAGATCAAGATCGTTGGTACAAACATTGAGAAAATCTTTTCCGTCAAAGCTGCGAAGCATCTGAAGTGCAAATTCGTCAACATCCTCGCAAAGATACAGCACCTCAAAGCCACGTCCGGTTACAGATTCAACCTGCGGAAGTAATTTGATTTTGTCTACACTGTCACCTGTTGCATAATAGATATTCTTTTGATCATCTTTCATGCGTCCGACATACTCTTTTAGTGTAACGTTTTTATCTTCAAAAGACGATTTAAACATTATTAAATTCTGCAACAAATCCTTATGCATTCCGTAATCATTGTATACGCCCCATTTAAGTTGCATTCCGAATGCAGAATAGAATTGTTCATATTTTTCACGGTCTGATTCAAGGAGTTTTTCAAGCTCGGAAGATATTTTCTTTTCAAGAGCCTTGGCTATTGTTTTTAACTGACGGTCATGCTGAAGCATTTCTCGTGAAATATTGAGAGAAAGATCGGACGAATCCACAAGACCTTTTACAAAGCTGAAATAATCGGGCAAAAGGTCTTTGCATTTATCCATAATCATAACACCGCTGGAATAGAGCTGAAGACCTTTTTCAAAATCACGACTGTAATAGTCAAAAGGAGCATGAGACGGAATAAACAAAAGAGCTGTATATTCACTTGTACCCTCTGCTTTTTGGCGAATGGTTTTAAGCGGCGGCTGATAGTCATAGAATTTGTCTCTGTAGAAATTTGCATATTCTTCGTCAGTCACATCAGACCGGTTCTTTTTCCAAAGAGGAACCATGCTGTTTAATGTTTCATCAGAAACAACAGTTTCAGTTTCGTTTTTACTGCCTTCTTTTGGCTGTTCGTGCGAAACAAGCATTTTTATGGGATAGCGGATATAGTCGCTGTATTTTTTGATGAGCTCACGTATTTTGAATTCTTCAAGATAAATGGAGTAGTTTTCATCTTCGGTATCCGGTTTTATTTCAAGAGTGATTGTTGTTCCGCAGGATTCTTTTTCGCATTCTGAAACAGTGTAACCGTCTGCACCCGAAGACTGCCAGCACCATGCTTCATCGCTTCCGCACACACGGGTTTCAACCGTAATTTTGTCGCTTACCATGAATGCCGAATAAAAACCAACACCAAACTGTCCTATGATGTCAATATCATCTTTATTTTCATTTTCCGGATTATGTTTAAAATCATATGAACCGCTTTTGGCAATTGTTCCGAGGTTATTTTCGAGCTCTTCTTTTGTCATACCGATACCATTATCGGAAATTTTCAGAACTTTCGCATCTTTGTCGGCTGTGATTCTGATTTCAAGATCACTGTGTGCTACAGAAATGCTGTCATCGGTCAGTGATTTAAAATAGAGTTTGTCAATTGCATCGCTTGCATTTGAAATGAGCTCACGAAGAAAAATTTCTTTGTGAGTGTAGATGGAATTGATCATCATGTCAAGTAATTTTTTTGATTCTGTTTTAAATTGTTTTTTTGCCATTTTTTCTGCTCCTTAATTATGTTAATTGTTTTTTATGTGTACATCAAGTTGGTTAAACGGAATTTC
The DNA here is from genome assembly GCA_017397885.1 of Clostridia bacterium. Taxonomy (GTDB): domain Bacteria; phylum Bacillota; class Clostridia; order UMGS1810; family UMGS1810; genus RGIG1828. The sequence continues at coordinate 42,222 of JAFQHQ010000001.1, read as the reverse complement.
AATACCGTCTTTTTTCAGTGAAGTCATTATGTTTTCCATAAGATAAAAATGAATAGACCAATAATCATCCTTGTTACACCAAATTCTTGCTACAATGTTAACACTGCTTTCTCCGTAGCCAATCACCCTTACAACGGGTTTTTCGGGTTCTGAAAGTACAAGTTCATTTGCAAGAATAACTTTTTCGATTATTGTTTTAGCCTTGTCTATGTCTGCTTCATAAGAAACAGGAACGGTTATATCAAGACGACGAAGAGGTTCACTGGTGTAGTTTGTTATGTGATTGTTCAAAAGCAAACCGTTTGGAATGCTGATTTGCTTGTTATCGGGAGTGCGTATTGTAGTGTGAAGCAAATCCACACTGATAACTGTTCCCGAATCGCCTTGAACCTCAATGTAATCACCGGTAACAAATCTTGGTGAAACAAGAAGCAAAATACCTCCGGCAACATTGCTGAGAGAATCTTTGAGTGCCACTGCAACACCGACAGCCGCTGCCGAAAGTGCTGCAAGAACACCGCTTGTTGAAACCCCTATGCTTGAAAGTGCAGACATAAATATGAGAACATGGAAAACAATGTTAATTGTTTTAAGCAAAAATTTTGCAAGCGACTGTTCTATCTTTGAACGCTCAAAAGCTTTTCTGAATATTCTTATTAATATTCTGGCTATAATGTGTCCTATCACAATGATTAAAAACATCTTTATGAGAGGATTAGCATAAATTTTGATTTTGTCCCAACTAAACATATGTATCTCCTATAGTATATTTATATTTATAATAAATCAAAATAAAAAACTCTTAATTAACAAATTGTAAACGAAATATTAACCCTGAATTATTATTACACACAAAAAAGCAATGTCATCCTGAGATTACATCGCTTTTTTGGTTTCGGCATATTATAAATATATGCTTTGAAAATGTAATCAATGTTACTATAAGTTTTAAAGACAATGTCAATAACACCGGTATTTAAATTAATAATATATTTATCTCAAAATATACATCCTCGATTAATTTAAACAGTTATTGTGTTCATCTGCACTTATAATCTTTTGATTACGGTTATATTATGTGCAGATCTCTTTTAAATATTCCTTAAATATCAGGAAATATTTTCCTTTCTGATAATGCTGTAGGGAACAACTTCATTTTCAATTTTAAGCTTAACAATCATTTGAGGATGAGGCGCAGATTCAATATCTTCGTCATTTTCGTTTTTCATATAATCCGATGTAAAAGCAAATGACGGACGATAAGGCGAAATGACTTCAAGTTTTTCACCTTTGAAGAAGCGGTTTTTTTGCTCAACCGTTGCAATTTTTGTGATTGGATTGTAATCGGTTATTACACCTGCAATTGTATAATCCTGAATATAGGTATTGCTGGTGTAGAGCTGATTGTTTTCGTCGGGTTTACCGAAATAAAATCCGGTGGTATATTCACGGTGGCTGACTTTTTCAAGCTCTTCAAGAATCTCGGGATCAACTTTAAAATTATCCGGGTCTTCGTAATATGCATCAATGGCACGTCTGTATGCCCCGACAACGGTTGCAACATAGAGCTCATTTTTTACTCTGCCCTCAATTTTGAAACTGTTAACACCGTTTTTAATAAGCTCAGGAATATGTTCTATCATGCACAAGTCTTTTGAATTGTACAGAAATGTTCCTCTTTCATTCTCAAACACGGGCATATATTCACCGGGACGTTTTTCTTCCATGAGATAATATTTCCAACGACAAGGATGGGAACAAGCTCCTTTGTTGGCATCACGGTGAGTGAGAAAATTGCTGATGAGACATCGACCGCTGTAAGAAACACACATTGCCCCGTGAACAAAGCATTCAAGCTCTTCATGGGGAGCTATGTGCTCTCTTATCTCTCCAACCTCTTTAAGAGACAAATCACGGGCAATAACAACTCTTTTAGCACCCATTTTATACCAGGTTTTTGCACTCATATAATTTGTGTTGTTTGCTTGAGTGCTGATGTGGATGTCAAGATTTGGCGCAACCTCTCTTACAATGGAAAAAGCTCCCAAATCCGAGACTATTATTGCATCAGCACCAAGGGAGTCAACTTCACGCACAAAATCCGGAAATTCAACCAAATCTTCATTGTGAGGAATAATGTTTGCGGTGATATAAACCTTTTTCCCTCTTGCATGAGCGAATTCAATACCCTCACGAATTTCTTCGATGCTGAAATTCTTTGCAGCAACGCGAAGGGAAAATGCTTCACCGCCTATGTATACGGCATCGGCGCCGTATTCAATTGCATATTTTAATTTTGTAAGACTGCCTGCCGGAGCAAGCAGTTCGGGCTTATTATTCATTGGTATTCTCCTTTCAATCGGACAGCTTAACAGAAACCGACACTCCGTCACCGATTGGAATTATTGAAGTTTCGAGCTTTGGATGATGTGAGATAAAATCAAGAAACTCTCTCAAATTTGTAATTATTGTATTTTGTTTACGAGGACAAAGTTCATCATTTGAAACCATGCCCTTATACAGAATGTTATCACATATTATCACTCCCCCGACATTAAGAAGCGGAAAAAGTGTGTCAAAGTAATAACGGTACATGGATTTGTTTGCATCCATGAAAATAACATCGAATTTTCCGTCAAGTTTTTTTACATTATCAAATGCATCACCAAACATGATTTTAATCATGTTTTCTTTTCCTGCTTTTTTTATATTTTCGAGAGCAATTTGATAATAATCTTCTTCACGCTCAAAAGTGACAATTTTACCGTCATCAGGAAGATAATGAGAGAAAAACAGTGAAGAATAACCGATTGCAGTACCAAGCTCTGCAATTGAAGCAGGTTTTATGAGACGCAGAAGCGTACCGAGAAAACATCTGACCTCTTTTTGTATAATAGGAACAGTGTTTTCTTGTGCATAAAGCTCCATTTCGCGAAGAAGCCCCGATGTATCGGGTAACGTTATATTAAGATAATCCACTATATGATTGTAATTAATATTATCTGTCAAAGATACCACTCCTGACTTTGGCTTGTGTAAAAAATTGTTATTCCTGATATATATCAACACCGAGCATACTCATTTTTTTGCAAAAATCCGAATAGCCACGGTTTAAAAATTCCGAATTGTTTATTACTGTTTTACCTTTAGCACATATTCCCGCAATGGCAAGAGCCGCGGCGGAACGAAGGTCTGTAGCATTTACCTCTGCCCCGACAAGCTCGCCGCTTCCGTCAATCACAGCACATCTGCCGTCAACTTTAATTTTTGCATTCATTCTTACAAGCTCGGGTACATACATAAATCTGTTTTCAAAAATTGTTTCGGTAATTACCGATGTGCCGCCCACCAAGCAAAGAAGCGATGCAAACTGAGATTGCATATCTGTAGGAAAACCGGGATAAGGCATTGTTTTTATATCTGTACTTTTTTTGATTTTTGGTGAAAAAATTGATAGTTCGTCACCAAATTCTGTGATTTGCGCACCTATTTCCGTTAGTTTGGAAGAAACGGAAGTAAGATGAGACGGATTTATATTCTTAACACGGATTTTCCCGCCCGATGCAACCGCCGCAATCATGAACGTGCCTGCCTCTATCCTGTCCGGGATGACTGTGTGTGAACATCCACCAAGGGATTTGACACCGTTTATGATGATTTTGTCACTCCCCGCACCGGTTATTCTGCCTCCGCATTTGTTAATGAAATCAGCAAGATCCGATATTTCGGGTTCGGACGCGCAGTTTTCAATTATAGTTTCTCCTTCGGCAAGAGAAGCCGCCATCATAATGTTTTGAGTTGCGCCAACCGACGGAAAGTCGAGATATATTCTTGCGCCTTTCAGCGATTTGCATTCAATATCAATTTTCCCGTCACTGATAGTATATTTAGCACCAAGAGACTTAAATCCCTTGAGATGAAGATCAACAGGTCTTGTACCTATTGTACATCCGCCCGGGAGTGATACAGAAGCATGCCCAAAACGAGCAAGCAACGGTCCGACAACAAGAAACGATGCTCTTATTCGTCCCGTCAAATCATACGGAAGACAGATATTTGTTATATTTTTTGCATTTGCAGTAAGCGTTGAATTTTCAAATGTAATTTTGCATCCGAGATTTGAAAGTATTTGTATCATTACATCAATATCGCTCAAATCGGGTATGTTGGAAAGAATAACATTCCCCTCCGTCAAAAGGCATGCCGAAAGGATTGGCAACGCAGAGTTTTTGGACCCTGAAACCGAAACTTCACCATCAATTGGTTTACTTGAATTTATTATTAATCTGGACAAATTTTATCACCATAATTAAGTATTGGTGATAAAGTAAAAAATATACTTTGTTTAGCGGTTTGTAAATTTTTTCATTCTTATTTTATCGACAAACCGACACAAGAAATATCCTACTGTCGACCCCAAAGTATCAATAACAATATCATAAACTCGGCACGCTCTTCCCGGAACAAAAAACTGATGAACTTCGTCTGTAATGCTGTAGAATGCGCATATGCAAACAGTTAACCATAGTTTTTTTGAGCTTAACCCAAATGATTTGAGCGTTATATACCAAAAAGCTGCCAAAACACCATATTCACCAAAATGGCACAATTTTCTGAATACTGTTTCAGTCACATCGAGAAGCATCTCGGAAGGATTATCAATAAATAATCTCAGAATCTTCTCGGTTAGAAAAACACTCTCTGCACCTGAAACTTCCGAGGTTTGTGCTGAAAACATATAGATTACAGCCATCCAAGCAATAGTTAATGTTAAATATATATACTTTTTCATAACACGTTTTCAATTCACTTTTCTTTTATTTTTTTTGCAATATCCGTAATCATTTTTTGAATCATATACCACAGTGCCCACGCAAGGCTGATTCCGCAAGCTATTCCCATGGCATAGAGACCGGTTGTTCTTCCGTATTGACCAAAAAGTTCGGAATTACCCTGAATAAGATAGCTCATTGTATAATAAAGAGAACCTCCGGGAATAAGAGCAACAACGGCAGGTATAAAAAATACGGTTGCAGGAGTTTTATAGATTCGTGCCATAACCTCGGCATATATTGCACAAAAAGCCGATGAAACAAAACATGAAATAAAATAATTCTCAACCGAGGTCTGTACCAACAGATAAATTACCCAGCTGAGTAAACCTCCTACAGATGCCAAAAGCAAATGTTTAATTCGAATATTGAATACCAGTGCAAAACCCGCGGCACCGGCAAAAGCAGAAATAACCTGAATAACATCCTGACTCATGATTACACCCCCATTGCAAGAATCGCCAAAACAAATCCTATGGCAAGGGCTGCCGCCCAGATAACTGTTTCTACCAATCGCATTATACCCGTTACCGTGTCACCGCTTAATAAATCTCTCATAGAATTGGTGAAGGCAATTCCGGGAATAAGAAGCATGATATCACCTATTATCACCTTGTCTGCGTTCAGGGACGCAAGCTGTGATACAGCACAGATGCCTATTCCCACAATGAAAGACGATATCAGATTAAAAATTATATTATTCGGGCAAAAAGCTCGAAAATAGGCTTGCAAAAAATAGATTGCAACCGCAAAAACAACAGCCGCTGCGGCATCACAAACGTTACCACCGAAAAAGAGTGTGAATGCCCCACCCGCCAGCATGCTACCGAGACATATTTTAAGTTTATTTGATTTTTCCGATTTTATTTGAGAAATCTCAAGCTCAAATTCATCATGAGAAATAATACCGCCACATTTTTTTCGGCTCAGGCTGTTTAACTTTTCAAGCTTTGTAAAATCGGTGCCTGCATTTGACTGAAATCTTCTCGACTGAGTGTATATTGTGCCGTTTTCAACAATTAGTGTTACAATTATATTATTAGTTACAGCAAATACGTTCATTCTTTTTGCACCGTATGACAATCCGAGTCTGGTTAGCGTATCTTCAACACGGTTGATTTCTGCTCCGACAGAAACCATCAATTCACCAAAATCGAGAATAGTATTTAATATTTTTTTATAATCGGTTGCAGTATTAATCATATTATTCTCCTTGCAACAGCTTTAACGAGCAATTCAAAAGAAAGTTGTTAAAGTTATATTGTTTACAAAAACTACCATGATACATTCTAACACAATTATCTGAAAAAATCAACAGTTTGAATATTACAAAATGGAAAGTTGGATTTTAAATTTTAATTGGAGTTTGATGTGGTGTTTGAAGCAAGGGAGTGAGGCTCCACTGCCTAAGGCGATATCGTCAACTCAAGAGATAAATTGGGGTTTGTAGGGCTAAGTGCAAATGAGGTTGAAGCGAAAGCCGCCCCTGCCTAAGGGGAGGTGGATTTGCCGTTAGGCAAAGACGGAGGGGTACGAAACGCTGAAGTATCAACGCTTTCAGCAATACCCCTCAGTCAGTTTCGCTACGCTCACTGCCAGCTCCCCTTAGGCAGGGGAGCCTTTCGTCCTTGTATTAAACAGGTCGATAAACTCAAATTCAATTATCCCACCTCATAAAAAATCCCCACGGATTTTGTTCACATGGGGATTTGAAAAAACTTATTTATTTGCAGATTTATCTGTATAGTGAGTGTGAAGAAGCTCGTGGGATTTGTGTCCGCAAGGTTCACCGAGGAAATCATCATAAAGCTGTTTGATAACAGGGTTTTCATGAGATTTTCTGATGGTAGCTTTTTCGTCTTCACTGTAGAGTGCAGATGCTCTGAGAGCTTTGAAGTCTGTGGTTGCTCTTGTGTTGGCATCAACAATAGGCTGACCGCCGCCATTGATACATCCGCCCGGACATGCCATAACTTCAACGAAGTCATAGTGTTCGCCTGCTTTGATTTTGTCAAGGATGATTCTTGCATTTGCAGTGCCGTGAACAACAGCGATTTTAACTTCTTTGCCTGCAATTGTGAGAGTTGCTTCTTTAACACCGTCGAGACCACGAACAGGTTCAACATTGAGGTTTTCAAGAGGTTTCTTTTCGAGGATTTCATATACGGTTCTGATTGCAGCTTCCATAACACCGCCGGTTGTACCGAAGATTACGCCGGCACCGGTAGCTTCCCCGAAGGGAGAATCAAATTCTTCATCGGGAAGTGAATTAAAGTCAATACCTGCCTGCTTAATCATTCTTGCAAGCTCTCTTGTTGTAAGAGAAACATCGATGTCACGGCCACCGCTGGTGGAGTGTTCTTCTCTGCTTGCTTCATACTTTTTGGAAGTACAGGGCATAATAGCTACCGAGAAGATGTCATCTTTATTGATGTTGTTCTTTTCTGCATAATATGATTTGATTACTGCACCGAACATTTCCATAGGTGACTTACATGTTGAAAGGTTACCGATGAATTCGGGATAGTAATGTTCACAGAATTTAACCCAACCGGGTGAGCAGGAAGTGATGATGGGGAGATTTTCTCCGGATGTGAATCTCTGGAGGAATTCTGTTCCTTCTTCCATGATTGTAAGGTCAGCACCGGTATCGGTGTCGAACACTTTGTCAAAGCCGAGACGACGAAGAGCTGCAACCATTTTACCGGTAACAGGTGTTCCGATGGGAAGACCGAATTCTTCGCCGAGTGCTGCTCTTACAGCAGGAGCTGTCTGAACAACAACGTGTTTTTCGGGATTGTCAATAGCCTTCATAACTGCAGGTACTTCGTTCTTTTCAGAAAGAGCACCAACAGGGCAAGATACGATACACTGACCACAGAAGATACAACCAACATCTTTGATTTCTTTTTCATAGGTGGGTGTAACGTGAGTTGCAAAACCTCTGTCTGCACAAGTGATAACAGAGATTGCCTGATTGTTACATGCAGCAACACATCTTCTGCAGAGTATACATTTGTTGTTGTCTCTTACAAGTGATGTGGATGTGTTGTCAATTTCATAGGGAATGTTTTCACCTTCGAATCTGAGACCATCAACACCAAGTTCATCAGCAAGTGTCTGAAGTTCACAGTTTCTGTTTCTGATACAGGTGAGACATTTTTTATCGTGATTTGAAAGGATGAGTTCAAGAGTGTCTCTTCTTGCTTCTCTGACCTTTGCACTGTTAGTGTAGATTTCAAGACCTTCGCTGACAGGATATACACAAGCTGCCTGAAGTGCTCTTGCACCTTTGATTTCAACAAGACACATTCTGCAGGCACCAATCTGATTTACATCCTTGAGGTAGCAAAGTGTGGGGATTTTGATTCCGGCTTCTCTGGCTGCGTCGAGTATGGTATAAGAAGCAGGAACACTGTAGTCTTTATCATTAATTTTAATATTAATCATTTCCATTGTAATTTCTCTCCTTATTTCTTACTGATTGCGCCAAACTTACAGGATTCCATACAAACACCGCACTTAATACATTTGTTTGTATCGATTGTGAACGGATTCTTAACAACACCTTCAATTGCGCCAACAGGACATTTTTTAGCACAAAGGCTGCATCCTTTACATTTATCGGGATCGATAACATAGGAAAGAAGAGCCTTACATACGCCTGCAGGACATTTCTTGTCTACAACGTGTGCAATGTATTCGTCTCTGAAGTAACGAAGTGTTGAAAGAATGGGGTTAGGAGCAGTCTGACCGAGACCGCAAAGTGCAGCATTTTTGATGCTGTAGCAAAGTTCTTCGAGTTTGTCGATATCTTCGAGAGTACCTTTACCGCTTGTAATCTTTTCGAGGATTTCGAGAAGTCTCTTTGTGCCGATACGGCAAGGAGCACATTTACCGCAGGATTCATCAACTGTAAATTCGAGGAAGAATTTAGCAATGTCAACCATACATGTGTCTTCGTCCATAACGATGAGACCGCCGGAACCCATCATTGAACCGATTGAAATAAGAGAATCGTAGTCAATGGGAGTATCGATAAGGTCTGCAGGGATACATCCGCCGGAAGGTCCGCCTGTCTGAGCAGCTTTGAACTTTTTACCGCCCGGGATACCGCCGCCGATTTCATATACGATTTCGCGAAGGGTTGTACCCATGGGAATTTCAACAAGACCTGTATTTTTAATTTTACCGCCGACAGCAAATACTTTTGTACCTTTGCTCTTTTCGGTACCAATCTGTTTGAACCATTCAGCACCGTTGTTGATGATAGCGGTAATGTTTGCATAGGTTTCAACGTTGTTGAGAAGTGTGGGTTTGCCAAAAAGACCTTTAACTGCAGGGAAAGGAGGTCTGGGACGGGGTTCACCTCTGTGACCTTCGATTGAAGTCATAAGAGCTGTTTCTTCACCGCAAACAAATGCTCCGGCACCAAGTCTGATATCAAGGTCAAAATTGAAACCTGATTCAAAAATGTTTTCGCCGAGGAGTCCGTATTCTTTAGCCTGATCGATGGCAATTCTGAGACGGTTAACTGCGATGGGGTATTCTGCTCTGATATAAACATAACCCTGATCGGCACCTACAGCATAAGCTGCAATTGCCATAGCTTCGATGAGGCTATGGGGGTCACCTTCGAGGATTGATCTGTCCATGAATGCACCGGGGTCACCTTCGTCGGCATTACATGCAACATATTTTTTGTCGCCCTGAGAGTTAGCAGTAAACTGCCATTTGAGACCTGTGGGGAATCCGCCGCCGCCTCTTCCGCGAAGACCGGATTCTTTGATTTCGTCAATAACTTCCTGAGGTTTCATTTCGGTAAGAACTTTACCGAGAGCTGTATAGCCGCCGAATGCGATGTATTCGTCAATGCTTTCGGGGTTGATAACACCACAGTTTACGAGAGCAATTCTCTGCTGTTTTTTGTAGAAATCAACTTCGTTAAGAGATTTAACATTATCTTCGTCAACAACTGTTTCCTGATAAAGCAATCTTTTAACGATACGACCTTTGAGAAGATGTTCTTCAACAATTTCCGATACATCTTCGGGTTTTACCATGCTATAGAACGCACCTTCGGGATAAACAATAACGATGGGACCGAGAGCACAAAGACCAAAGCAACCTGTCTGTACAACTTTGATTTCATTTTCCAGTCCTTTATCCTTAAGGCAGTTTTCAAATTCTTCAATAATTTTAGCGCTTCCCGAAGAAGTACATCCTGTACCTCCGCAGACAAGCACGTGTCCTCTTGCTAATTCCATCAGAAGAAACCTCCTTAGTTATTTTCAGCTGCGCCGATTGTATATTCGTTGATAACTTTACCGTTTACGATTGTTTCGTTAACAATTTTCACAGCTTTTTCAGCATCCATTTTTACATATGTGATTTTTTCGGAACCGGGAATATAAACCTCTACAATAGGTTCAAGACGGCAAACACCAATGCATCCTGTCTGAGTAACAAAACAGTTTGAAATGTTTCTTTTTTCGATTTCGTCCATAAGAGCTTTCATAACGGGTCTTGCACCGGCAGCGATACCGCAGGTAGCCATACCAACAACAACTCTGATGTTGCTGTCATCTTCTTTTCTCAAATTAACTCTTGCAAGAGTTTTGTTTCTGAGCTGTTCGAGTTCTGCTAAACTTTTCATATTCTATGCACCTCCGTACAAATTTTCAGTTTCATTTTCAATATACTGTTCAATCCAGCGGAGCACTTCAAACTCCGAAAGACTGATTTCTTCCCCGAGAACCTTTTTGATTTCACGGGTGTCAAAAACAAATTCGTTGTCATTGAACACATGCTTATACACATATTCAATTTCGGGATTGGAATTAATGATTGCAGAAATTGTCAAAGCCATATCACCGAGAGGCTGACGGTCGATGCTGTCGTGAACAAACACGGCAGTGAGACTTGTCCCCTCCCCTTGCACAGACGTTATGTCAAAGCTTCCGCCGGTAAGCTCTGCGGCACTTTTAAACATCGAAATGCCAAGACCGACCTTACGGGTTGTGCGGGAAGTTCTGAAAGGATTTGTAACATCCTTCAAAAAATCGGGCGCCATGCCGCATCCGTTATCCGTAACCGTGACGGAAAGAATGTTTTTGGCAATGTTTTCCACTACGGTGATTTCAATAAGTGAGGCATTTGCCTTGATTGAATTCTGGGCAATGTCAAGAATATGCAGTGAAATTTCTACCATGATTACAAACTCCGATTAGTCCATATATTTACTGAGGATATCGTCAACATCGTCAACTGTGAGTCTGCCGTATACATCGTCATTAACTGTGAGTACGGGAGCGAGACCGCAAGCACCGATACAACGTGTAGCTTCGAGAGAGAATCTGCCGTCGTCTGTGCACTGACCAACTTCGATACCGAGTTTTTCTTTGATTTTGTCAATAATGTCGCCGGAACCCTTAACGTAACATGCAGTACCGAGACATACAGCCACATTGTAGGTACCCTTGGGATAAATTGAGAACTGTGTGTAGAAAGAAACTACACCGTAGATTTCGGCCATAGGAACATCGAGACCTTCAGAAATTGCTTTCTGAACTTCATACGGAAGATATCCGTAAATGCTCTGAGCTTCGTGAAGTACAGGGATAAGAGCACCTTCTGTACCTTTGAATTTTGCAATAACTTCCTGAAGTTTTGCACTCTGCTCAGCTGTGTCCTTAAAAGCCGGAGCTTTGATTTCAGCCATCTTAAAAGACCTCCTTGTAGTAATAATATAATTAATATTAAATTATAAAACTAATTCAACTTTAGCATTATAACATACTTTTTAAAAGATTGCTATAAATTTAACAATTAAATCAAAAAATCGTTTATGTGCACAATTATATTGTAGATTTTTGTTGCAATTTGTACAAAACATCGGAGATGGATTTTCCATCTGCGGAAATATAGTTTTCTCTTTCCGAAATATCCCACAAATAGTGTGCATCGGACGAATGAATCACCTTATAGTCAAGGGCATATTCGGTGCATTTTTGAGCGTTTTTAATCTCCACGGCACGAAATTTCAGTTCTCTCGGAATTGCACCAAGATTAGACAAAATACTGAATGAAGATTTGTCAATATGCGCAGGGAAAATAACACCCCCAAGCTCCGTCACTTTTTTGTAGAGAGAAAATATGTCAAATCCGCAGGCAGTGATGAGAAGCTTTTCTTCCTCCCCCACCTCATTATCCTCGGAATCCATAAATATTTGTCTGCCGAAAATATCGGGCTTGTTCTTGACATTCGGAACGGAGTCATATATAAGCTTTTCAAGCGTCTTAAGAGAATCAAGGTTATCAAAAAGCACCACTGCGTGAATTTCTTCGGAGGTTGTGACCTCCATTCCGGGGATAACCAAAAGTTCTGTCTCCTTCGCCGCATCCATACACGCCTTCACATTTCCGGCACTGTTATGGTCGGTTATGGCTATGACATCGAGACCTTTGATAATTGCCATATTGACAATGTTGTTGGGTGTCATATCCTCGTCACCGCAGGGCGAAAGGCACGTGTGAATGTGAAAATCGTAATACAAATTCATATGAGTTCACCAACACTGAGACAAAGCTCATACATTCCTTTTTCAGAACGCAAAAGACAAATATTTTCTTCCTTTGCCTTTTCGATTACGGCATCGGGAATGTTCATGCCGTTTGCAACAATTGTACAGGATGCTTCGGTGAGAGAAGCAATACCTAAAATATTCATGTTTGTCTGAACGGTAATCCACACATTTCCCGCTCTGACATTGGACATTGCAAGACTTAAAAGGTCACCGGCAAAGCAACCGTCAATGTCCGAGAAAAAACTTTCGCCTTCACAAAGAACCTCAAGTTCAAGGTTTTGAACCAATTCGTTTACTTTCAAGATTGTCACTCCTATTCTACGTTATCACTGCCGTCGAGCATCTCATTGGCAAAGAGAGCAATTTTTTCTTTGAATTTAATTATACAGTCGGACTCCTTGGAATAGCCCCGTACAATATCCTCTGCCAAAGCTCTGCAGCTTGGCGAACCGCACGAACCGCAGTCAAGCTTTGGAAGACGGTCATATATTTCATCTATTTTTGCAAGCTTTTCCATAGCAACAAACATATCATCGTCGAGATTGCGTTGTTTGCGGATTTTTATTGGTGTCTGCCACACAAGATCCATGTCGAATTCGGGAGCTTCACCGTTTCCGCGAGCTGTTTTTGCCATTTTTTTGACTCTGGTCTGAGCAACAAAATTGTTTTCAACAGCCAAAGGACCGCCAACGCATCCGCCGGTGCAGGCAAGTGCCTCAACATATTCCACATCGGAAAGCTTGTCGTTTTCTATTTCTTCAAGAACATGAATTACATTATGTATGCCGTCAACGGCTATGTAGTTGTCAAGCTCGAGAGACACAACCTCTCCGCCGCAATTTGCCCAGCAAACGCCCTTGAATCCCGCTTTTGAAAGATCTTGTTCACACTCTTTGTCATTGAGATGAGGCACAACCTTAAGGTACATATCCTTAAATGAAAAAGCCCCGTCAATAACGCTTTCGGGAAGACCGAGAGGGAACTTTGTGCAGGTAGCTTTTGCCGCACAGGGAGTGATGAAAAAGATGCCTATTTCACTGCCCTTGTAGGGAGTTTTTTCTTCGGCTATTTTCCTTGCCATAATTGCCGCAAGATTCATTGGGGAAATAAGCGGTATCACATTATTCAAAAGGCTTGGATATTTGGTGGAAATAAGATTTACCACCGCCGGGCAGGCAGAATTTATAATCGGTGTTTCAAGCTCACCGCTTGCAATTAGCTCTTTTGTTCTTTTTGTAATAAGCTGTGCCGCATATGCAACCTCAAAAACATCGTCAAACCCGGCTTTGATGAGGGCATGAAGTATGGATTCGATTTTGGTCGCTTTGTCAAACTGACCGTAGAATGCAGGAGCCGGAAGAGCGATTTTATATTTATAGTTATTAATCATATCGAAGCTGTCGGTGACAGCCTTTTTTGCATGATAAGGACACACTCTGATGCACTCGCCGCAATCAATGCAAAGCTCTTTAATAATTTTTGCCTTGTTTTTGCGTACGCGAATTGCCTGAGTGGGACACATTTTGATACAATTGGTGCAACCCTTACACTTGTCTGTGTCAAGGGTTACGGAATGTATTATCTTATCCATTTATATCAACTCCGAATTTTAATCAAGAAAGAGAAGTGTTTACTATCATTTCAATGGTAGTCCCTACTCCTATTTCGGTTGTTATATTCATATAATCTGTATACTTTTCCATATTGGGAAGACCCATTCCGGCACCAAAACCAAGCTCACGCACATTATCCGAAGCAGTGGAGAAGCCTTCGGTCATTGCAAGAGCGATATCGGGGATTCCGGGACCTTTGTCACGCAGGAAAAGATGAATTTTTTCGGGAGTAATTTCCGCATCAATAACACCGCCGTCGGCATGAATTACCATATTGATTTCGCCTTCATACATAGCAACGGTAGCCTTACGGATAATCTGGGGGTCAACTCCAAGACTTTGAAGCACCTTTTTTAATTTTCTTGATGCTTCACCGGCAACAGAAAAATCTTCACCGTCGATGGTATATTGAACTTTAAACGAATTCATAGCACCACCTCCGAATTATTTGTAAAGACCTTCGCTGTACAGCACACCGCAGGAATGATAGAGAGGATGCTGCGTTGACAAAACGGCAATACCCGCCTCATTTGCAAGGTCGATTATTTCTTCACCTGGAGTCTTTCCTCTGACAAAAACAATGGCTTTCATATCCATCATTTCGGCAGTGCGGACAACCTGGGGATTAACAAGACCCGTAAGGAGAAGTGCCTGATCTTTTACAAAGGCAAGAACATCACTCATAAGGTCACAGCCGCAAGCAGAAAGCACCTCGGTATCTTGTGAGTAGCAGTCGTTTAAGATGTTGGCATCGAGTAATTCTACAACTTTTTTCAGTTTCATATAAAGCCTCCGATTTTTCGTACATTAATTTGTATATATTGTAACATAAATAACAAAAAAAATCAAGAAAAATGTACAGGTTTATTATTAAACTTATGAAAATACCAATACAAAAATCACCCCATATCTAAGCTTTACATGCTTGGATATGGGGTGATTTTGATTATTTTATTCGATATTGCATTATTTAACAAGAGCTCCAAGCTCAAGTACACTATTCCACGAGCCGACATTGCTCTGGAATCCGACAAAACGGATGTAGCGTGCTTTGGCGTTTATGAGATATGACTCATATCCGTTTGTCTTTCCGGATGAAGTTCCGTCATATATCTTCTGCCATTTTTCCCCGTCTTCGGAAATATAGAGTTCAAAGTTTGCAATTCTGTTTTCACCGTCATAAATTGCAAGAGCAACACCTTCGATGTCGGTGACTTTACCAAGATCCGTCTGACACCACGGTCCCGATCCCTGAGCCGCCCATCGTGTTTCCAAATTACCGTCAACAATGTGTTCGGGTGGATTTTCACTTTGAGGTATGTGACTTGCAGATGCAGTTCCGTATACAACCTTCATACCATCCATGATACCAATGTGTCTTGAAACAGGATTGATGCTTACGGTGTAGATATATTCATTGCCCTGACCGTCGGCAAGATAAACCCTTGCAGGTTCAAAATCACCCGAAGACTGTTCTACCCTAACCGTACCCTCATCAGAGGTTGCGGTGATAACAGGATCATCCTCACCGTAGGGAATATCTATGGTGTAGTTATATTTCGTGGGTTCAAAGCCATCGATAACTTCACCATAGGCACTTATTCCCGTAAGAGTGATTGCTTCCGGAATTTCACCATCGGGAATTGTCCATTGAGATATGGGAACAAATTCTACAGGAGACGAATTACTGTTTTTAACCGGAGTGAGCTTAACTGTGATGTTAACCTTTCCGGAGCCGGTGGCTTTGAGTGTAAGTCGTGTTATTCCTGCATTTGTATAGTTTCCTTCAAGTTGTCCCGGTCTTACCGGAGCAGTTTCGTGAGGCTTTGGTTCGGTTGTGGTAAAATACCATGAATCTGCGTTGCAAACAGCCTCAACCCTAACCTCTTTTGAACCAATTGTAAGAGATGCATTCTTGCCGTCTTCGGCAATTTTCACATCCGCTTCGGTGTGCATAAACCAATTGATGTCACTTCCGTTTTCAAGAAGCTCGATTTCATCCTGAACTATGAGACTGGTTCGGTTGTCACCCAAATAGTAGCCTCTGAGGTAGCTTTTTGTGTCGTGTTTGTAGATGTCACTGAGGTCAATTGCCATATATGCCCCTCTGGGCTTACTTTCCGAAGCCATGAGATTACTTTCGCAATAAACACCCTGGCCGCCGTAATATTCAAAAGCAATATCCTCACGGAAGTTAATAACCACGGTATTATGCCCTTCGGGTCTCTTACGGTATAGCTGATAGCCGGTATCAATGTTGTGATAGCCGCCGGGAATGTTATAGTCATCGGGTCCAAGATCCATAGCCCATCTTTCACCAAGAGCATCAAAGATGAATGAACCGTTGTCGAGGTGAGCATGAGTGACATCATTTCGACCCGAACGGAATGCCGCAAATGAATTGTCGGTGTTACCCCACTCGCCTATCATATGTCCCGTACCTGTGCTTTCAAAAAATTTATCATTAGGAAGGTTAAATGATGTATCACTCTTAGTCGGTGTATACCACAAAAGTCCGGTTACTGTTCCTGTTTTTGAACCGTCAAGACAGTTTTTGAGCCAGAGATTTGTCAAGTCTTCATCACCAAGAATTGTCGGTATCAAAAATCCGTCTTGTGTAGACAGGTGACTTGCATGGGAATCAAAATAGTTGTAGGAAACCCCCTTGCCTGCTTGCATATAAAGAATATATTCAAGGGTGGTGCTTACGCCTTTGGGATCTAACATTTGATGCACCGAGCCTGTTGAGTAATACAGCGGAGCCAGAACCGATTGAGTAAGAAACTTCACGGTATAGTTCCAATAGGTTGAGCCTTCATACCAACCGCCATCGGGGAAGAATGACATGAGCGGATATTCCATTGTACGCATTGCCGATGACAAAAGAAATTCAAATTCCTCCTGATATTCAGAGTAGCCCTCAGTTCCAAAGGCTATACAAGCTGCAATGAGAGACCCCGAACACACAACTGCCCAGTTTTCGACACTCTTTCGCCAGCCATGCTTGGGAATCTCCTGTGAATAGTGAATAACGCATCCTTCAAGGACAAGCTCATAGGTTTTATCCACAACAAATTTCTTCTGCTCATCGGTCAGATATGAATAGAGATTATCATAGCCGATTGCAACCCCGTGCAAAAGCTCGGAGCAATCGAGGTGGTGACCTCCCTGATTCCAGTTTTGCCACGAAAGAACATTTTCCATCTCAAGCCATGCACGTTCGGCATACTTTGTGTCACCCGTCAAAAGATAGGCAGTGGATGTGTTTACAATTGACACTTGCGCCGCTCTTGCCGCATTGAGAAGAGTTCCCCCCTCAAATTTATATTCAACAATTGGCGAATTAACATATGCATTAGCCGTATCAAGCACATCTCTGAGCCATTTGGAAACAAGAGCATCGGAGTTGGCGTTTGCCTTTACCTTTGCAAGCTGTGTCTGATTGGTGAGAATTCTCGGATGACCTTTTGCACCAACATATGACTCGACCTGCGAAAGAAGCTCTTTTCCGCTTTCCCTGTCAAACTGGATATAGCGATATACCTCATCAATCGGCTCAAGAGCAGTATCATTGGAGTTGGTATAGGTTATGAGACTGTTGGTATCAACCATTACAAAACCACGTTCATCTGAATATACACTGTAGCCAAGTACATCTTTGCATACCTTTTCAACCGCCACATAATTTATATCCGATATATTCCTTGTGTGGGCGCTTATCTTTTTTGAAGTGCCGGGAAATACTTTTTCAAACAGCATTTCTGATATCATAAATTCATCGTTATCAATAACAACATTTTCACCCAGATCCGAGTACTTATATTTTTTGCCGCCAAAATACAGTGAATCACATTCGGTCATGAAAACTGCGGCATCGTCAATGTAATTTTCCGCCACGCTGTTGGGTTCCATCAATGTGGCTATTCCGTTTTCGCCCTCATATAATTCGACTTCAAAAGGTATATTGCCTGAATATACACGTACGTTATCAACATACATTTCCGTGTCAGAGCCGGCATACACATGAAATCTCATGGAACGTGGTGTGGTACGTGTGTTGCCGACAGGCAGATTTGTACATGCCTTTTCACCGTTTACCCAGACGGTGCAGGTCTGACTGGTAACATCTGTGGCAACAATAATTTTTGCCCATGTTCCGTAATCGATGGTTGCAAGCTTTGATGAATTGACTTTGATATTGTTTCCCTCTACAGATACAAGTGTGCTTCTTGTGGAATCGGCATTTCGGATTGACAGCCCAAATTCCCCTTCATTTTTAACAATATATGTTTCAAATTCTATAATATATTTTGACTCCTGCCAAAGCTTCTGATTGGACAGGCTGAAATCCGAATGGAAATCATTTGAATTATCAAGACGTTTGAAATGCATTGCATGAAGATGCTCATCGCCCTCAGGCATCCTTGCTATTTCAAGAATGTTTTCTTTGGCTGTAATCATTTCTATATTTTTTGCCGTAAAATCCTGATAGAAATAGGCAGTTCCCTTTGCATCGGAAGAAGATGAGTTCGTGTCATCTTTGGCAATGTCCTTGGATATGCAATCGGTGCAAAGAGCCAAAGGAAGATATCTTTTTTGAAGATCGGCTTTTTCGGGTTTATCACCGTAATACACCTTTACGTTGTCAACAACAAGATTTGATACCTTCTCACCACCGGGAGCATCAAGTTCAAATTTAAGCTGTGATGCGGAGGTAAGCAAAGAATTGAATCTCCACGAAGAAAGAACAGCGTTACCGTTTATGTATACATCCATTCGTTTTTCGAAAAAGTTTACCGCAACAGCAATCTTTTTCCATTCTCCCGATCTGAAGCTGCCGAGACGTTTTCCGTCTGCAAGAGTAAGTGCGCCCTTATCGGAAAGCCTCATAATGTCAAAGCTCTGACCGGAAGAATCTGCAAGGGTGAAAAGGGAGCCGCTTGTCATATCTGACCCGATTAACACCTGTGCCGAAAACACGGTTTCCATAGCTGTTTCGGGAAAAAGTGCCGAAATGCTTGCAGAAGAAAGAGTACTTCTTGCGATAAGAACCTTGGAGCCTGTTTCTGTTTCTTTGACAGCATACCCCCCGGGAGCGCTGACGCTAAAGGATGCCGACGGAGCACCGCCGTCTGAATAGCTTTCAAAATCTTCGTTTAGCATGTATTGATTTTCGGCATTTGCCACAGAAGACATGCAACCGATAATCATAACGAGAGAAAGAATTACAGAAATTATTTTATTTTTCATTGTTCTTCCCTCCTGTTATTTATAGATTACCAAAAGTCTCGGACTCAGATAATAAGTTTTAAGAGCAATATAGCTTGCCGCAGCTTCATCTGATGCCTGAATGCTGAGTATGTCATTAAAGCTTCCGTGTTCAACAATACCTTTATCGGTATTATAAATTGCAATGACAGGAACCGAAGTCATTGCATATGGAGATATGCCGTCTTTTGTCGGTGAATATTTTGACGAATCGGTTCCTATGTCTTCATATTTTACGGTAAGCATTGAAGAAGATACAGAAAACACCTTACCGGTTATATATGTATTCATATATCCCGGATTTGCAGAAACATCTCCGCCATACTGAACTTTTGATTTTTTTGTATCGGGATTGTATATTACATCTCTTGCTATTCCGCCAATAGTATCCACGTCGGACAAAACTATTCTTACAATATCACCCGAGGCAGGAATAAGATTATCATCCTCAAGAGTAGGAATAATTCTCTCATCGATGTAGTAGGACAAGAATTTGCCGTTATCATACAATGTAACTTTTTTTGTTATTTCACCATCAGAATCTATGGCATCAACAACCGAATCCACCACATATGCAGTGGCATTCATTGGCGGAGTTGCCGCAGAAACCCTGCCGCCGGTACCAAGACCTATGTAGGCTACAACTACTCCCGGTTCGAAGTTTTCGTTGTAATCATAGGCATCAACTGTAAGCTTATCATCATCTTTTAACTCGGTGTAAGACATCACAGAAAACAGATTGTCATCATATCTGCCGGTAACAGTGCCCGTCAAATTCTTGGGAACTTTAAAAACAACTCCGGAACCGAATTTGAAATAGGGATATGCAAGTCCGGTAATTTTATAGTGAATTTCTGTTTTGTCAACATATCTTGTGAGGCTGTCATCCGAATATACAGTTCCGCTGTATTTTTGAACCGCATCTGCACTTTCGTCGATATTTTTGCCTGTATCAACGGCATTAACAAGACCGTCAGCATTCAGCGAATATCTTATTGCCTGATAGTTGGGATAGCCATTTACATAAAGCACGTCAAAAAGTGATGAATCGGTAGCTGCCACACTCACACCATTCAGCTTTATCTTTGATGCGAGATTATAGATACAAATCTCGGATGATGTTGAAAGAAGCTTTATTGTTGCAGTGGTTGACAATCCGGGACCTACCTTGAAGTCAAGATAATAGCCATATTGCATTGCACCGTAACCTGTTGAATCAACTGCCGTAACAGTGCCGTCGGGTGCAAGGAGAAACACGCCGTTATAACCAAGACCTATATCACCGTAATAGCGGTCATAATAGTAATTCTTTTTGTAGGAATTTCCGTTTATCACAATAAAGTCCTTACCTATTTCGCTGATGCTTCCTTTAACGGTTGAAGTGCAAGCATCGGCATTAACATATTTTCCGTCCGAACTTCGGAAAACCGTGAGAATCATATTTTGCTTTATGCTTGTCATAGCGGTTTCGGAAATCGGATTTCCATCATTGTCAAAAACAGTTATATCACAATAATTGTCTCCGTTTGATTCAAAAACAATGGGAACATTACCGAGATTTTTGTCATATATTGTGCGGTCGTACTCGGAAAAAGAGCTGACTACAAAATATTCCGCTCTGTGAGCAATGACAAAATCATATTTTTTGTCACCGTTGTTGTCAATGAGCACAAGCTTTCCGTTATCAAAGTCAAATGCATCCTTTTCGGGAATGGAAAGTCTGCCGTTTTTAACATATGAATAACCTCTGTCGAGATTGTATTTTGTTTCTTTTCCCGTTTGTTCATTTGATGTTAACACAGAATAATCAGTCATTCCCGAAAGAACGTCGGCATCAAGCTCAACAGTTGTGTTGTTGTCTGTGGCTTCAATGCATTTAACAACATCGGTATCTTTGTCATACCACACTAAAACTTCATATCCAAGAAATTCTTCAACATATTCGACATTGGTTTTAAACGTGTGAGCATAGTCCAAGGTGATGGTTTTTGTTTTGTCATATTCAAAACCGGAATCCACAGAAACTGAACCGGCGGTCACGCACACGCCCTCAATTGCATGAAGATTGTGGCTACGTTCAAGGAGAGTTTCCTCTGCCTTGACAAATTCAACGCCATCCTTGGAAACAGAGCCAACATCTGCAGGATTTGTTTTCAGCATTTCTTCAATAAGAGCACATGCATCTGACAGGGTAATGAATGCGTCAGTTGACTTGTTTGTAAGATTGTCAAGATCAAGCTCGCCCGCCATACGCACATAACCCGTGGGCCACCCGCCGTATGCAAGCGCCCATTCGTTGTAGCCAAGAGCTGTGGTAATCATTTTATAGGCTGCACCAAGAGTAACACCGTCATTGGGCGAAAACCTTCCCTCACCTGTGCCTCCTGCAATACCAAGATAGCAAAGTGTTGCAATTTCATCGGCAAAATCATCACCCGATTTTACATCCGAAAAATAATTAACCGTTGAATAGGATGTTTTGCTCACATTCATTGCTTTAACAATCATTGAGGCAAACTGTGCTCTTGTGATGTTATTTTGAGCATCCGAAAAATTTATTCCGTCTGTAATTCCAAGCTGATCTAAAATATTGCCCGGTGAAACTGCAACTTCGCTCTTTGCAACGGGTGTTTCCTGAGCGTATGCACAAGTACATCCGAAGATTAAAACAAATGCAAGAATTAAAGCTTTAATTTTCATCAGTTCGCCTCCTTATTTTGATTCATAAAGTTTATTGCATTATACAAAAGCTGAGATGCCTCCGCCCTTGAAATTGATGCTTCAGGATTAAATTTACCGCTGTTTCCAACCATAACGGAATTATCCTTCAAAGCACCGACTGCCGGAAGAGCATAAAGAGCAATATCCATAGCATCGTCATATTCCGCTCTGCCGTTTAAGGTTTTTCCAAGATATGCAAATGTTCTGTATATCATCACCGCCGCATCCTGACGTGTGATGCTCCGGCTCGGCATAAAGCTTCCTTCATAGCCTTGAATTATTCCTCTGGATGCCGCAGCCTTTACAGACGATGCAAACCAGTCTACGTCAGAAACATCGACAAACTTCGCAGTACCGTTATTAAAGTTGAACGAAAGAGAAAGAAGCTTTGCAAATTCCGCTCTTGTAATGGGACTGTCCGGCATAAAAGTGTTGTTGTCATATCCGTTTATGATTCCGGCATCTGAAAGTGCAGACACCGCCTTGTAGCTCCAGTGAGATGAAGGAACATCTGCAAAGGATGAAACGGCATTTTGATTTAATAGTGCAGGAACATCATTCGGGGCGGGAGTCTGAACATTTGGCTGAGTTATGATTGCAGGGTCGATTACAACCGAAGAAGAGCCTTTGCTTCCTCCCCCACCGCCGGAAGAACCTGAGGATTTTTTGTCTTTGTATTCATCGTAAGCTTTTTTGGCGGCTTTTTCAAAGTTTTCCTCAATGTCTGTGTATTCATCATAGTCATAGTTCATCATATACTGATATACTTTTTGTTTTGAAGGAAGCTTTTTATAGTTGGAATTATCCTCAAGCATAGCTTCAAATTCATTTTCAAAATCTTTGGTAAGAATAATTTCAATTTCGGACCATACATCGACAGTTGAGATTGCCGAAAGAATTACAAGCTCCGAATATGCAGATTTAAAATCAGAAAAGTTTTCTGTAAAATCTTTGGAAGAAAGATATGTACAAAGCACCTGTTTTGCTTCGGAATCGAGTCTTTCTTCATTTTCATAGTCAGCGCCGTAATCTATGCCGAGATTTTCTGCATTAACCTCGAGACATGAAGGAACATCTTCGGGTGTAGTTTTTGAAAGTGCTGTGAGAGCATATGCTCTGCCAAGCTCTTCCCCGAAATGCTCCACATCGTCAAAGGAATCGACACCGTTATACAAAAGTGTAAGGATCTCTTCTTTGTTATCGTTGTAGAATCGATCTTCGTTATTTATTTCCAAAAGAATTTCGTTGGAGGTGATAAGAGAAATGAATTCCTCCTTTGAAATATCTTCTCCGAGCTTTTCAACAATTTTGTTTGCTTTTTCGGGATTTGAAAGCCAGAAATCCGTTTTAAGCTCAATATCCTCTGTGCCATGAAAAACAGCTTTAAGTTCTTTTTGACCGATTGCAAGTTCATCTGCCGAGGCTTCGAGGATTGCAGTCAGATTATCATCGGGAACTGCACTGCCCATCAAATAGTCGTCAACATAAAAATCAACAGAGGTTACATCCTCTTTCACGTTTGCTGAAAATGTTATTTTACCATCTTTTGCGGCAATATGATCGCCGCTTTTCGGAAGGACTATAATATTTTCGGATTGTGTTTTAAACTTTGCAACAATTTCTGTTCCGAGATATCTTGTTTCTGTTATGGTGCTGTATTCAGAGCTGCTTGCATGCAACACATCATATGTCACATCAGAGCCTAAGACAATCTCATAATTCTCATTTGGAGAAAGTTCATCGTCTGGTATCACACTAACTGTTTTACCATCCTCCGAAAGCTCCGATGCTACGGGAATTTCATCACCGTTTTCGTTTTTGAGGGTAACATTTCCCTCAACATTGCCAATTACTCTTGACAATGTAACATTAACAGAGCCTGCATTATATTTAACAGAATCGGACTCAAAACTATTTCCCTCTTTATCGATATAACTAACCGATGTAACCAAAGGAGCGTCATAGTTGTAGTAGGATTTGTAATTATCAATAAGAAGCTTAGCTTCATTTTCTGCAGAAATGTCTGTAAACTGATCTACCATTGTAAATTCAATAAAGGAAATGGTATTGGGATTAAGAGAAGCATCAGTTGGAGTGTATGAATTTTCTTCATAAAGAACATCGTCGAGCCACAAATAGTATTTTAAGGCAGCTGTGTCAAAGGTGAGCTTAACATGGTAGGTGTGTCCGAGTGCATACTTGGTTTGTGTATTGGCGATTTTTCCGTTGTTGAAAATATATATCCATGGAAGGCCCTCCTGCCTTGTTGTTCGTGCGGCGGCAATCAAGCGGATGTAGGTGCCCGAAAGCGGAGTAACATCCATTTCGATTGTGTGCACGGCACCAACTGTCTGTCCCTGATTACGGTACCAGGTTTTCTCAACCATAAAACGGAGCTGTGGACCGGAATTTGAACCGCCGGTATTCATTCTTAAAAGCAGTGCCGATGTCGGATTTTCTTCGGTACCGTTTTTGACAATGTCGGCAAAATATTTTCCGCTTCCTGCAGAGTTTACATTATTAACGCCCATAACCCATTTGTTGGCGCTTGATCCCGTGTCACCTGCAAGAGTGATTATGGAAGAGACAATTGATGTGTCGGTTTGTGTGCCTGTTGCTTCCTCTAAAGAATCAAAGTCAAGTTCCATCCCCGGATATACGGTTTCGGGAGTGTTTGTGCTCACTTCTCCCGAAGCAAAAACCCCAACGGGGAAAATTAGTGTTAAAATTATTAAGGCACATAACAGTTTTTTCATGATTATTGTTCCTTTCTTATGTGTCTGAATATGTGTGTTTAGGCAATTTGACTCAGACCACATTTGTAACGATCTGAGTCAAAATCTTTTATTGAATGATAACGGATGCAGACTCTCCAAGAGGTGTGAGTTCTGACAAATTGTTCCAAACCATTATTTTTGCTTCATCTGCACCTACTGCGTGAGTGCTGACTACAAAACATTCTTTGCCGTTTGCAGTTACATCAAAGGGCTTGATGCCTATCATTGTTTTGTCATTGTAGGTTCCGAGGAGAGCCTGACATACCACTTCTTTGATTGTGCGGATGTCAACATAAGCCACAGCAAGTCCTTCTTTTGAAACTACGGAAGAATCAAAGTATAAGCCATCTTTTGCAGTGTAAAGCTTAACTGCATTTTCCATTCCGGCAACTGTGCCCATGCAATATGCATAGCCAAGAGTCATATTTTTACCGAAAACAATTTCAAGCTTCTGATTTTCTTTGAAACCGTCTGCTTTTGTGATTGTTACCACATCTCCCTCATAAACTACAGAGTCATATGCAGTGTCGGTTCCGTCAACATAGAGCTTAACATTGTCGGAATTTACAGCTTCGGGGGCATATTTACCTTCAAGTGTTACAGAAATTTCGGTTGCTTTGGCATCTATTGCGTAGCTTTCTTCATTAACCGCTATATTTTCACCGTCTGCAACCGCATATGAAACATCGGCAATCTCAGGAATTTCATATTCCTTGTAGTAGCTGAAATCATCAAGAATAAATGCTGTCTGATATTCTGTGTCTGCTTCGGTTGCAGAGTGGCAATCGTAATGATTGATGGCAAGGTATGCCATTTCTGCAGGTCTGTCTATCATTTCAAATGCTTTTGGTGTGCTTGTACCTTCTTCACAAATAACATTACCTGTAGCATCTTTCATATAATATACACTATTGTACAAAGGTTTGAGGTCAACCGTTGAGATTTCGTTACAATCTACAAAAGTCTTTTTGGTGTTGTTTTCGTAGTCGAGTTCTACTCTGAGATGATGCCAACCGGGTTCATAGCCGATACCGGTATCTCCCAGCTGACCTTTGTTGAAAATGTTTTCCTGACCAATTTCAAGACGAAGCTTTTTATCCGAAGCAGTAACAGCCATGGCTTGTGTACATTCTGCATCCGAATAAGGAACTTCATCACCAAAAACAAATTTCCACATCATTCCGAAAGTGTATCTGTCTGTTTTGTTGGGAATGTATATCCAAGTGTCAACAACCTGTGTTCCGTCACACATTCTGTTATTACCGTATACCTTCTCGCCATTCAGATAAAGATAAGCATAACGTTTGCCGTTTGTTCCGACTGAGCCTTCGGGCTTTTTATACACAAATTTTGCCGCCTGCTCACCTTTGGCAACAATGTCCGTTGAAGGAACAATTGATTTGTCCGAAGCATCTCCGGCAATGTATATATATGCGGAATTAAAAAGTGCACTGCTGTTTTCGCAATCTGACGAAAAGTTAGTGTTAATGTTGTAGACAGCCTTGTGGTTCAGCAGGAATGATGAATAAAGAACCGACACGTCCTCACCGTAGCAAATTGCTTTTACTTCTTTTGTGCCGACAGCCATATCTTTAATCGACGCATTCAGGGATGCAAGATTATTCTCTGTGGGTACTGCACTTCCAACAAGTTCTTCATCAACATAGAATTCAACAAGAGTTACATCATCTTCAACCGAGGCTGTGAGTGTTACACTCTGAGCATCAGAAGAAATCTCTTCACCGTTTTCGGGAGATAAAATCATTACTTCCGATTGAGTTGTGAAAGGAATCGCAAGACTATTTCCAAGAGCTCTGGTTTCTGTTGTTGTGCTGTATTCGGAGCTGCTTGCATGCAATACATCATATGTAATGTCAGAATCTAAAACTATTTCATAGGAAGCTCCGGGCAAAAATGTATCTGCAGGAGACAACGTAAGATTTTTCCCATCATCGGAAACTGCAACTGTTGCACTAACGTCTGCCCCACCGGTTCTGCGAAGTTTAATGTTGCCTGCAGTGTTGGAAATTGCTCTGCTTAAAGTAACATTTACACACTGTGCATTATATTTAACACTGTCTGCTTCAACAGCCGTTCCTTCAGAATCGGTATAACCGACTGAAACCGCAGCAGGAGCATCATAAGTGTAGTAAGATTTGTAATTATCAATAAGAAGCTTTGCTTCATTTTCCGCAGAAATGTCTGTAAACTGATCTACCATTGTATATTCAATAAATGAAATGGTATTGGGATTAAGAGAAGCGGCAGTTGGCGTGTATGAATTTTCTTCATAAAGAACATCGTCGAGCCACAAATAGTATTTTAAAGCAGCTGTGTCAAAGGTAAGTTTAACATGATAGGTGTGACCGATTGTATACTTGCTTTGTGTATTGGCGATTTTTCCGTTGTTAAAAATATATATCCAGGGAATCTGCTCTTGTCTTGTTGTTCGTGCAGCGGCAACAAGACGGATGTAGGCACCCGAAAGAGGAGTAACATCCATTTCGATGCTATGAACAGCACCAACAGTCTGTCCCTGATTACGGTACCATGTTTTTTCAACCATAAAACGAATCTGCGGGCCGGAATTGGAACCACCGGTGTTCATCCTAAAAAGCAGAGCCGGAGTTGAATTTTCTTCGGTGCCGTTTTTTACTATGTCTGCAAAGTATTTCCCACTTCCTGCAGAGTTTACATTATTAACGCCCATAACCCATTGGTTAGTTCCCGAACCTGTTTTTCCGCCAAGGGTTATTATTGATGATGCAATTTCAGTGTTTGTAGCAGAACCGGTTGCCTCTTCGAGAGAATCGAAGTTAAGTGTGAGACCGGGGTACACTGTTTCGGGAGTGTTGGCACTCACTTCGGCATTTGCCGAAATGGCACCGGGTAATGTGCTGATGATGAGAGCAAGGCTCAATATCAGCGAAAAGATTTTCTTGATTTTCATTAAATTTTCCACCTTTCAAAATTTTAATATATTTGAATCCTTTTTTATTATGTAACTCTTGATGTTTTAAGGAAATCAAAAAACTTATTTTTATTTTGTCTTTCGTCCGGTATTATAATAATTGGAAATAGGTTTCTCTTTGAGTAGCATGATTCTCTTTTCAGCAAGCTCGGAATTATGTTCAAAGAGTGTCATTAGCGTTGGTCGCTAAGGTCAGGAGTTTCAAGCCACACTCCGGGAGTATCCTTAGCTTTGAGAAGAGTTTCTCGGATAGCAATTACTGCTAATGTATCTTTATAATCAACCGGAGGTTCACCAGTTTTGAAAAATTTTACAAGCTCTGTTGTAAAGTTTTCAAAAAAGTCGGTACATTCTCCCGTGTAAACCGATTTCTTTCCGTCGCTGTAGCCCACAGCAATATCAAATTTACCTTCCCAGCCGAACTGATGACAGGTTACAAATTTGTTACCCGAAAAGCGTATTACATAGGCAGGCTTTTCTTCGGTTCCGATAAACATAACAGCTTCGGGAGAATTGCCCATAAGCACAACAGAAGGTTCTATCTGATGAATACAATACATTTCAAAGGGACCGGGACCTCGTGACGATACCGTTGCAACATTTTCTTTGTTGAGAGCTTTGAGTTGAGTTGAAAAACGAAGTGCACTTGTTGTAAACATTGGAGTGTTGTGCTCTTTAGCTTTTGCAACAAGTCTTTTTGCGGCTTCAACATCCGGAGCAAAGGTTTTGTCAACATATGTGAGCTTTCCGCTTCTTAGCGGCTTATCGCATAATTCCTCATGGATTTCGGGGTAGTTTGGTGCAAGAACAATGAGTACGTCACTCTTTTCTATAACTTCATCTATTGAATTGCACAGAATTGCCCCGTGTTCTTTTGCCCACTGCTCTCCTGATATTCCGCCATCATTGGGTGAGGGCATCATTTCATAGGCATATATCTCCTCAATGTCATCTGTTTCATCTCTGAGCCAAGTGGGAAGATTGTTTGCGTGCCATTCGTCAAGATATTTGTCAATTAGTCCTATTTTCATAGTAAACACCTCTTTCTTATGTTATTATTATATAAAATCTAATCAAAAAAGTCATTATACAAAATTTTGTCAAAATTGTATGCTGAATTCAAATTTGGAAAATATACTTGTTATTATTTCGATTTTATGCTAATATGAATTTGAAAAGGAAGTGAGTTTATATGTTCAAAATAAGTTGCAGTGATTTGTGTTCGCTTGACTACATATTGAAAATCGTGAACGTTGGCATACAGACAACCGCAGACCTTGGCACATACAACTATGAACATACCAAACGCAAAAACAATCTTTTATATTTTAATACCGAAGGTAAAAGAAGATTTTTTAAAAAGGGTGTTGAATTTCTTACAATAAACAAAAATGATATTTTCTTTGCCCCGGACAATTCAAACTACACCTCAGTTCCGGTTAATGAAACCTCCACGGGATTTGGAATATGTTTTGATATACATCTTCACGACGGCACGCAGGTTATCATAGACGAAAACCCCATAATCGTTATGAAAGATGCCGACAACAGTATTCTCAAAAGCTTTCAGATGATTCACTACTGTTTTCTCAACAAATCCACCAACATGGCAAAGCTCAAAGCTGAAATGTTCTCTCTCATTGACAAGCTTTTCGCCGGAACTAATTCGGACACCATATTTGAATCAATTTATAAAGATATTTATCCTGCTATAAACTTTATAAACAAGCATCCCGAACAAGCCATATCAAACGAAATGCTTGCAAAAAAATGCTACATGAGCACATCGTCATTTGCAAGAAAGTTCAAGGCATATACCGGAGGACTAACCCCAAGTCAATATCGCAATCATATCAGATTTACTCAAGCAGAACAGCTTGTCAACTCCTCCCCTTGCTCACTGAATGAAATTGCCGAAATACTCGGTTTTTATGATGCGGCACATCTTTGCAGGAAATATAAGCAAGCCACCGGACATACTCTCAGAAAGAACATCAAAAGCATATGATACGGCATTAAAATCTCGTATTATCATCAACAAAAAGTAGCCATAACAACCAACTCTACAGCAACGGTTGTTATGGCTATGTTTATACATTTAAAATGCCAACCGGCAACAATATCCGGTTGGCATAATAATCTAATATAAAAATATACTTTCTTATTATCTCACAAAACTTACGCATCAGGTTGTTTAATAAGAAACACACCTTCGTCATTAGAAACTTATGGTCTGCGAATAAACACATTCAAAACAAGGGCAACAACCGTCAGCGACAAAAGCATCACAAAGGAACCGGTGTAGCCGCCGGTAAGTTCCAAAACCTTATTTGATGCGGTGGCAATAAAAGAACCAATCATTACGGTAAAGGTCATAATTGCAACATTGTTTGAAAAATGCTTCATTCCAAAAAATGAAGAAGTAAACGCAGTCATAATTGTCGGGCATGAACCATAGGACATACCGGTGAGGCAAAGCCCCGCAATGCAAAGAGGCAAAGAGCCAACCGACACAGCAATGAGTGTAACTGCGGCGGCACAAATTGTGAGAATGTTTGCACAAAGCATTGTTTTGCGACGTCCGCAAACATCGTAGACTACACCCGTGGGAATACGCCCTATTCCGTTGCACACCGAAAGTATACCTACAAGAGAAACGGCAAGTGCTTCGGAAGCATTAACCGACAGTGCCAAATCCTTGGCAAAGCTTATAACCGAGCTTCCCACTGCAGCAAGAAATGATATGCAGATAAATGCCAGCCAAAACGAAGAACGACAAAGCATTTGCACCGATGTTAATTCGACGGGTTTAAATTCTTCAGCGGAAGTTTTTCCCGTTTTTTTCGGTTGTGGAAATGTTACATCCGCTTCCGGCTTTTTGAGCAGGAACCCTGCCAGTGAAACAACTACGAAAATTGAAATTCCGAGGATTATGTATGTTTTGCGCCAGCCAAGTTCACTATTGAACATACTGTCCGCAACATTACCAAGAAGCAAGGCAGATGCCCCAAATCCCATCATGAGACATCCCGAGCACAAACCCTTTTTATCCGGAAACAACACACTGACTGTTGAAATAATAACATTATATGCAATTCCTATGCCAAGACCCGCAAGAACTCCGTATGTAACATAAAGCGGCAGTACAGATCCACCGGTCAAAACAGAGGTCAGAATAAATCCTGACGCCGAAAGAATGCCCGATGTCAAAAGTGCAATCCTATGTCCTGCACGTCCGGAAATTTTGGCACCAAGCAAACCGCCTATGCAGAAAAACGTCATAGCTATGGTAAAGTTAAGCGCAAGGTCCGATGTCCCCCATCCAAACTCTGCAGACAATGGTGATTTTAAAATTGACCACGCATACAAAATACCTACAAAAAGCATTGCAACCACGCCAAGTACCATATAAGCCCACCGAAGGCTCAGCTTTTCTTTTGAATTATTCATCAATTAGCTCCTTATTTATCTGATTTCAGATACAGTATATTACATTCCACTGCAAAAATCAAGCCTTTTATAAAAGGTTTGCAGATTAATAGGTTAATTTGTAATCATACAGTTCCTCAAGGGTTTTGTATATATTATCAAAATCACTCTTATCAAAAAGCTCCGCTCTTACAAAGCGATAGAGCATTGACCTGATTCCCTGGGCAGGTGAAGCAAGAATGTGAGAACCGAAATATATGGAAATTCCGTTTTTAATATCCACAGCGGCAAACGCTCCTGCAGCTCCGCCCCATCCAAAATCAATGTATATGTCGTCACCCTTTGGACAACGAACACCAAGACCGTAGCCATGAGTTCTGCTTGTCCAGTAGGTACGTTTCTGATGCTCTGTCAGGCGGTCAGTCATCATCAGTTCAAGAGTTTCTTTTTTGAGAAGTTTATATGTTCTGAGGCCTTCAAGGAATTTTATGTAATCGTCAACAGTGGAAATCCCACCTGCTCCCCCCGATGCATATTCACTGCCCACTTTATAGTTGAATATGGGCTTCCCGATGTCGGTGGCTTTTCCATCTTTAAAAGCGTATTGTGGAACAATGGTTCCAATTTCAGATTCAGGAAGCATAAACGTTGT
Organism: Clostridia bacterium; assembly: GCA_017397885.1. Classification (GTDB taxonomy): domain Bacteria; phylum Bacillota; class Clostridia; order UMGS1810; family UMGS1810; genus RGIG1828. The sequence goes on along the minus strand of JAFQHQ010000001.1, from coordinate 10,373 downwards.
ATCGTTCATTCCAAGTGCATCGAAAATATTTTTCTTTACATAATCTTCAAATTTTTCTCCCGACAAAACCTCAACAAGAGCCGCAAGTACATCGTGACACAGGCTATAGTTCCATCTGTCACCGGGTTCAAAATCAAGGGGGTCTTTTGCAAGATATTTCATTGTCTCCCTTGTAGGACATCTGCCGTCTGTTTCTTCAAAAGCTTTTTTCATCTCAGGAGAATTACAATCATATGAAAAACCTGCTGTCATTTCAAACAGATGCTTAATTAAAATAGGTTTTTCGCACTTTTTTACTCCGTCTTCTGTTTTGACTGTCATTTCTTCAAATTCGCTCATGTAGTCAGAAAGCTTATCTTCAAGTGAATATAAGCCTTTTTCCAAAAGTTGCAGTGCCGCAGTGCAGGTTATAATCTTTGAGCAGGAATAGATGTTATATCTTTCTTTGCCGCTCATTTTAACCTTGTTTTCAAGGTCGCTGTAACCGTTCATATAACGAAGAATGCATTCTCCGTCTTTGAAGACTGCCAAATCAATTCCCGGAACCCCGAGAGTCAAAAACGAATCGCAAAATTTTTTTAAGTTTTCAAACATTGTCATTCTCCTATAATTTTTAATAAATATAATTTTCTTTTGTCAAAACCGGCGAACAGTGAATAATAGACCTACTATTTTCACCTGAACATTTTTCATCAGAACCCGCAGGAATATAAGATTTTCCTGCCCGATATGTAAATATTTATTATCGACAAACTATTCTTTTAAATTTTATAGACTTGATACAAGTAAAGCTTAGATTAGGATGTCGCTGAGTCTATCATATGCTTTCAGCTAACCACAATTTAATTTTCTCTATACACTCTTGCAAATTATCCCGAATTTCATATACCCAAAAACGTTTAACATCCCAACCAAGTTCAAACAAACGTTGGTTGCGAAGTTGATCTCTGTAGCTTAATTCTCCATTCCAATCTTTATGATACATTTCCCCATCAACTTCTATATCCAACATACGATCACCTTTAATAATCGCAAGATCTAATTTATACTTATCTGCAGGATACTGTGGCATAGTTTTTATACCGCTGTCATAAAGAGCAGTGTAGAAATATCTTTCCCAATCAGATACTTGTTCAGGATTAGAAACCTTAGGATATTGTCTATCAGCAGGATATTCAAGCTCGAATTTTTGTTCCACTTTAATGCGGTTAACATATTCAACAAAGTGTTCCATATAGGAAATACCACACTTTGAACAATATTTCGCGTCGCCTACAACAATCAAACTGGCACGTGCACGTGTAATAGCAACATTAAAAAGATTTCCTGTATTTTTCAAAAAACCTAATGCTCCTTGACTGGTTCCCTGAGAGATTACCGGCGAAAAAAACATAACATCTCGTTCATCGCCTTGAAACTTATGTACGGTATCAACAAGGAAATCGTTTTTTAAAAGAACCCTTCCCAATTCAGGATCGTTTTCAATTTCTTTATTTATGCGTTCTGCTTGAACTCTGAATGGCGTAACAACACCAACAGAACCCTCATACCCATTATCAATTACCAAATGTCTAATTTCATTAACAATGGCTGTAATTTCACTTTTATTATACGCCCCACCGGTTTGGGGACGGATTGTTTCTCCAACAACATCCACCCATCGAATTCCGGCTGCATGATTTTTAGGATAATTAAGCTTTTCATAATTAGTTGCAACTCGTAATTTGCCATCATAGAATTCCGCATTAGAAAACTCAATTATGTCTCCAAAACTTCTGTGATGATCTCTTAACTGTATAATATGAGATGGTTGTGCTAAACTACTTGCCATTGCATACAATGAGTTAACAGAATACGACCACATCATACTTACATCATACTTTTGCAACATACTCAAATCCTGGCTTTTTGAAACAGTACTGATATGACTTAACTGTTTAGGGTCGCCAATTATGACAGCACGTTTTGCACGATAAAGCATAGGCAATACAGATGCAATATCACACTGGCTTGCCTCATCAATAACAACCATATCAAATATTCCGGCCTGAAATGGAATTTTTCCCTTTGCAGACAAAGAGGTAACAGCCCAACACGGCAAAAAAGCTGTCATCTTTTGCTGTAATTTCTTGAATTTCGATCTTATATCCGGGTAGTCAGCTAGATCAACATCGCCAATCAAACGCATAGCAGAAACATATTCGTTCATCTCTCTGCGACATTGTGTATCTATTTCTAACTGCCTTGTTAGGAGCCACTTATTCCATAGTTTCTCCGATATTTCAGCCAATTCAGATTTTATACTTATTAGTTGACGGTCTATTTCCTCAAAATGAGTTGTTTCTATAAGTTCTGTCAAAGACTCACGATATTCCATGATCGTACGAAGCGCATATAATAATTGTTCCCCGATTTTGTTGTTTTGCTCATGGTACTTATCGTTAACAAGACAAGAAACATCTGAAACGGTTTGTAAATTATATTTATCAAAGTATTTGTTTAAATTTTTTAAACAATCTTCAAGAAAGCCAGCCTTTTTCTTTCCAATAAATGGCCAAAGCAATTTACCAAGCAAAGAATTCTGCGCCTTAAACCATTCGGTATATGCTATAGTATATTCCTTAACTGCTAATTCGCATTCTTCAACATCGTTTGTAGAAGTAGTAGTGATCCACTCGCTCCATTTATCACGTAATTCACATACCTTTTGTTCCATATGATCAACATGATTTCTTATATTAACAGCTGCTTCTTTAACAGTTTTGAGTTTTTGATATTCTGAAACTTTTTCTTGATATAAAGAATGATATCTTTTGTATTCATATTGTTCATTTTGATCTGCACTATTTGATATCAGGTCAGATATTAACTCTGCCAAATGATATGCATATTGATTTCCTCCTATGCGTAGCATAATGGGGCGTTTCCCAAGCGAATTAACTCTTGTTTCAACAACATCGACAGCCTTATTGTTTTTACTGGTAAATAGCACGTTTTCTCCGTTCCACGCTGCGTTGACCATCAAATTAGTTACAACCTGTGATTTTCCGGTTCCCGGAGGTCCTGTTACAATTGTTAATTTGTTATTCAAAGAGAGTCTTACAGCCTGTTCTTGTTCTGAATTCATAGGTAAAACCTCTAACAGTGGCGAATCATCAACAAACAATATAGAATCTGTTTCATCATTACAATGAACCCAATCATACAAAGCTGTATTTTTATACGATTCTTCATCTAACTGAGCCAATTGTGATAATTCAGACTCAAGCCCTACAGTATAGGGTGACCTTTCTGTTACAATAAATATAGCTTTGTTATAAATACCTTCTTGTTCAATAGTCTGAACAGATTCTTTGATACTTATTATCGCAGGATCTAAAGTTTCTTTCCATTGCCATTGACGAATATTTTGTAATCTTGCAACTAATTCATCTAAATCGACGTCTACATCTTTTGCAGATAATCCTAACTCATTTTCAAGGTCAATCAAATCATAAACTACACTATTTATATCGTGTGAAGAATATTGCTTTATGATTTCTATGTTCACATTTGGAATTTTAGCAACATTAACTGACCCACCACATATTTCTACTGGAAACAAGAATACCGGGGCTATTTTAAAATACTCCTGATTAGTTCTTGTTGAAAAAAACTTTTTAATCGAAACAGGATATCCTACATAAGCAGTCAGATTTCTTCCATTTGATACTTTATTAACGAGTTTTGCTACATCTACATCTGCACCATCAACATTTAAACTGGATAATTCTGCATAATCAAGCGAAAAGTTAGATGTTAAATAAGCTGATATCCCATTATTTTCTTCTAAACTCAAGCAGTTTAAGTAATAGTTACATATATCTGCCAGTTGTTTATCTGGTTCAACTATAGGTTCTGTAGACTGTTGTTGTTTTTCGCTCCCATTAAGATACCATTTATAAGACGAGTCCTGATAACAGAGATTATTAAGTCATCCATATAGAGCAGAATTTACATTTCTGCGCTCACAACCAATTAAATCAGCAATATCTTTTGCTTTGACACCAGGATTTTCTCCAATTATCTTTAATACTTGTTTTTCCAAATCGTTCATCGCTTTATCACCTCATTATATTTAAGCGAAAGTTTCAAACTCAATCCATCGACACAATTCGACTTTTGTCAAGACCGGATAAAAAATATACCTATAATCTTTTAATCTCATTTTAACACACAAAAATCTAAAATACAATACAATTTATACCAAAAAGCCACATTATCGACATATACCGATAACGTGGCTTTTTGCAACTTTATTTTACTTCATATTCAAATATGGTACTTGTTCTTTTTTCGTGGAGGATGATTTCGAGGTTGTTTGTTTTAACATTAAATTCAGGATTGTCAAGTGATTTTATTTCACACACCTTGCCTTTTTCGATGCCCCGAAGTTCAATTGCAACTCTGTCGAAAGGCGAATTGCTTCGTCTGAACGCCATAACAATGCCTTTGCCTGAGTCGGCATCGTGATATTGCCAGATAGCCCATGAAGTGTCGTCAAACACCGATGAACCATGATTGTAGAAATCGCAGGAGAAGTAGTGACGAATTTTTTTGTATTCATCAACTATTCTTTTTGCCCATTTGAAATCTGCATCGTCAAAGCTTTGGAATATGGCATTATAAAACGCTCCGCCCCAACTTGAAGAATAAGAACTTCTTATAGAATAGGTGTCATTCTTTGTTTTACTTGTGCATCCATTATATGGCAAATAACATGATATGTTAGAGTTGTGCGTCTGCAAAACCTCAGGATTTTCGTTGAAATTACACTGATAATCACTTCTGAAGAACGGAATGGAACGTTTTAAGGTTTCTATATCAATTCTTCTTCCGCCGGACGAACAGTTATCTATAATAAGACCGGGGAATTTTTCAAGCAGATAATCCCACACATTATACATTCCCGTAATGTGTTTGATTTCAGTAATACCATGTCTGTTTTCTTCGTCATTCATTTGAAAATATTCGGTAAGCTTTGTATTAAAATCCTGTCTGTAGCACGACAAACCGAGATTTTTTACATACCTCTCAAGTAGCTGACACACATATTTCGTTGCCTCATCATTTCCATAATTGAGAATTTTATCTTTTCTGTCCGGTAATTCCATAAACCATTCCGGATGCGCTTTTGTTATCGGTGTTCCTTCTATTACTGTTTCCGGCTCAAACCAAAGCATAAGCTGCATTCCTGCTTCTTTTGCACAATCCGAAACATCTTTTAACTCCTGAGGATGCACACGCTTGTTTACTTCCCATTCTCCGGTATGCTTTCCCCAATCACCACTAAAGGCTTCATCACATTTTGTGCAATTTCCATACCAGCCTGCATCGATCCATATATCCTCAAATTTAATATCATATTTTTTGAGTTCATTGATTCTTTTTATCATTTCATCGCTTGTAAGACCGCCCCACAGCTCAAAAGCCATAAGCCCCTCTCTTGTTGCATTGGTACAGCTTTTGTGTGAAAAATGATTTCTTATAAGCTTTCTGAATTTGTTATACTTATCTTCATTCGAATGATATTTCATAATGAGAATTGAAGAAGTTCGGAATTTTTCACCGGGTTTCAAATAAAACTTTGTTTCTTTTAACCCCGTTTTAATCTGAATGCCGTTATCCTGTTTTGAAAATTCCGCTTTCCAGTCTCCTGTCCAGCCGATTGCTGCAATATAACCGTTATCCAAAGCTGTCACATCAAAAAACGGCATTGTTCCTTCACTTGATCTTCCGCCGATGTTTGCAAAGCTTTTTGTCTTGTTTGGCACTTTATCCAAATACTCATAATTAAAACCATATTCAGAAGCACTTACTTTATCATTTTCCCAGTAATATCCACCATAAACCATACCATTCATGGTAATAACACAGGCATCGCCTTCTTTTGGCATATAGCCGGGTCTTTTTCCTTGAGGTATACTAAGCGGAAGAAGCGTGTCGCAATCTGATATATCTGAAAATATTCCGCTTTTTTTATCTGATTTGTTTTCAAACCAAAGCACCCATTCTGTTGCATCATATTTGAGATATTCTTTTTTTGCCATTGTGACACTAATGCCGTTACCAAGATTTGTAATTCCGTTATCTGTTGCACGATATTGTTTTCCATAATACAAAAAACTAAAATTCGGTTTCATTTATATTCCTCCGTAACAATCATATTGTTTAGATTTTCAATACACCACAAGTTATATTTTGTCCATTCATCTTTATTGACAAATGCATATACATCGCCGTTTTTAACACGTTTTGCTTTTTCGGTAGTGTGATTGTGTTGCATATGGTTTCCGAGAAAAATATCAACTTTTTCGTCGTTAAGTCTCATCATAGATTTTTTGAAATCATCCCTCAGGCTATATGGCAGGCTGTATTTATCCAAGAATTCCCGACTAAGTGTATTAATACCCATTCCGCCGTGAAGTCCTGCTCTGAAAATATCTTGCCCGTTTGTCACGTCAAAAAAATATGACATAGCACCCGGTGTATGACCCGGAGTTGCCAAAGCTTTGATTTTGGTATTTCCAAGCTCAATAATATCTCCGTCACAAATCAAAATGTCCGGCTCGAACGTTTCGTTATATTCAAGATTAAGCTCTTTTGCATAAGACAAATCAAGTTTTCCGTTTGCATAGTCTCTGTCTTCTTTTCCGATGGCAAGTTTTGCACCGGTAAGCTCTCGCAAAGCTTTTGCGGCTCCAAAGTGGTCGATGTGACCGTGGGTCAGCAAAATATATTTAATGTCATGTGGATTAAGACCTGTTCTATACATATTATCAATAACTGCATAAAGAGACTGCTGATAACCCGTGTCGAGCATTATCAATCCATCTCCCGTGTCAATAACATGAACAGACGCAGGAATTGTGCCCACAAAATACAAATTACCAAACACTTTGACCGGTTCAAACCAATCACGACTGAGTTCAAAAATATTTTCCATAATGACCTCCTATTTTACCATACAAATAGCAACAAGTGATAATATTCCTCCGCACAGCCCTATAACCTGTATTTTTGTAAGCTTTTCTTTAAAGATAATAACAGATGCCAGAGAGCAAAGGACAATTGTGCTTCCGTTTACGAGGGGAAAGAAAACCTGCGATGGAATAAGCCCCGAAAGCTTTAGGTTAAGAAAGTTATTGAGATATGTACATACACCGCAAAAAAGTGCAAGAAGCATGGTTTTTTTGCCAAGTTTGATATCGGAAAATTTTCCTTTGATTCTTATGCGGTTGAAAATTGCCGAACAACAAAAAGATACAAACAAAAAGAAATTAAGTTCATTTTTGCAATCTGATGTTTGATGTATTTTTTGAAGTACACCAATTGTCCCCTGCATGACAAATGCAATCATACAACAAATAAGCCATGATTTATTTATAGATTTGTCCGATGTTCTGTCGAGAGACAAATACACAAAAAATATGAGTACGAAAACAAAGCACAGTTTTGTCATGCTGAATGTTTCACCGAAAAAAACACCCGACAACGTGGGAATTATCATTGATGAGGTGGTGACAAGAAGTGTGATATGCATTGGTCCTTTGGAAAGTGAAAGAACTTTATAGAAATTACTCAGAGCAGTTACAACACCAAAAACAAGACCCAGTGTCAATGTGTAGAGAGACATTCCCTCTTTTATCATCATTACTCCAAATAACAAAAGACACACACAATATATAAATATATTGTACTTATAAATGCTTTCGTTTGATTTCAGTTCTTTTTTGCTTACATTATTAAAAATACAATTTTGAAAAACCATGGAAGATATTGAAACTGCAACTGTTAAACCTAACATTGGTAATTCACCCTTTTAAATTGTGCAATCGGTTGCACAGTTATTAATTTTAAATCCGAATCCTAATAATTGAATTCGGATTTGCACTCTTAAATAAATTAATCAAACTGATGCATATTACTTTTCATTACAATCTGAACATCAGTATAAACGATATCAGGACATTCAACGAAATCTATTATATAGTGAGCAAGATTTTCAAATGCAATTTCCATCTGTCTTGAAACATTCTGTGCGATGGTTGCGGAAATTATGCCATTTTCAAGATATTTTTTTATTACATCATGAGTGTCAAAAGATACAAACACAGGTTTGTCATTTTCACATTCGAGAAACTTGCAAAGAGATTCACAAATACCGCTTGTAGTATAAATTCCGTCTACATTATCGAAATACTCACTTTTAAATGTAGGCAAAAACTTTGAAAGTTTATCTTCGCTGTCTCCCATATCGGCACAACCGACAAGGTTTAGACCACATGATTTACACATTTTTTCAAAGGCGTTTGCGGCTTTTGAATGAAGCCGACTTTCACGGTCGCCTGTGAAAAGAAAAACATTTTTCCGTTTTGAAAAACGCAGACAGTTTGACAAAAATTCTGCCGCAAGTGCTGAGGCTGTTTCTTCATTATGTTTTGAGGAAAAAAGACATTTTGTATTTTCATTTACCGCCTGAACCTGAACAATGTTTTTGTTCTTTTCATAAAAACAATTAAGAACTTCGGAGCACTTTGGAGAGCTCATTCCGGTAACTATGATGCCATCATAGTTAACATATTTTTCAAGTGCATCAACATAGTCTTTGTCTGTGTTTTTTCTTTTATCAATAACACTTATATCATAATTTATTTTATAATCCTTGAGCCTTGAATGAGCCTTTTTTATGCCTTCGGTCATTTTTTGGGTGTTAACATCAAATCTTGAGCTTAATATTATGCCGATGTTTATGGGTTTCATGGAAAGCCTTGAAGCGTGTTTGTTGGGTGAAAAGCCATATTTTTCGGCAAGTTCAAGAACCATCTTTCTTTTTTCGGGGGCTATTCGTGCATTTGGATTAAATGCACGACTTACCATTGATGATGTCATATTAAGTTCTTTTGCAATTGTATATATTGTAACTTCAGCCAATAAATCCACCCCTTATGCAACCGATTGCACAAAGTATAACACAGAAAGTTATATATGTCAATACAAGGGGAAAAAATTTTCCCCCTTGTAAATCAAATTTTAGATTATATTATTTTCAGAATATAAAAATTATTTGTTCATTTTACGATTGTAATAATAATCTCTGATTTCATCAAGATTTCTGTTTTTTATGCGACCCATTGCTTCGCCTGCAATGTGCCACACCTTTTCACATATATCAGATTTATAGGTGTTGGATTCACCACCACGGAAGCTCCAGAAAAGTATTGTTCTTGCTCCGGCATCATATGCAGCATCTGCCGCCTGAAAAATTTCGGCTTCGTGACCTGCTCTGAGGTCAACCCCCTGAATCCATATGTTACAATCTTTGCCCATCTTTGCAGAACCGTCCACACATTCTTTTGTGATGTCATATACAAAGTCATAGGGTTCTTTTATGTATTTTCCGTCTTTTTTGTTTCTGCCGGTAGACCAGTATGGGTCAATTCCGAGATCGCATATTTCGTCAACACTCATAAGTCCCTCTGTTTGCCCTATGGTGTGAGGCATAGTGCAAACGATGTTTTCAAGACCTTTGAGTTTTGCATAGGCTCCAACATTTTTGAAATAATTTACCATGCTTTGCTGACGGAATTCTTCCACTTCATCGGTAAGTTCATTTGGCATTTTTTTACCGTATTTTTCTTCAAAAAGCTTTTTGCAGGTTTCACAGCAACAAGTAAACTTTTCGTCGCCTCCTTCGGCTTTAACACCATAGAAACGCGGCTCATCCCAAAAGATTTTGTCTCCGCCGCACTGTGCTACAGCATCAATCCATTCACGGGTAAACTGAACATAGGCAGGACTGTTGAAGCACACGCTGACGGGATTTATTTCACCTGTCGAATAAACCTGATGTGCTTCGGGATGGTACTGAAGAAAATGAGATTTATCTCCCGGAGGGCCTCCGAGCCCCCAGTTGTCTACCCACACTTCAAGACCTCTTTCCTTTGAGATGTCAAAAATGTTTTTCATAACGCCAAGGTGTCTGTCCCAGTCGTTGTGGGAAAACATATGAACAACAATGTCCATGTTGTGACGAACAATATCGGTCATATCTTCTTCAACGTGTCTGAGAATTCTGTTGCCGTGATAAGCAACTCCTGTTTTAAGAACTTTTGGTTGCATAACAAACCTCCTGAAATAATTTTTATAATATATCAATTACGTTAAGTTTTTCTTGTAAAAGTTTTTAAATTATAGCCTTAACAACCAACACTGAAGACGCCTCAAACGGTGAATTTTCGGTATCTTTTGGCTTGTCGTCCTTGAAAGGCGAGTAGCCTTCCTGCGTCCTTCGCACCAAAAGCTACTCAAAAATTCATCCGTTTGAGGTCCTT